>CAOKJJ010000010.1 GCA_948468465.1 uncultured Eubacterium sp. | reverse complement strand
GTTCCTCTTCCCCTTTGATCTGCCTTGCAGCCACAGGAGTACGCACAGGACGGTTTTTGGCAGATTCTTCAATCGCATTGATAAACATCTCCACCTGTTCCTTGCCGGAAATGACAAAATTCTTTGTGATACTTGAAGTTGCCATGATAAACACCTCCTTTGTTAGTATGGTTCTTCCGTTATAATTCATACTTTTCTATCTCTATTTTATTATTTTATATCGGTTAATGCAACAAAACATTTTATGAATTTTTTATAACTTATTTTCGCTTATTTTCCGCTTGCTATCCCGCAAAAACAGAGATGAGCAGGATCAAATTGAAAACGTATTCCGGGATTCAAAAAATGTGGAATATTGTTCGATGCGTCCACTATATCATTGGACGGATCAGAAGATACGTGTGCATGTGTTCATCTGCCTGCTGAGTCTCATCCTGACCGGTGTACTGCAGAAAATATATAGTCAAAATGGGCAGGATTTGTCAAGGCAGAAGATGCTTGAAGAACTTATCCAAATAAGAGAAGACTGGGTAAAAGGGCCAGGAGGTAAAACAGTATATAGACAATTAGAAGAAATGACAGTGGAGCAAACAGAATATTGGAAGATTTTGAATGCTGTAGTAAAATAGCAGTTGGGCACTACACATAAATCCTCAGAAATGTCTAAAACAAAGCATTTCTGAGGATTCTTTTCATAATTTGCTGCAAAACTCTTGAAAAGACTGCAGCTTTTTATCTTTCTCAGACAAAATCACCGAATGGCCGACTTGCTCTAACGGCCATTGCACCCCGATATCCGGATCATCCCATCGTATTCCATCATCATATTCCCCATAAAATTTTTCCGCACACTTATAAGATACTATTGCGTTTTCCAACACAAGATAACCATGCCCAAAGTGCTTAGGCACTAACAATTCCGTATGATTTTTACCCGTCAGATGAAACCCCTGCCATTTTCCAAATTTATCAGAATCCGGCCTTAAGTCAACAATCACATCGAAAATATGCCCAGACACACACCGTACCAGTTTTGCCTGTTCCTGCACTCTTTGAAAATGAATCGCTCTTATAACGCCTTTATAAGATTGCGTGTAGAATACTTCTTTCAAGTCATGTGCAATATGATGCTGTGCAAATACTTCACTCGAAAAATCTTTAATAAAAGTTCCCCGTTCATCTTCTGCTATAAATGGCTGAATCAGAAAAGCACCTGGAAAATCTGTTTCTTCAAAATAAAATTTCTGTATCATTATGATGTATCTTCCTTTCTTCATCTCTGTCAATATCATATCCGAAATATGTAATTCCATTTTTGTCCTGTTCAATATTGCTGTATTTACAAAAGTTATCTTACACAGATAAATATTCCGGAAACTTTATATGGCCAATCTTTCCCACAGCCTTTGCCAGTGCTTCCTTTACAGCCAAACGCACAAACCGTGGAGAGATTCCTAACAAATCTGCCAATTCTGTCTCAAACCCGAATACATAATCAAGCAAGCGGTTCACATCCCCTATACCGCTTAGTTTGCATACTGGTTCATAACCGTAGTATTGTAAAATATCCTGATACAACAGCTGCAGCATGCCTATATCCCTGTCACTGAAAATCCGATCTAAATCCGCATAAAGCGCATCTTCTCTAAAAACATATGAATCTTGCATCAGGCACCTTGCAAATGGAATACCGATACATGCACAAATAGCCGGCAATACGGAACCGGGATTCTGTTTCAAATCCTCAAACCTTACAGAGAATGATTTTCCATGATCAAGTGAATATTCGTCAAACACCAGTTCCTCAGTCAGTACATTTATAAATTTTGAAAAGTGGTGAAGCTGATGATCTTTTATAAATTTATATGCCCTGATTGTACGGACAACCGGATTCCGGACCAAACGAAAAAAAATTACTTTCTTAAATTGCTGCAAAATAGTATCATAGCAATGCATAAACCTTAGATAATGATCCGGAAAATAAACAACCACCGGAACAATTCCATAATCTATACAGCTATGCTTCTGCACATAATACTTTGCAATAAATAATCCCTTCATAATATCAGAAACGGACAATTTTCTTTTATATCTGAACATTTTTTCAAACTGATCTGATACTTCTGTAAATCTTTCATCCACTTTATCATCAAATATTTTCATATATTCCAAAATCAGATCAAACTCATATTCTGTCTCATTCAAAAAATACTTAGAAAACAGGCCCCTCGCTCCCAACTGTTTCTCAGTTTCTTCCAACTGTCTATGCATCATCCAGCCATCTGCATAAACAATATAGGGACTTTTTCGAATAATTTCCCTAAAAAACTCATACCCGCAGCTCTGCGGCTGATATAAAAACACAATATTCTGTATCTCTTTCAGGTCAATGTCTACACGCACCTTTTCAATAATGTCTGCATCTTCCAAACAGCACGGTTTAAAAACAACCATAAACTGTCCATCTGATAACAATTCTTTAAAATCAACGACCGCAGCCATCGCATGAAATAACGGAAGATTCGTATAATATAAATAAACTTTGTTGTCATAGCCACAATTTTCACTTTTTCTCAAAAGTGTATGCAACACATTTAACACATATATTTTATCCAAATTTTCTACTCTTTTCCGATTCTGTTTAAACAGCTCTTCATAGTCAAATTCTCCTTTTTTGTGCAATTTTACAACTTTCCAGTCATTCATGCGGACTTCCCATGTACTGTCAGTTTCTTCTACTTCTAATCTGCGGATCTCAATCTGTGCGAAATGTCCCACATAAGGATTCTTTTTTATAAACATCATATTTTTATGATATTGCGTAATATATTCCATATTTTTCTCTTTTCAATTCCATTTTAAAAATATTTATCCATTAAAAATCCAATTATCCAAAACACAATTTACCTGTCATTCTCTCTCTCTCTCCCCCCCCCTTGCAAACATGTGTTTTGTCATAATCTGACGTTCGTGCACAGATAATGTAGCGCGGACGCGCTTTTGTCTCCATATATACTTTTCCAATATACTCGCCAATCATTCCTATGCTCATGAACTGGACACCTGCCAGGAAACAAATCAGGCTAACCACACCTATCCATGCCGCATTTGAACTGCCCAGCAAATAGACAATAACTGCCCATAACATGCCAGCTGCACTGCATGCCGATACTAAAACCCCAAAATTGATAATCAATTTTATTGGTTTTACGCTTAGGCTTGTAATCCCGTCAAATGCCAAACTCAACATTTTAGACAATGGATAATGGGAATACCCAGCCGCACGTTCATGTCTCTCATAAAAAACACATGTACTTGCAAAGCCAACTAACGGTATCAATCCACGCAAATATAAATTTACCTCCCTAAACTTTGCAAGTTCCTGCAATGCCCTGCCAGATACCAAACGATAGTCTGCATGGTTATACACAACTTCTGCTCCCATCCAATTTAACAGTTTATAAAAGCTCTCTGCACTGAAACGTTTGAAAAAAGCATCTGTGTCTCTATTGCTTCTGACACCATAGACAATCTCATATCCATTGCAATACTGCGCAATCATTTCATCCATTGCATTCAAATCATCCTGTCCATCGCAATCAATACTAATGGTAATATCACAATGATCTTTTGCCTCCATCAAGCCTGCCCATACAGCATTTTGATGTCCCCTGTTCCTGCTTTGCGAGATTCCAATAAAATGTAAATCTTCCTGCGCCAGTTTTTTTATCATCTCCCATGTGCTATCTTTACTTCCGTCATCTATAAATAAAATGCGGCTCTCATTATGTATTTTCCCGCTCTTGATAAGCGATTTTATTTTCTCTAAAAAAACCGGGGCCATTACCGGCAAAACCTCTTCTTCATTGTAACAAGGTATGATCATATACAAGACACTCTTATCCATTATTCTCCTTACTATCAGCTTCCGCTGGTAAAACCTGTTTTTTCTTATGTTCTGATACATACAATCTGAGAAATTCCCTATATATGCACAGTTCTAAAAAAAGAACGAAACCAAAAGCCAGATAATATTTCACTTTTGAAACATATGGCGTTGCTGTCACCGCATATACATTAAATTTTGCATCACGGCAGCGCCCAACCCCATCTACACACAATGTACCGCCTGCATACAGGTCAAAAACCTTCTCATCAAATGTGCTAACTGCAATATAATTATCTTTGTCAGCATATATTGGCCTGCATAACAGATAGTAAATTTCTTCTTTTTGCGGATACACCATCGCAAATGCCATGTCCATCTTTTCTCCGTCTAACTGATGAATGTCAAAAACCTGGCTGGCGACCGTACCCTTTTTAGAATTTAAAAGACTTAATTCATACTTCAACGGTTTTGCACGATTTGCGGCATGAGGAATAATATCCAAAGAAACATGATTAAACGGCTCTTTTGCCTTAAACGACTGCATGATGGACTCTCCTGCCAATTCTCCATCCCGCTCTGTAACCGATACAACGTAATTTGTTTCCAAAACATCCGTTTTTGTAAATGCCGCCGAAAAGTAAAACATATAAACTGCTGTCATCAACATCAAAAGAGAGAAAACTGCTGCCAAGCCTCTTTGTAAGAACACTACATTTACCAACAACAGCCGATCCTTAATCATGGACACACACTCACACCACCATACATAACCAACCGTTGCCAAAATGAGTAAAACCGTAATCCAGGCCATCTGGTAAGACGGCTGTGTCTCTCCTATTACCTGATATACAATAGCACCCGCAAAAATCACACAGATAAAAAATATTTTGGAAATGCCATTTCTGCCATAAATGAATTCGTGCAAAATACAGACAAATATACATAAAAACAATATCATTAACAGTATCTGGCTATAAATCCACAATCCAATTCCTCTGTCCACTTCCAGAAAATTTCTCACATGCCCGATGTTATTCCTATATATATTCAACTGATACCATCCAAAAGTATGTCCTATCCCAAACACACGGCGCCATTGATCCTCGATCCATTCCACCGTCTCTTTAAAGTCTCTCCCTGCCGCAAATTCTACAATTTTTTCCATAGACTTTTCCACTTTCTCTTCCTGCGTTGGCAAATCCGCTATATAAGAAAAACACGGAAATCCTGTACCAGATGAAAATCCAATAAGAAACCAGTATACCATTGGCATCTTTGTATCACTCGCATCAAATTCATAAACACCTTCACTTTTCATATAACAAGACTTCGCCATATGCATTCCTCCGACCGCAAGCGATAAAGCCATGATCGAAGGAACGATATAATATACTATGCGAATCTTGTTTTTCTTAAGATACTGAAAATCCAGCATGCAGCATACGGCCAACGCCAATATAGCAAATATTCCGTTGGAACGTATACTAGCCCCACAATACGACAGCACCATTACGATGGCCGTACAGCAGATCACATGCTCCTTTTTCTGCGCACCTTTTAGCCGTAATATAAAATATATATCTGCTGTCATAAACATCAGCGATACCACGTGTGTATACAAATAACTTCCCCACAAATATATGGAAGGATTCAGTGCAGCGAAAACGAGCAAAACACGTGCTTTTTGTGTATCCTGTAAAATATTTTCCACCGTTTTAAATGCAAAGTATACGGAAATGTCCATACATACAGCCGCCAGTACAGCGTCTGCCGTAAGTAAGTCAGCAATTCCAAATAAACTGACAATTTTATTCCAGAAATGGATAAGCATGGTCATTACAAGCTGCATAGGATAAATCATATAATATTCAAGTGATTTCGGCAGTCCTGCCTTTGCAGTATAAGCTAATGTAAAAGGATCTGCATAAAGGCCCGGCTTAAGAGTGAAAATATAAACCATCTGCCCCGCAAAAATAATGCCCAAAAACACTCCAACGACTGTTTTATTATATTTCTCAGGTATTTTCTGTATGATCCTGCACCCTTTCATCACAATCCACAAAACCAAAGCACCAAGAATCAAATACAGGCCTGCTCTATGATGTTCTGCAACCGTATCCATATAAGTATTTTCCGGCAAATACCGAATCTGTATGGACAAAATAAATAAGGTTACGAATGCAAGCAAAAACAATCCCGTTTTTACAAAATATCCGGACACTCTGTTCCACATATACACACCTCAGTCCTTTCCATCTGCATCCAAAGATCCAATCTGGAAATTTATATCCATCTCAACATCTGTATCTTCGATCAGCAGCTCACCATCCGCATAGCTGTCAGCATCTCCTGCATAAATGCAAATCGCGCTTCCTTCCTCAAGAAACGGCTTTATCTGCAGCTTATAAGTACCAGGCTCCAGCTTTTGTGCATGATAAAACCATATATCCACCCATCCGTTGTCCACACAATACTGCATATCTGCAAAAGCTTCCTGCACCGTTTTTCCGTCTCTGTCCAACAGGCTGATATGCAGATTTCCATGCTGTATCGCCTGATAAGTCGCCGTCATAAGCCTGATACTTTGGATACTTCCGCCCTGCCATACAAAGCTTTGCTCTAAAACGGTAAGCCCTCCTAATTCTACCAGCTGTGTCCCTGCAGAATTATATTCATGTTGATAAACTACAGAAGCATCATACAGACATACATGCGCGTCCTTGTCAAGATCCGGCACCGGATAGCCGAACATAAGCCTGTTCCTTCCATCTCCCTGTTCCACATGATCAATGACCGCATTCTGCCCATGATCTGCGACAAGTACTTTTCCAGCTAACTGATCCTCGTCTGCATCATGCCCTTTTAGTCCCACGCCTGCCGTCCTGCCGGCACGATCTGGTATGCACGCTTCGATAACGGCCTGTTCATAGCGCTTTCCCCATAAACCATGCTGCTTTCCTGCTGTATCCGTATAATGACAAAGCGTCTGCAAAAACAGCAAACCGTAAAACATACAAAAAAACAATGATAATCCGCGCTTTAACTTTATGGATTCCATAAAATTTAAAAGCAGAAGGATCATGGGCGGAATAATAAAATACAAATACCTTCCTATAAGCGCCCCGATATCATTAGCAGCTGTAGCTAGCGCAAGCAAGGCTATGTCACAAAATATCATACCCGCTGATAAAATCGACAGCATCTGTTTCTTTTCCCCTGTAGAATAATCAAACTGCATACGCTGTATAAAAACATAATGAAATACTCTGATCAAGGACCAAGCCATTGCTGTCAGGCAAACCGCAAACAAAAGAATATTAACCGTTTCCATCATACCAATGCAAAATATACTGGCCCAGGCCACTTCATTTGCCTGGAAAAAACCAGTGGTAAACAGCCGATAGATACCAGTAACCAGATTGATAGGTTCATGATTCGGGTTTACAATCGGAAGAACTATATTTACATGCTCATTCATGCCTGTCAACGATCCGTACAGCCAATAACACCAAAAAAACCATGGAACCGCACAGGACACATAAAAAACAATCAGCCCGACAAAATGCATCCATTTTTTGTAATACAGCAAAACCAACAGTATCGCTCCTACAAAAAACGCACCTGTACTTTTTGTATAGTATAAAAAAACCGACAGCATTGCTCCCAAACGGAAAATACCTGCATGATACCCATCTGCAAGTAATCTGACCGCGCAGTAAAAAATGCCCACCGAAAGAAGCACTGCCAACGGCTCATTGCTGACCCTTACAAAACGTACCAGGATTCCGGGATTCACAGCTGTCAGTGCCAAAATCAGATTCAGGTCTTCTTCCGGGCAGTTCAGCAGTTTCCTCTGCTGCAAAAACCGCAGTGTCCTTTCTGTCAGAACTGCAACGCCTGCCAGGCAGGCCAATCCAAAAAAACGGATAACAATAAATCTTGCAGACAAATCGCGGACAGGCGCAGCCAATACAGCCATCAGCAGGTAATACAACGGCATCTGGACAGCCTCATAGCGTCTGACCGGTACCATATTCTCCGTTCCATTTACATTTGATAAAAACTCCAAATCGACCATCTGCCACATCGTCGGAAGTTCATGATGTTCGATGATATACTGTATATAATCCAAATGCGACGCTTCATCAATCGGCGAATACGCAGTATCTCCAACAATGAGTACAGCTCCAAACAATAACACGCAGACATACCATATCCGCATATACTTTTTTTCCCTGATACAAAGTGTAAATAAAATTACAAGCAGCGCCCACATAACATAAAAAACCGCATGATCCTCCGACACCTTATAAGATACATGAAATAATGTCCAGGCAGATTGAAAAACCGTATAGCCATATACCATCCCAAACGCCGCAATAACTCCAAAAATACAAAACATCCTTTTATCCCTATTCATCCTGTCCGCTTTTCTGTTCAGGTTGCACGCCTCCCCTCTTTTTTTCCATCCTCAATGTAATGTAAATAATAGGCCCGTCTGTCAAATCTCCACCGTTCCACCACATCAGGATTGCAGTTCATATAGACTTCCACATCAAATTCTCCGTTCGCCTGGCGTCCTTCATACATGCCATAGCAAATAAAATGCTGCAGCAGCTTCTTTTTATTTAATCCAATCTTTTCACGGATATCATCATTCTTAAACGCATAAAATTCCGCGTCAAATACTGGTTTCCAATAATCCTCTCCTTTTTTCATCAGCATCCTGTCCATTCTTCGCTTCTCAATTTTTTTTCTAATCAGAAAACGAATGCCAAGATTATTAATGTCACTGTAATTTCTATAATAGGTATCATGCTTTTCCTGCAGCAGGAGGCATGTCGTTCTGCTTTGCTCCAGTTCTAAATTGTTTTTTTCCAAGATATCCTTATAACTTACATACTCATAATATTTTTCTTCAAAATATTTCCGCTTGCCAATCTCTTCTTCCATACGCTGAAAATATTTTTCCTGCATTTTTTCACGGTATTGCTCCAGCAAAACCGCATGCTGCGCGTCTTTTTGGTTCAGCGCCCGCGTAAACTCCTCCGTTTTTTGTTCCAGTTCTTTTCGGAATCCACTCTCTTTCTGCCCAATCTCTTCTTCCAGCTGCCTGATCTGCGGATTCAGTTTCTCATTAATCTGATCCACATGCTCCTGATAAGCTTTCTGATAAATCTGAACATTTTGCCCACTGGTCAGCAAAGACTGCCGAAGGGCCGTTACTTCCTGCTGTTTCCGAAAAATCTCCCGTTCATATTCCCTGAGCAGTTCCATTTTCGTTTTGCTGCCTTTGCGGAAACGCATTGCCTGCACTGAAATATAGGAACAATCATACTGAATATCATGAAAGAAACCCTGATATGTAAATTGTTCCACCCAGTATTCTGCCGGATGGACAGAAATATGTGATTCTTCCCGGTAATCAAACGGCGTGGATGAGAATATAATATCGTCCGACATTTCACATATTCTTTGAACCGCCAGCGCAATATCCTCCGGCTCCAGGTGCTCCAGCACCTCAATGCATGTAACAAGATCATATTTGTCCTGTATCGGATTCAAAACGGACTGTACCGCACAATATTTGCGAATATCTTCCCTCGCATCTGCAACCGCATATTCTGATATGTCAATTCCATATGCCTCTATCCCCCTGTCACGGAAAGCTTCTACTAAAAAACCTTTTGCGCAGCCGACATCCATAACCTTTTGCGGCTGTATTTCTCTTATCATCCGGTCTGCAAAGTTTCCAAACACTTCTTCCCAGCCTTTTCCCCGTTCGTACTCTTCTCCGCAATGCGTTTTATAATAATTCTCATCATAATAATCTGCTTTTTGATCCATAGCGGTCTCTCCATATACTACGCTTTTAATATCTGGCTAAACACACCTTCCACTAATCCGATCTGTTTCCTGCCAGAATACTCCTCAAGTGCCTTCTGCCTGATATATTGCTGCTGTTTCACACTTACCCCGCTTTCATATAGTTTTTCCAAAGTGGGCAGCCATTCCCCCGGCCTGCATAAATAGCCATTTTCCGTATGTTCGATTGCATGGGCATATGCATAACTGGGCGTTGCACATGTAATCGTCCCAACAACCGCTGATTCAAAATATTTTAACTCTGACTTGCAGTTAGAAAACTCATTATTTACCAACGGGACAATATTCACATCTGCCTTTGCCTGCTCATACTGCAGCCCTGTAACAGTCTGAAAAGATACAAACCGTATTTTTCCCCGATCCACAAGCCCAATATATGCTTCCGGCAATTCCATAAATCCGACAATCTGCAAAACCGCATTCTCATGCGCCATCAAAAACTCTTCAAGCTCTGGCATCGCTGTCATCAAATCCTTCTTGTGTGTCGGCGAACCGCTGAAATAACCAATCAAAAACGGTTTTTGCGCATCCAGCAATATTTTCTCCTCAAAATATTGCTGTGAAACATCTTCCTGAATCCAGTTTAAATAGTTTTTAATGACATAACACGGTTTTCCAAAATCATTTTTCAGATGCCCTGCCAGATATTCATTTGTAACAATCATAAAATCACATGCGTTTAAAATCATAGAATGCCTGGCCGTCAGCCCGAACCAGAAATTCCACTCCGTCCCTTTGTCCAGGCCAAGCGCCTCTATCATCTGCGGCATATATTTCGGATGGCAGACCAGATCATCCACATCATAACAAAGCCTCACCCCTCTGCTTCTGGCTAAAGACATAAAATCCTCAAGCTCATCATCCCATGCGCACCGTATCATAACCACCACATCAACCGCATGCAGATCTTCCCGCAGCAAAGGCAGATCTTCCATCTGAAAATATGCCCCGGCCCACCACATGCTGTATTCCAATGTTTCTGAAATATTATATCCGCGATACCGGAATGTACTGCTGTCAAACCCCGGATATATAAACGCAACCGTGTTCCTGTCCATACGTTTTGCATTTTTCAGCGTTTCAATTCTATGTTCATATGGCCTGTTCCACGGATTATTCCTATACATTCTGCAAATATGGCCCAACTGATACATATTACGCCTGCCTTTCTGCCCAATCATGCTCCAGATATACAATTCCCCGCTCTGGCACGTAAGTATTGATTTCAAATGCAGCGATGTTGCCGCCAAAAAATAATGTTTTGCCGTCCGCATCCACTAAATGAATATCAAAATGATACTTTCCTGCAAGCAGATTCATTTTATGAAATACGATTTCCACTTTCTTTTTTCCCTCCCAGGCATCACATGTCACCCCGTCCATAGCTGTCGAACAGCCATAACAAAACAATCCGTCCGCCCTGACAACGTTCAGTTCCAGACAATAATCCTTTATCTGTACAGCTGCATCCAGCTCTGCCAGCAATGCCAAAGTATCGCCCCGTTGGAAAACTTTTTTCCTTCTGCCATCCATATCTGATAGAAAAACCTGGCCGAGCGATACACATCCCTGCGGGTTTTCCTGTACTGCACGTTTCTCTTTTTTCAATTTCTGAGGCAGGTTGCGCTGTTCCTGCATATAGTCTGTATACTCTCTGTTTACATCTGCAGGGAGCCCTTCCAGCCTGATGGCTCCATCCTGCAGCCAGAGGCTTCTGTCACAAATCCGCTCGATCTGTCCGGCAGAATGCGACACAAGCACAATCGTTGTCCCACCGCCCTTGATTTCCATCATCCTGTGAAAACATTTTGCCTGAAAATTCACATCCCCGACTGCCAGTATTTCATCAACCAGCAGAATATCCGCATCTACATTCACTGCCACTGAAAAAGCCAGACGCATATACATTCCGGAAGAATACGTTCTCACCGGATTATCTATATAATCACGCAGTTCAGAAAATTCAATAATATCTTCTAACCTCTGGTCAATTTCTTTTTTATTCAAACCAAAAATAGACGCATTTATATAAATGTTTTCCCGGCCGCTCATATCCGGATGAAATCCCGCGCCCAATTCCAATAGACTTGATACCCTGCCCCGAACAGTAACCGTACCGCTGTCAGGATAAATAATTCTCGTCAGCAGTTTCAATGCTGTGCTTTTCCCACACCCATTCTGCCCTATCATCCCTACTGCCTCACCCTTTTTTATCTGAAAACTGATTCCTTTTAAAACTTCTCTTTCCTCATAGCTGTTTCTCCTCCTGTTCACAGCTCTTTCCTTCAGCGTATGGCCCTTATCGTAATAAACCTTAAACTTTTTTGTAACACGGTCAACTTCTACAGCGTTTATTTCCTCCGCCATCTCAGCTCCTCCCCAACATATCTGTTTTTTTCATAAGCCAGTTCCGTAGTTTTTCCTTACATGGAACCGGTATTGCGGCCAGGCACTTGGCAATCCGAAACGTCGTGCTGCTCTCTATCAGATGAAGCTGTCTTTCCAGTACATGGATCTGCTCCTGAAGGTTCTCCCGTCCGTCATCCCAAGACCGGCCTGCCCATCGGTATCCTCCATAAACACTGCGCCTTTCCTCAACAGAACTGTCTCTGATTCCGCCTGGACTGACACTGCTGTACAGCATCCTGTACTCATCCGCCATCTCCCTGATGCTTTTATGCACATATTTCTCCGCCCTGTTCCTGTATGCCTGGTAGCTGTCCCTATCCTGCATCCAGTTTTCTAAAATCTTCTGAACCCTAAGGCAGACATCCTGGCCATACAGATCAACCGCCACTCCAAATCCATGAGATTTTACACGTTCCCCTAAAGCCCCCAAATTCGATACAATGACCGGAAGCCCCTGCTGCACCGCTTCCGACAACGTATAAGAGAATGTTTCCGGACAAATCGAAAGAATACATACCGCATCAATATTATGATACTTTAAAAGCCTGCCAATATCCTCCTGCATATAAAATCCTGTTTTTACAAGATTGCGGCGGGACAGCGCTGCCAAAGGCGCATATCCAATCTCTCCGAATACATACCACTCTATAGAGGCATTCCCATTTTTTATTACTTCCGTTATAACCTGTCCGCCTTTTTCTTTATTAATTCCCCCAATAAAAGCTACCTTAAATGCCGTTTTTGCACCAGAACCCGTATCTGTTATCTTATATGCCTGCTGCTTGCTCGTATAACAGGCTCCATCCGCCATAATATACGGCCTGACAGAAAGCTCTCCATCTGCCGTCCAGCTGTTTGGCAGATAGCAGTAAAATCTTTTTCCGTCTTCTAATGTATCCAGGTTCCGGTTGTAATGAACCGGCATCCTATATTGCTTTCCTTTCGCATCTGTAATCTGCAATACCGTTTTTTTACAGTGCGCCGTACAGCCGGCAAGCTGTGCCCTGCCGATAATTTTTATGCATGGAGAATTTTTTTCTGTCTTTTCAATCTCCCATTCCATATCTTCACATACAGCCAAATCCCCATCTATCTGTGCCTGTGGATCATAGTTGTCAATTCCATGGCTGTATACGGCGATTTTATCTGTATAGTCCGGGTAATATACGCAGACCAGATCTTTTACACTCTGGGACGGTACTATCATTTTCGTGCAGACAGCAAACGCTTCTTCCGTCTTTTTTCTCCAATACTGCTGAAAAAGCTCCCCTTCATAAATTCCGGTCTTTTTTCTATGACATACCTGGCACCCGCTTCCAATTTTTGCCTGGCAGTAACTGTCCGCAGCGTTTAGCAGCTTCTCATTCGGACACAGGCAGTAAAAATCATGGAGCGTATAATATACCGGTATACCCAGCTTGTATGCTTCAAAAAAAATGTCAAATGACGCAGAAGACACATGATGCACATGTACCAGGCTGACAGAAAACACCTTTAGCAGTTTTTCAAACAGACGGGCCATCGTCCGGTCATAAATCACCGGAAAATCACCTTTCTCCCCGATCAGATACCGAAATGTATAACTGGCATCCTCTGTATAAACGGTTACCTGCAGGAACCTGCCGTCCCTGGCTGCTACAATGATATTATTATCTTTTCGCAGCTCCTGGCACAAATGCTTCACATGAAACTGTGTTCCTCCGACATAATCCTCTCCATCCGGCCGAAAATCAGACTGCAGCAAATAAAATATGTTCCGCCTGCCGTTTAAAATATGCAGTGCCACATCCATATTCCTGCCAACCCAGCCGTTCGGGTTCGCAGCACAATAGTCCATATTCCTCTTCATCTGCACGGGGTACCTTTTTTGCAGTATACTTTCATGCAAACGCATATAACGCTGCTTTTCAGCGGAATCAAATGATTTCGTCCCACTGTGGTAAATATACGTATTGTCACACATCACGTGAATATATCCCATCTGCTCCGCACGGCAGCAAAAGTCATTTTCTTCCCCGTAACCACGTTCAAAAGTTTTTGCATCAAACCCGCCAATCAGGCGAATGACTTCTCTTTTGATAAACATGCAAAACCCATTTGCAACTGTAATCCTTGGATATTTTACGAGGCTACAGGCTTCAGCAATTTCCGCCACCCGGCAAATATCCATGCCTTTTGGAAGTAAATTTTCTTCACAAAACCTCGGTACAGAGCAAAGCGTCGCATGATTGGACAAGGGTGTTACCGTACCAATGGATTTATCACTGTATGCACATGCTGTAATCTTCTCCACCCATCTTTCTGTCACAATTGTATCCGAATTCAAAAGTATGGCATCTCGTGTCTGCGATTGTGAAAGTCCCATATTAATATTCGCTGAAAATCCCTGGTTCTGCTTGTTATGTATCACAATCGTATTTTCTGCACACTGTCCGTCCAGATATTCCCCGATTCTCTTGTCCGTGCTGTTATCATCAATGAGGATTAAACGGTTTTTTTTTAGATCCGTATATTCATAGATGCTTGCAAGACATAATTTAAGTTCTTCGAATGCATTATATACAGGGATAATAATATCTGTACCCCTAATTTCCGGTAATTCCATTTTTCTCTCCAAATCCAGGCATGTTTCCTAAAGTACAGGCTGGTTCCCCTGTTTTGTTTTCTCCTGCTCCAGATATAAAAAAATATCTTTTATTGTATCTTCCAGACGTTCACGGTTTTCCCATCCCAGCTTCCGTATCTTCCCTGATAAAACAATCAGCGCCAAAGCTGCAGGTTCCCTTTTTTCCGGTGTGTCTGGGACTGCCAGCCTGCAAGGCTCCCCATATTTTTCTGCATACAAGCCTGCAACCTGCTCTGCCACGTCTTTAATGCTGATAGACTGCTGGGAACTGACATTATAGATTTCAAATGCCCCCTTCCCATTAATTTCTTCTGCCAGTATTCTCACTGCTTCCGCCAAATCATGGATTGCCACAAAGTCCCTAAGCTGGGATCCGCTGGACTGCAATACGATTTCCCGGCTTTCAAAAGCACTCCGGCAGAAATCATTCACTGCCAGATACCATTTATCTGTATTTCCAAACGGCACTCCAACCCCGTTTGTCAGCCTGACGACATCAACCTTGCAGGCTGTGCCTTTTGACAACTGCATCAGGTACTGCTCAGCAAAATAATGGGTAAGCCCATAATCACTTTTTGGCATGGGCACTGTGCTTTCATCAATAACCCCGCTGCTATACCCATATACATGGAACGTTGACAGGTAAATAAACTTCCTTACCCCACATTCCACGGCATCCAGATACAGCTGCCTTGTCCCAAATGCATTGATCTCAAGCGCTGCCTTCCCATCAGACCGGATCTTCCTCTCATCCATGGTTGCTGTATGGATAACAGCATCCATCCCACGGCATACTTCCGTAAAAGAACTTCCATCCGCCAAATTCAGGTAACGGACATTAAAAGATACCATTTCCCTCTGCCTGCGGACCGTATAATAAACCTCATGCCCGCAGGCGGAAAGGTATTCCACAATATATGCCCCAAGATAGCCGTTCCCCCCTGTGACTAGTATCTTCATAGCCAAACCTCCCTATTTCCAGAATTCGTTGATCGCTATATGGCGGCTTCCTTTCATAATATTGCCTGCTGTCTCAAATGCATTTTCAATAGAGTGGTCCATGTTGTTGTACCAGAACAGGCCATTCCTCCCTGCAAGCGTTAAGTTCCTTACGCTTGTATTGATATCATCAAATGCCTGCCTGAGCTGTGCCCTGTAATTCACTTTATAAAGCGGGTAGGCCTGGTATAGCAGCTGGTGTGAAATGCCTAATACTTCACTGCTGTCTTTGACCAGCCGGACTTTTTTCAAATCTTCGATTACCCGGCCATAAAGCCGTTCCGGCTTTTCCAAAAGCCTGCTCCCGTTCCTGCATGTCACTTCCACACATAGCCCATAACAGCCCTTCGGTGCTTTATACGGGGAAAAACGCACCGTATTATACAGCCGGTTGAATACCAGATCCGCATCCACATAATAAATCCACTGGTCCTCCATTCTCGGTCGGCCTTTTAGTGCAACATTATATGTAATGATATTCAAATATTCCAGTTCCCTCCCCGGCAGCCCGAGCAATGAAGCAGCTTCATTGATAGAGCCGGTCCAGACAACATGTTCGGGCCTTTCTATTTTACTGCCATCCGATATCCCTACTTCCGTAATCTCCTTATCCTCCACCTTAAAGGATACTGGCTTTGCCTTTAAGAGGATCCTCCCGCCTTTTTCTTCGATACGCTTCTTAAGCACTTCACTGAACACAGATATCCCTTCCTTCGGGTACAGGATTGTAATATTCTCTTTTTGCGGAAAAAGCGTATTTTTTACAACATCAAAAATCGAATCCATTTTAACCTTCTCGTTAATTACCGCACGGTTAACGCCGGCTTTTGCCCAGTCGGCATGCAGCTGGCTTGTCGGGATCTTGGCAAACTTTGCCGTATAAGGGTTAAAGTCAATCTGGTACAATGTCTTCCCATATTTCTGCAGGATGTATTCACTGTACGTATCCGCCGGCATTGTTTTTTTGAATGCCAGACGCACCATGTCTATTGCAGCCAGGAACATAACCCTGAACGGCAGTTTTAAGACCACCTTTAATGACAGCGGCCAGTCATAATACTTCCCAAGCAGGTAAACACTGCTCGTCATCTTCATGGATAAATAACCTTCCCCCAAAATATCCTGGATAAAATCAATAACCTGTGGGTTTTTTGTATAAAACCGGTGCGGCCCGCTGTCAAATGAAAAACCTCCATTTTTATAAGTCCTGGACAACCCGCCAACAGCGTCATCACGTTCTATAACCACAACCTCATATCCTGCAAGAACCAGCTGGTATGCTGTTGTCAGGCCGGCAATGCCTGCGCCGACAATTACAATTTTTCCTTTCTTCTCCATATCTCCCATCCTCTTTTTGTATCAAAAACTTACCACTTTTTCCATAATGCCTTTCCTTCTGCCCATAATTCTTCCAGCCTCTGCTTGTCCCTCTGCGTGTCCATGCACTGCCAGAACCCATCATGGCAATAAGCCCCCAGTTCTCCGTCCCTTGCAGCCTGTTCTAACGGTTCCCGTTCAAAGACTGTCCCATCGCCCTCGATATAATCAAAGATCTGCGGCTCCAATACCATATACCCTGCATTGATCCATCCGCTGTCACGCGGATTTTTTTCGCGGAATGAGCGGATCATGTGGTCTTTTCCTATATCCAGCACCCCAAACCTCCCTGACGGGCGTACCGCTGTGATTGTCGCAATCTTCCCATTTTTTTTGTGGAATGAGGCCAGTTCCTGGATATTAATGTCGCTGACCCCGTCCCCATAAGTCAGCATGAATGCCTCATCCGCCACATAATCTCTGATCCTTTTAATCCTGCCGCCCGTCATCGTATGCAGCCCTGTGTCAACAAGCGTTACTGCCCATGGTTCCGTCAGATTAGAATGCACTGTCATTTTGGCCCCTTTTGAAAAATCAATTGTCAGGTCACTGTTATACAGATAATATTGATTGAACCATTCTTTTATCACATGCTGCTTATAACCGCAGCAGATAATAAATTCATTGTACCCGTAATAAGAATATTCCTTCATAATATGCCATAAAATCGGTTTCCCGCCTATTTCTATCATTGGCTTTGGCTTTAAATGGCTTTCTTCACTGATTCTTGTACCAAAACCGCCCGCTAATAAAACTACTTTCATATCTTTCCTCCACTATAAACTCTGCCCATTTTTTATATCATGTTTTCTTTTGTACCACAGCACCCCAACCATAAATAATACGGCAGATCCCATGCTGGCACATATTCCGGCCCGAAGGCCCAATGGCTCATAGACAAACTCTACATCATTCTCTCCCTTCCCCATACATACGCCCCGCAGCACATCATTGACCCGCAGCACATCTTCCCGCTGGCCATTCACATATACCTTCCAGCCTGGATAGTATAAATCTGACAAAACCAATATGCCGTCCGAGGCCATATGGCACTGTATACGAACAGAATTAGAACAGTAGTCTTTAATTTCTACCTTATCCTGCTCTGTACCCGTTAATGGCTCTGCCTTAATTTCCCTGCTGCTCTCAATGACAGCGCTTTTTGCAAGATCCAGGTTTTTTTGCCTGAGCATGGCAAATGTCTCTTCTTCGCTTTCCGTTATTATGGCATTATGGACTGTATATGCTTTTTCAAATACCGTACGGTTTTTATAAATTTTTAACCGCCCGCTGTCATAAACCAATTCCAAAGCATCATCTGCGATTTCTCCATAATCATCAACCATAAAAAATTTTGCTCCCAGCATATCTAAATATTTTTTGCTGTACGGATCATACTTAGAAGACTGTGCCGTAACCATCTGCAAATCTGCATGGTGATTGATCACAAATTCATTCATAAAATTCCAATAATGAAGCTCCGGCAGCGGCGATATGCCTCCTACCGAAGAGACTCCATACAAGGCAGACAGATTTCCTATCAAAAGATTGCCAACGCAGAAAACCCTGTCATAGGAATGCTCCCTTTGTTCTTTTAATTTTTGTATAAAATCCGGTTCCGAAAAAGCCGCACCTTTGGGAGGCAATATTTTCTGCTGGCTGATCGGATAACTGAGCAGTTCCACACAAATCAGCAATAAAACCATGCATTTACTAAGCCACAGCTTTTGCATCATCCAGCCGGCAAACATCACCGTCACGATAACCGCAAGCCCTATGGCTGCAACTTTTAAATATGCATTTGCCCTTTCTGCCTGTGCAATGAGATTTTTCCAATAAACAACTCCGAAAAAAACGGCTGCCAACGCCAGCACCATGCACTGCAGGCCGATCCGTATCCTGTTTTGATTTGCAAGCATGTCATTTAGCGCAAACACTGCGAGTACCGCAAAAGAAAAATAAACAGGAGAATTATATTTTACAAATCCGAGTTCATTCAGGATCGGCAGTTTTCCAAGTTCCTGTACCAAAGGAAACCCAATTATTTTCAATATAAATAAAACATTAAAGGTGCAAAAAAATATTTTTTCTTTCAAATACACAGCTGTCCGCTTCAAAATAAGCTGAGTAAAAATAACCAGAACCACACTTCCTCCCAAATAAGGCATCCATGCCCTGTACCTTGCAGCAAACCTCCCAACCGGTATGATGAAACCCATAAGCTCTTCCATAGTTCTCGTCTGCATCCCTGCATTTGCATGATACGAATAGCCATTTTGATACAGCGTAAAAAATGAAAGCCAATATCCCATCGTAAGCAAAACAGCAGACGGATAACTGCAAAGATACAATAATATCTTTTTCCAATTTCCTTTTTGTTTTTCTTTCAATAACATCCAAAACATATAATAACTGACAGCCAGCATACAGCAGGTGATCAGATTCTGCGGATTTCCGCCCAGGCACATTGCAGCAACCAGTAAAGTCACAGCAATCCAACGTCTAAGAGATATTTTTTTCGCTATTCGGGCGGTCATCCACATCAGCATCGGTAAAAATGCATCTACATGAAAGAAAAAAATATTAAAGTAAAGCATAACATAGCCGGAAAATCCAAAAATAATACCGCCAACCACCGCCAATTCATATCTGATCCCTATTTCTTCTAAAAACAACCATGTTCCAATCATGGCAAATAATATCCGCAAAAGATACATCATATTCCACATCATTTCGGAATCATGAATATATAAAGGCCATGCAAACGGCGCAAGCGTACTTCCATTATTGTTATCAATCACAGGCATTCCTAAGCTATTCTCACAATTCCAAAGCGGCAGTTCTCCATTTCTTACACTTCTTGCTGCTGATAATACCATTGGAATTTCCACCCAGTCTGAAGCACCTGCATCTGTATAAATTCCCCCTGCTTCAATATTTTCCAGCAATTCTTTATCGGACGTAAGATAGTCAGACGATCTCCCTGCATATGTCATAGGGTATAAGGAAAATTTTCCGAATATTGCCGGGCCAAAAGCAACTGCCAAAAGCAGCGTATAGACAAAACCGGTAAGACATAACCTTTTCTTAATGTATCCTATCATTACAGTTCCTCCGCAAAATATCTCTGCAATCTGGCAAACACCAGCTGTCCGATCCATAAAACCACAATCCCCATTACAGCTGCCTGAAGAAGCAAATGCATCTGAGGAGGCTTTCCATAATACAAAATATCCCGGTAGGAAATGATGATGGGCGTCATTGGGTTTAAATAAAAGAACGTCCTGTACTGTTCCGGCACCATATCGATCGGATAAAGAATCGGGGTCAGATACATCCACGCCATTGATACAATTCCCAAAATATGCTCCAGATCGCGGAAATACACATTCAATGCCGATACCAGATAAGTAACGCCCAGCGCCAGGATCAGTTCCGCCAGCATGACAACCGGAAGATATAGCAGAGTTGCCGGATGAACCGGCACACCGACAAATATTACAACGATAAAGATAACGATGAAACTAAGCAGCATATTTACAAACTGGCTGGCCGTATAAGACAGCGGCAGCACCTCCCTTGGAAAATAAATTTTTTTCACCATATCCTGCTGTGAAAAAATAACTGTTGTTCCTCCGCTTAAGCATGTACTGAAAAAAATCCACGGCACCAGGGCAACAAACAAAAAAAGATAAAAATGATCAATATCCATCTTCATAATAGTAGAAAATACAACCGTATAAATCGTAAGCTGCAGCAGCGGATTTAAAAACATCCAGAAAAACCCTAATACAGAACCTTTATACCGGCTCTTCAAATCCCGCTTTACAAGGCTTATAATCATTTCCCTGTATTCCCACAATTCTTTCATTAATCTCATTTCTTTCTCCTGAAACATCTAAAACATATATGAATGAAGAAGATTCGTAACAGTTCATGGGTTATCTGAACTGCTACGAAGATTCTGATATAAATCCAGTATTTTTTTCACATGTGCTTCATACGCAAATTCATACTTCATACCCCTGATATTTTCATTCATGTCTTTCAGCTTCTGACGATGCTCATATAAATCTGTTAATATTTCTTTTAAACCATCAGCCGTGCCATCGAACGATACACCGCAGCCTGGATGCGCCCTTAAAAGATCCTTTGCCCCTACATAGTCAGAAACAACAACCGGAACACCGCAGCTTAACGCCTCCAATACCACAAAACCAAAAGTCTCTGCGCACACGCTCGGTACCGCAAGCAGATCAATATTTTCCAAAGTTTCTGACAGCTGCCCTGCATGAAATTTTTTATGGTTTATGATAAATGGTTCTTTTCTTTTTTCTGTATCCGAGTAAACATGCAGCTCCATATCCCTGCATCCTTCCTCATACAGCTCCCCGCACACTTGCAGCAGCAGAAAAAATCCTTTATGCATGTCCCATCCGCCGAAATACCCCAAACGCATTTTTTTGCCGAAGCTGCGTTTTTTTCTTCGGTCAAAGATACCGGAATGGCTGATGCTGACAACAGTACCTTTTACCTCTCCCAGCCTGAAACTGTAGATTGCCTGGGAAATTGTACTGTTAAAATGAAAAAAAGAAATTTTACTGAACATTCCTTTATAATAGTCCCTTAATCCGGAGTAGTCTTTCAAAACCTCTTTCTCTCTCACTTCTTCCTTACATACATCCGCAATGGCAGGTGCACGCATGCCCTGAAACCAATGCCCGCCTATGTCTGTATGAACCAGGCGTGTCAGGCATCTGCTTTTCCGGTAACAGCGGTATGCTCTGGATTGCTCTATGCGCAGCCTTCGGACGGAATACGCATTTTTACAACATAATTCACACTTCTTCCAGTAAATATCCTCACAGATATGATCCGCAAACCACAGATTCACAGCCGGGCATAATCCAAAATAATCATGCGAGGTAAACAAGACAGGTATCTTTAAATGCCAGGCTTCTGACAGAAATTCCTGGTGCATGCCCATCAGCGTATGGATATGGATAAGATCCGGCCTGATCTTTTGCAGAAAACGGGCATACACTTTTCCATCGCAGTTTCTTGTATACATGTCAATATCCATAATTCCATTGTTCATCGGCACAGGCAGTGGATTATAGATGGCGTAAGCCGGGATCCGCATATATGTTCCGCATGCATATATTTTAATTTTTCTTGCCGTATTCTTTGGAATCACCCCCGGAACCAACATCTGCACGTCCTCGCCCATCAGCAGTTCCTGCCTCATTAAATCCGATGCATAACGAATCATTCCACCATCCCTCACCGGAGGTATTCCCGGCATATAATGCAATATTCTCATACAGCTGCCGCCTTTCATCCAAAACTGCCTGCATTCCTTAGATCCTATTACTTGAATTCTTCACCTGCCGTTTTAAGAAACCATCTCCAGTTTTGGCGAAAATCCTTCCGCCAAAGACACCTTGCCAAATAAAGCAGCACCCGATACCAATACAGCGGATAGATCTTCCATTTTTCTGCATGCAGATATTTACGGCAATAATAGATCTCGCTGCGCACATTATGAGTAAACGCAAATGCTTTCTGATACCGTGTACTTGCGCCATGCAAATGCTCAACCACTGCTTTCGGTTCATACCGCGTGCGGTATCCCAGTCTCTTCATCCTTATGCCCAGCATCAGCTCTTCTTCATACAAAAACGGATGTTCGTCAAATGGTACGGCTGCTTCGGCACACTGACGCGACATCATAAAGCAGCAGCCTGCGGCCGCATATATTTCAAACGGACGATCATAATCTCTGTCCAATCCAAAATATGATCTGTAACTTTTTCGAAATATCACATTTGCCCGTGTCCGCACCATATATTTTTCTTTCATGCCAGTCCTGCGGCATATATGGCTCTTTTGGATACGTCCATTTTGATCTAAAATCTTTGGCCCCACAATCCCGGCCTCCGGATACATGTCCAGGCAATCTTTCATCGCCTGGATGCTTCCCGGAAAATAACGTACATCATTATTGGATATGAGTATATAACCGCAGCCTTCCTGCAGGGCTTTTGCAATCCCGGTATTGTTTCCAGCGTTGTATCCCGTATTCTTCTTGTTTTGAATCAATACAATCCTATATTTTTCCGTAAAGGACAACAGATCAAAATCCGGCGCATTGTCCGATGCATTGTCAACCAAAAAAATCCTATAATCCATTTCCGGCGGATTTCTGTCAATACTTATTACGCACCGCTTTGTATCATCCCAGTTCCTATAGTTTAAAATAACAATCCCTATGCACCCTTCACATACCAAGTGTTGTCCGATAAGCTTTTCCATACCTTTTCCTTCTGATTATCACCATAACTCCTGACGGTACCAGGCCAACCGCAAGCGGCTTGAGCACATAACGCAGATTTCCCCGCAGGATCCCAAGTCTTTGAAATCCATGCATGCGTACCCGGCATTCATAAATGCGATAGCGGTACTTACGTTTTTCATAAGATTGGCGTTCCTCTCGATAGCTAAACAATGTTTCCTGCAGGTTGTAACCTCGAAACCCCTCCGCATACAGCCGCATAAACAACTCATAATCCTCGGTACGCAGCATTTCCTGCCGTTCACAGTATCCTCCCAGCATCTCCAGCACGTTTCTGCGGATCATAATTGTCGGATGGATGAACGGTGAAGTGCTTAAAAAAGACTCTTTCCGAGGCTGCTCCTCCATCTTCCGCTCTCCCCAGACCTCTTGTCCGCATATGAGCTGCGCATTGCATCCTACCAGCGCATATTTTTCGTGCTGCCGCAAAAACGCGGCCTGTTTTTCCAGACGTTCCGGCTTTGCGATATCGTCTGCATCCATACGCGCAACATAGATTCCAGACGCATGCCGCAGACACCGGTTCAAAGAAAACGCCAGTCCATGATTTTTTTTATTATGCAGCAGCACAATCCTTACGTCTTTCCTGCAATACCTCCGCAGCCATTGAAAAAACTCTGTTTCAGACCCATCGTCGCAGATAATAAACTCGAAATCCTCAAATGTCTGGTCCAATATAGACTCTATCGCCAATGCCGTCGCCTTCCTGCTTTTTTCATTGTATGTCCCCATCAAAACCGAAATTTCTGGCATCTTCATCTCCTGTATTCTTTTCCGGTGAATGCATCCGAACAGCAGCCTGCTCTATTTTACGTTCAGTGAATCATTCATCCTGATATCTGCAGCCATGTATCTGTATATTTTCCGCATTCTTTTCTGTACAGCTTCTGTATGGTAACCCCTTATCTTCTTCCGGTTATATCTCTCACATATCTGCCGCAAATGTCCGTCATCCAGCATCTGTTTAAGAGCCGCCGCAAGCTGTTCCGGGTGCTTTAACGAAAAAAGCTCCTGCCGGCAGAGCAGCTCCCGGTTTCCCCTGATATCCGAAGCCAGGCACGGCAGGCCGGCAGCCATCGCCTCCATAAGCGCTACCGGCATTCCTTCCCGCACAGAAGGAAACACGAAAATATCCGCATTCTGATAAATCCAGGACATATGCTGCTGATATCCCGGCATGCAAAGATATTGGCCTATACCAAGATGATTGGCATAAGCCCGCAGCTCTTTTTTTAATGCTCCCTGCCCGCAAATCAGGTAATACACATTCGTCCGCCGCAGTGCCTGCAATGCTTTAACTACCATCCGATGATTTTTTCCCTGGTTCAATTCACCGACAGACAATAGTACCAAAGCATCATCCGGAATCCGATACCTCCTGCAAAATTCCCTCCTGCTGCCTTTCATTCCTACATCAGAAAATTTCTCTGTGTCTATGCCAACTCCAGGTACATAAACAATTTTCCCTGCCCTAAGTCTCTTTTTGGCAAATACATAATCCTCTTTATTTACCGTAATCAGCACATCTGTCCAATGCGCCAAAAAAACCTCTGCCGGATAATACAGCATCCAGTTTTTCCAAGGTGCCCCGTGATAAAAATGAAAACCATGCGCTGTATAAACTATCCTGATATTCCTGCGATGCGCCGCCAGCCTTGCTAACGCCCCGCCAACCGGTGATTGGCAGTGCAGCCATTCGTAATGATGAAGGCCTGTCAGTGTCAGCAACTGACGATACGCTTTCACACATTTCCTGACGGAATTAATATTCCTAGGACAGTCCCACTGATACCACACAACCCGCATATCCTGCAATATCCTTTGCAGTTCACTGAGCCGCTTTCCGTCACACGTATTACCTTCCTTAAAATTACAAGCCACATGCACCTCATACCCCATACGCTGCAGCTGCCGGATATTCGGTATATTAAACTGATCGATCATAGATGCGACAGATGCCAGCATCAGCACTTTTTTCTTTCTGTTTTGCTTCGCATTCATGCTTCATTCATAATTTCAGCTACTGACTTCATAATACGGACATACATAGAATAGCTATCGGTATCCTTCCTCTTCTGCTGTCCCCACATATCCACAAAACGTGAATCCGACGGATGCGCAATACCCCACAGCAGCTCATCTGCATCCGTGCACAGTGCCGCACATATATTTACAAATGTATCCAGGCTCATAATCCTTGTCCCGCGTTCAATATGTCCCAGAAAAGACATACTGATGCCGCTTTTCTTTGCAAGTTCATCCTGTGACCATCCTCTTGCCTTTCTGGCTGCACGGATTCGCGTCCCTATCCTGACATAATCTATTTCCTGCATACGCTTCCCTTCCTCCTGTATCTGCTCTATTCTGGCATAACCGCTTGCGTCAGCCTGTATTTGACATAACATTTTATAACAAATTGTTATGCTGACAAAAAAACAAAAAAGCTATGCAAACCCAGTATTTATGCGGCTTTGAGAGGTTTTCCAAAAGGAATCGGATCACTTTTTTTCATAACATTTTTATATTTTGTTATTTTTTATTGAATTTTATTTGTAGTTTTATTTTCGAAAAATTTGTGAATATTGCATAAATTAAGAGATTTGTTTCATAGAATTTCCAAGAAAAACTGGAAATTTAGACAATTTTTTCTTTGGTATTGCAAAAATAAGAACTTTGATATAAAATACTTTTAGTGAACAATTTGTTATAAAATGTTATGCATAAGAACAACTTCTGCCGCATTTTCCACATCTGGTACATTGTCCGGTATTCCTGCCGGGTCTGTATCTGTGCATTTTCAACAGGTATCATAAGATTAAAATCTAAAACACCTATCAAAGATCCATTCTCATCAGGGTTCGCTTAATCGTTGCTGCAGACACGGAAAGTTTTTCGCCTAAATCTTTCTGCGTCATTTCCGGATTTTGGTGGATGACTCTGCCGTATGTCTCATATAACTGCTGCAATATATGCTTATCCACATCCCTTTACCTCCAATCCCAAGGCTTTGCCAAATAATGCCGACTCACGAGCGCTGTTGCCATAAACGATTCGATAAAAGTTTTAACGTACGTGAGTATACTTATATAACAACTATGTCCGCAAAATGTTACATAAAATGAAAATAATCTATACAGACAATCACGAAACACACTTTATGGCAGCAGACAGGGCGGCGGATCAAAATACTCTGACGCCGCCGCCCTGTTTTGGGCTTTTATGAATTTACCGTGGTTCTAACTTTCATTCGCCAAAAACTGTTCTAGCGAAGCTGTTCCCAAAAGCTCAATTCCTATATCTATTTCTTCCATTATCTTTAATATAGTAATTTTGTCCCTATGCTGCATATAATACCACTTCCTTACGAATTTCTATCATATCACCTGGCATAACGGGTCCATGAATCACATCCACTTTCACTCCTAACATTTCTTCTAATTCAATCTGCACCATAGATAAGGTGATCAATGAAACAGGTTTGTTAAATTCCATGATCAAATCTACGTCACTATCATCATGATTTGTTCCATCTGCTCTTGATCCAAACAACGTAACCTTTTTTATAGAATATTTAGAAATTATTTTTAATACCGCACCAGCAATTTCATCAATCAGCATTTTTTGCCTCCCTTCCACATATTTCAATTATCCAGATTTCTTTGGGAATTTTAAAACCCCATCCTTTAATTTTACATTCTGGTTTGTCAGTATCAGGATATTCCTGCCGTCTTTCTTTTTATATTTTGGAAGCTTCGGCCGCCCCGTATATTTGTCTTTGTTCTTTGCCCAGTCCCTGACAGAGCTGAAAAATGATTTCCAGTTCTTTTCCAGCAGCCTAATACCTGCTGGGCGCACTGCGCCGTTGGCATTGCCCTGTAATCAGGATATTCATCATCTGCTTTCAGGATTTTATCCATATCGCCATAAGAGACAGTTTTGTGATTATTCAGGAACGCCTGCCGCAGTATATAGTTTGCGTGGTTATACAAATTTTTAGACAGAAGGCAGAAATGATCCAGCATGGCAAAGTATTTGTCTGATGGCTTTATCCTGTGTTTTTCAACCCTCTGCGTGATCATCCGCTTCCAGTACCTCCTTTATTTTTTTCGCTTTCCTTTTACTGTACGGCTTCGTGGAATAACAATGCAGCAGCGATATGATTTCTTCAAAAATTTCCTCGCTGTCCAATTTTTCAGAACCAATTTCACTCATAACTATGATGTCGCAGTGATATTTGTTAAATAAATGATAAAACAAGTCAAAGCCAACTCTGGAAAGCCTGTCTTTATAGGTAATGATAACTTTTTCGACCCTGCCATCCAAAACCTCGTCCAAAAGCCTGAAAAAATCTTTTCTTTTTTCAAAGCTTATCCCACTGGCAATGTCAGAATAAATCCCGGATATCCTGTATCCATTGGAAAAGCAGAACTGTTTCAGCATAGTAATCTGGTTTTCCAAGTCCTTTTTTTGTTTTTGCGATGATACCCTTGCATACAAATATGTTTTTCTTTCAATCCCTTTATTAAATATCCTATATACATCTTCATTATTATAATCATATCTGCCATTGGGCATGGTTGTAGTTCTGATAATACCTGTTTTTACATATTTCGTAAGCGTCTGGCGTGTTATTTTTAGTAAATCCAGAACCTCTTTAGACAGCATGATACCACCTCCATCCGAAATAAGTATAACACAGTCATGTTCATTTTGCAATATTATATATTAAAAAAAATAAACAAGTTAATGCATTATGTATCTATCTAGTTACCATATTTCTGCTATAAATCTTTCTGTTTTAACCATGCACCGTTAGTGTATTACATTTTTGCAGCCGTGTCAACCGTGCACCGTTAATATTATTTATAAAAACTCCCTATAATTTAACCGTATAACATTAAACGAGGGGGTTTGCATGACATATTCCGAAGCAGTTATCAAACGATTAACAGATTTATGTTCCGAGAAAAATATTACTGTAAATAGGCTTGCAACTTTATCAGGTATAACACAATCAACTGTAGAAAATCTTATAAAAGGAAAAACTAAGAATCCAAAACTGAAAACTTTACACAAAATAGCTACTGGATTAGGTATGACCGTTTCTGAATTATTGGATTTCTACGAAATGAATGAAGAGAAATTTGATGATGAAGAATAGCTTTCAGATAGCAAAAAAGGACTCATAATATATGAATCCTTTTTGCTTTACAAATGCTAACGTAATGGCTGTTGTCGCATAACCTTTTCGTCTTTCACTGGGCCTGATCCCAACTCCTATATGCCCGCCTGTTTTTAACAATGCATCATTCAAATAGTGACGGATATTGACAGCTCCTACAAATATGTTTTTATCTTTGTCAAGGCAAAATAAAGTGGTGTCAGGAACGTGTTCATCCTTATACAGATGTTTTATTATAGCCTGCAAGAAATATCAAAACAATGTAATTGCTGTAAAATGCTCATCTGTTGCCACGAAATGCTGTATATCTTGTATGATGCCATGCAAATGGTGGGTACTTAAACGGAAATTTATTGATGTCCTTTATACGGCGCAAGCAGCCTTTCACTCCAATGTATCCGGAAAAACTGTATAAACGGCCCTGTACAAAACGCCAGCATTACTGTCCCGATCCCAATGACTTTCCACTGAATACCTGTCTTCATACCAGTAAAACAGCCAATGCTGACACAGATAATATCCAGTATGATCCGTGCAAACCGGAACGGTATCCTTTGCTTTGTAAGCATTTCCACAATATACCCAGCCGCGTCATAGGGTGCCATTCCCATATCTGCCGAGATATAGAGCGCGTCGCCAATACAGATTAAAAGTGCTGCAAAAATCAGCAGGGCGATTCGAGAAGGCCATGCGGCGAACGTAATCTGAAATTTTGCCAGAATCCACATGATAAAATCTGCCGTGTACCCTACAAAGACCATATTAAAGATTGTTCCAAAACCGATAAACTGCCTTTTGAACACAAAGACAAGAACAAGAATCAACGCATTCACGCTCAGCTGCAGCGTTCCGAACTGCATGCTGAGCATAGAGCTGATTCCCGTGTTCATCGCGGTAAATGGGTCGGCCCCCATCTCCGCGATCTTAAAAAAGCCAACCGCGATTCCCACCATAAAAATACCTATAACAACTGCCATTCCCCTCACCAGATAGGATTTTACATCATTTTGTTTCATAATAAGCTCCTCGTTCATTTATATCATATACATTTCCTGATTGAATTTCTCTCCGTGCAATGATAAACTAAATTTATCAGTAATCACCTGCATACACAAATCAAAACTCCGGGATCTCCCCGCATCATCCAGTGAGAAAGCTCCGGTAAGAACACACAGGATCATAGAATGGAGGTTTCCCATGGAAAATGCATTTTTTGTCGAATTTCCCACAATGGAGATTGAGGATCTGCACATCAACAACTTTGGCCACTCTGTCACAAAGCCCTGCCACAAATTCGGGCCGGCTGTTCGCAGTTTTTACCTCGTTCATTATATCCTCGACGGACAAGGTGAATTCTTTGTCAACGGAAACTGCTACAAGCTCTCAAAAGGCCAGGGGTTTCTCATAGAGCCTGACTATCAGACAGTATACATGTCAGATTCAATCAATCCGTGGACCTATGTGTGGACAGGATTCTCCGGGAAAAAAGCAAAGGAAATACTCAACAGCATCGGCATCTGCCAGGATTTTCCAATATTTTCCTGTGAGGAAGACCTGCACCCTGAAAAATATGTGATGGATATGCTGCGGCACAACAGTGCCAGCTCCGACGACCAGTACCGCCAAATAGCGATGCTCTACCTCTTTTTTTCCTGTCTAGCCAAAGCAAATACAGATAAGGAACACCGCGCGCCGAATGAAAACCTATACGTCGCACACGCCATCCGCTATATCCAGAACCACTACAGTGAATCCCTGCAGATTGAAGAACTGGCCCGCTATGTCGGGTTGAACAGAAGCTATCTGAGCACCCTGTTCAAAAAACACACCGGTCTGTCCCCCATAAAATACCTGCAGACATTCCGCCTTACCAAAGCTGCGCATCTGCTCTCCATGACACAGCTCTCCATTGCCAGCATCGCCTTCTCCTGCGGCTATCAGGAACCAGAAGCCTTTTGCAAAGCATTCCGGCAGCTGTCAGGAATTTCTCCCAGCAAATACCGCGTGCAGGAGCAGGCCAAGACTGATGCCAACCGCAGAAAATCCAATCCCTTTGGCGAAAATGAATCAGCATTTCCTATATAGCTGTAATTTCATATAAGACCGACAGAAAGTCCTGACATCCACCGCTTCCATCAATAACCTGCCCAGAAGATTTATCCTCCAGCATCAGTCCATACTGCATCAGCTCGTCACCATATGCATCATAAGATAAAAAACGGCTCTTGATATGGTATTTCTGCTCTGCCAGCAATCCGCAAAGAGGCAGGCGCCTGTAAGGACCATTGATCTCACTCAATATGCGGGTGACCGTCACAATCGCCCGCTGTCTATCCAGCGCCACCGTCTCCCACGCTGCAAAGTTTGTCTCAAAAGGGCTGCATAGCCGATAGAAGTTTCCCTCTGCTATCAGCTTTCTGTTTTCCTTGTAAAACGCGATCTGCTTTTTCACAATCTCAATCTCTTCGCTGCTAAGCCTGTTCAGATCCAGCTCATAGCCAAACGCGCCAGTGCACGCTACATTGCCTCTCGTCTCGATCGGTGTCCAGCGCCCTACCTGTTCATTTGGGCAGGCAGAGACATGGGCACCCATACAGCTTATAGGATAGACCAGGCTGGTGCCATACTGTATTTTCAAACGCTCGACAGCATCAGAATTATCGGATACCCATCCCTGAGGCGCATAATAGAGCATCCCCGCATCGAACCGGCCTCCGCCGCTGGAACACGATTCGATCAACAGACTTGGAAATGCCTGTATCAGACGCTCATGCAGATCGTAGACACCAAGAATATACCGGTGAAAAATCTCTCCCTGCTGATTCGCTGGATAAGCTTGCGAATAACACTCGCTGATAGAGCGGTTCATATCCCACTTGATATAACTGATCTTCGCTTTTGACAGCAGCACATACATCTGTTCATATATTGCATCTACCACTTCCCGGCGCGAAAAATCGAGGACAAACTGATTTCTGCCATGTGAGGTACTGCGGTTCGGTGTCGCGATAATGTAATCCGGGTGGCTCCTGAAAAAGTCGCTGTCCCGGTTTACCATCTCCGGCTCAAACCACAGACCAAATTTCATGCCGAGCGCCTCGATCTTTTCCGCTAATCCCTCAATTCCATCCGGAAGCTTCTGCATGTTTGCATACCAATCCCCAAGCCCATGCCTGTCGTCACTGCGTGCGCCGAACCAGCCGTCATCCAGAACAAACAGCTCGATGCCGCACTCTTTTGCCTTGGCTGCAAACAGGATCAAATCATCCTCCACATAATGAAACTGCGTCGCCTCCCAGTTGTTGATCAAAATCGGACGCTCTCTGTCGCGCCAGTATCCACGCGCCAGACGGCTCTTATAAAGCCGGTGAAACTGCTGACTCATGCCATTTTGCCCGTCGCCGGAATAAACCATGACTGCTTCCGGTGTAGTAAAATCTGTCTCCGGATCAAGCTTCCACTGAAATCCAAAAGGATTGATGCCCATCATAACACGTAACACCTGATAATTGTCTACCTCTGCCTGCGCGAGAAAATTGCCACTGTATACCAAACTGAATCCATACACCTCACCGCTTTGCTCCGTGGTACTTTTGCGTTTGAGTGCGAGAAACGGATTATGCTGGTGGGATGAGTTGCCGCGCATACTTGACACAGCTGATATTCCAGGCTGCAGGTCCCGCACATGTATATGCCGCTCCCGCGCCCACGAACCGGACAACTGCACGCTTTGAAAATCAGCATCCGGCAGATCTACGCTCATGCTCATCGCCCTGTTGATAAGCACGCTTTCCTTTCCATGGTTGACAAACCGGACACTCCTCGCAACCGCATCGACATCCCGAAAAATAGTATAGGATAAAATAACCTCCAGTGATCTCACCGGATCCCACATAAAAATCTCAATCGTGGAAGCCTCACCCTCATCCTCCACATACGTAGCCGGCAGCCCGGAAAGGAGCTTTTTACCATTGAATATTTCATGTCGCTGGTATTCCGGTTTGCAGATGCGGCTCCCGTCACTGCCCTGGATTTCCAGGGCAGGATAACGGTAATCTGATGTGCCATAGCAGGGATATTCCTGCCGCAGATGCTCATAGGAGGTGTAAAGATCCCCCTCCGTTATATAGGTCGTCATCGGGCGGTGTGCTTTTTCAACCATATGCAGATAGCTGCCCTCAGGATTGAGTGCCCTGCCAAAATACAGATGGCCAAGCTGGCCACTCTCCATCACATAAAACAGATAGCTGATTCGTCCATTGTTCAGATGAAATACTTTTTCCTGCTCATTTACGATAATCATACGCATACGCTCCTTTAATTTATTTATTTTTGCTGATCTGCATGCAATCTGTGAATCTCTTCCGTTTTCTCCTTGATAAAAATATTTATTCAATTGGGAACCGGTTCCTTTGATGATATTAGCTTACCACAGATTGAACAGAAACCTCATGTATGCATTTTAATACCATCTGTCCATTTGTTAGATTGATTCTCCAGTTTAAAAAATCGCTATAGTCGTAGTATTAAATTCATCTTATAAACTTTTTTTGTAAAAAGGAGTATAGCACAAAGTTTCCTATGCCAGATTATATCCATTGGATAAATGCCGTTTTGTCTTCACTGTTATATCCTGCCTTTCTGTAAAAGTCTAATGTACTTTCTTTTTTAGAACCTGTAAGCAGCATCATTTTATAACAGTTTTCTTTTCGAGCAATCTCTTTTGCAAAATTCAGGCATTGCGTTGCCAGTCCTCTTTTTCGGAACTTTTCATCAGTTATCACATTTTCAATAAAAGCATATGGCTGTTGGTTGTGTGTCAGGTTGGAAATGATGACGCAGATACATGATGATACAATTTCCCCATTTTCTTCAGCAACAATCACATGATGATTTTTATCCTGAAAAATATCGTCCCAAATCTTTAAAAGTTCATCCGTTTTTTCCGGCATAGGATTATCATGCAGTTGCATATACAATCTTAATAAACTGTCTAAATCATCCTTTAAGATTTCTCTAATCATATATACCATCCTTCCGTATTATCCATTCCATTCATCATTAAATTCTTTTAAAAATCCACGCATATATTCATCCCTTTTCTAGGCAATGGATTTTGCACAATTGGTATTCATCATATCTTTCAACAAAAGCAGTTTTTCATAAAAATGATTGACCGTTGTGCCTTCATGATTCCTATACTCAGTTTCTTCCATATTTATATTAGGTTGACATTCCGGAATGTGAATTGCCCTATTATGATTTCCGCCATAAGCGAAAGCCCTCGCAATTCCTATTGCCCCCATTGCATCCAATCGATCTGCATCCTGCACAATCTTCCCTTCTATTGACTTTGGAGAAATTGTTTCTGTTCCTTTAAATGGAATCTCCCTGATAATATCAATTACACGCTCTATCGTATTTTCCGTAAGATGACAATCTAACATAATGCGCCGTGCGTTTTCGTAATCTCTTGTTTCAAATATCTTTATATCATCCGTATCATGCAGCAATGCAGCAATCATCACTATGTATTCGTCGCATTTTTCTGTTTTTGCAATTTTCTCCGCATTATTTAATACTCTTAAGCTATGCCAATAATCATGCCCCGAACAATCATTGACAAACAATTCCTTTATTTTTTGCAATAGCATATATTTTATATGTTCATAAGCACCAATGCCGCATAGTTTTAACATACCTATTATCTTCCTCCAAAATACAAATTCTTTTTAACAATGTGCCGTGAATCTATGGTAACACATTCTTTTGTATTTATCATCAGGAAATTGTTAAGGAACTGTAAGTAAATAATATGATAAACTTGCGCAGGATTTTTCTTCGAGAGTGCCGCTCAAAAATCAGGCGCATAGCGGGCTATGTAACTGATTTTTGAGTGGTGCTATCGGAGAAAAAGACAAGTAAGTTTGTCATATTATTTGCTTACAGTTCCTAAGTATAGCAAAAAATAGCAAAGACCGAAAGTCTATCTTGTCTCTCGATCTTTGCTTTTAACAGATATAGCTATACACGGTAATCAACGTCCCTGCCCAATGCCCGTTCTTCTGTCAGCGTTTTTCCCGTAAACATTACCTTCGTTCCAGATGTCTGCACAACCGTTTCGCTGCCGGTACCGTCTGCCTGATCCGCAGATACTTCACCCTTTTCCTGTCCGTTATGATCGGTTTCGTCAGCCTTGTTTTTCGCCTTTGCGCCTGTATCCTCCGTCTTACTGCCCTGATCCGCCTTTGCAGCCTCTTCCACTGTCTGGTTTGCGTTTGCAAGCGTGTTCATCTGCGAAGCAACAGCGCTCATTGCCTTCTGTTCTGTATCTGCAAGCTCCGCCTCTTTTGCCTCAGTATTTCTGCCTGCATCCTGCTTTATTTCCGCCTTCAGGACACCTGCCCTGCCTTCCATCCTTGTGGCCACATTGCCCTGCACCTGTGCCTGTTTCGTGAAGGCATCCGCTGAGATCATTGCATGCATGCTTGCCTGAGACAAACCGTTTCCTTTGTTTGCTGCCTTTCCTGTATTCTGTTTTGCGCCGAGCAGATCATCCACGGAGGAATCTTTTGACTGCCGCTCTTTTCGCTGTTCCATCTGATGCTGTCTCAGCTGCTGGTTCAGATTGGTAATCTCCTGTTGGATTTCCTGCCTCTTCTTCATTTTTTCTTCCAGTGCCATTTCCTGATTGGCGGAAATTTCCTGCAGCTGCTTCTGTGCGTTCGTAATCTGATTCTGTATATTCCTGCTGACAGGATCATTCTGCATATTTACGTTTCCTGGCTGTACGCTGCCTCCTGCACCCTGGAACAATGCCCCGTTCATACTTCCGACTTTCATCATGATTTTTGTCTCCTTTCCATTTTCCTACATCTGGGTGTTGTTATGTAAGTCAAAGCAAAGTTATATTTTTTATCTTTTTTTATCTTTTTTATCTTATCTTTGACTGCTTATTGTTTCGGGCATCATTTTTATAAAATACAGTAAAATGCTGTAAAACAGCTTTTTTCCGCTGTAAAGCCAATCTTAATGTGCACATTGTGTTTATCCGCTTTCCATCATCAGCATAATACTGATGCAAAACTCCCCATCTTTGATATCAATCGCTAGATCCCCCGAATATTTCCTCGCAACCCTGCGGATATTTGCCAGCCCGTAGCCATGGCCTTCCGTCTTCCTTTTTGTGGTGACAGGCAGCTCATTTTCCATATCCCACTGCAACTCCCCGGCAAAACTGTTGCGAATTTCTATCATATACGCATTATCCCTGTGGTAGGAATGAACGGATATATATGGCGTATGATGCTCCCCATTTTCCACTGGAATGTATCTTGTATTTTCCAGTGCGTTCTGCAGGGCATTGTTTAGAATGACGCTGATATCAAAAGCATTGATTTGGGAGCCTTTGGGATAATAAAAATCGGTGCGGAAATGGATATTCTTTTTTTCAGCCTCCTTTTTTTGCTCCTGTAAAATGACATCGGTTACCGGATTTCCGCTTTTTATCTCCCCTGTCATTTCAGCGAGGAGATTTTTTAATTCCGCGCCATACGCCTTTGCCTCTTCCCGCTGATTGCCGGCATAAAGCCCCTCCAGCGTCAGGATATGATTCGTCATATCGTGCTTGATGCTGCGGATATTCTGATACAGACTTTCCACCTGCGCGATATGCTTTTCTGTACTGTCAATCTGCGCGAACAGCAGTTCGTTTTGCAGCTTTTCTTCCTGCCTTGCACGGATATTCTGAAACAACACTGTCATTACCACGATGTTAATCATGGATATGCCAAAATACAAAAAAGCAAGAATATAATACGCCCCTGTAAACGCCTGCATCAAACGGATTTCCAAATAGTTCTGAAAATACTGCAGGATTCCGTATCCGATCATTCCTGTTATCGATGGTACGATTAACATGAACATTTCTTTTAAACTCATGTCTTCATTCTTATAAATATATGCTTTTGCAATATAACCTGCGCCGAGTCCCGCCACTGCCGCCTCCGCCGTCACTTCCAGAATTTCCATAACAATATACGCTGCAAGCTGTACATATGGATGCCCTGCCATATACACCGCACCGATAATCTTTTGGTACAATTCTTCTGTAATGATACCCACCATATATGCAGACAGCCAGCGCAATGCAAAGAAAGTGACCGCAATAAATATTTTCTGCCGGAAGTTTCTGCAGTCTGTCCTGTACATGACAAGGAATGCTGCCGCCATCCCTATACTGTATGCTGTAAAATTATTGATTTCCAGCGGCACAAAATACAAAAACAGCATGGCGGCAAAATACGCGGTTCCCGTACAGGCAGCTCCTTTCTTATTCTGCATAAACGGCTTCGCAAAACGGTACAGGACATATCCCATAACCATCATCTGGACGATAATATGGGCATATGACACAAAATTCCAACAGCTTTCCATATGCCCACCTACCATTTTTCTTTTTTCTGAACATATCTCAGGTAGCGCTTTACGAACTCCCTGTAATTCTGCTTTGCCATAAGCGCCTGTCCCTTTTTCAGATAGATAGCCGTCGCGTCATATCTCCTGACATACTTAAAATTGACAAGATATGCCCTGTGGGGACGGTAAAATTCGTCTCCTGCCTTTTGCTCCAGGTCTTTCATCTTCCCATAATACTCAATATCCGTATCCATTGTGTGGATGATTACTTTCCGGTCAAATACCTCCGCATAGACAATGTCTTCCAGTTCCACTGTAAAATGCTGCCCTCCGGTAGTAATCGTAAGACTTGGCGTCTGCCTTTCCTTTGCGGCGTTTTCCAGCTTTTTTTGTTCCTCATACTGCTTTGCCGCATTCAGGAGTACCTCTATCAGTTTCCCGTTTTGAAACGGTTTTACAAGATAATGAAATGCCCCTACGTCAAATGCCTCAAACACAAAATCATCCCGTGCTGTCACGAAAATAATAATGGTTTTCCGCTGCCTGCGGCGCAGTTCCCTGGCCGTTTCCATACCGTCTTTTCCTGTCATCTGTATGTCCAGAAATAAAATATCCGGCTGCCTGTCAGCGCGGAGCAGTTCTTCCCCTGACTGGTACAGTAAAAGCTCGGCATTCGGATAAAAGCGTTCTATCTTTTCCGCGAGCATATTTCGGGTTTCCCTTTCATCATCACATACCGCAATCTGCATCCTTTCACTTCCTCATACTGCTTTTTTTACATTATATCGAAAAATGAATGCTTCCGCGATAACAAAATGATGTGAAACGGATACTTTTTGCTGTAAACCCTAAATACGTTCCCGCAGCATCTAACCCACAAATTCTATAATGCTTTTCGCTGGGATTTCAGTAACAACAATCTTTCCCAGCTGCTGCATCTTATGGATTGCGCACTCTACTTCACTGTCATTAAGCTTTAACTGTTCTGCGGTCTGCCGGACTGTTGGCGCAAATCCATTCTGTTCTGAAAATAATTTCATATGATGATAAACCTTTGCAGTTATATGATCCATAATGATACCTTCTTTCTTTGTTTCATGATAATAGTATCTCTTGGTTTTGATGAATTACTATGCCAGATTGATGCAGTGTTTGCTGTAATTTACGATTCCAGGCATTTTTTTCAAAAACAATTGACTTATGTACGATTTCGTACTATAATGCCTGATGTACGATTTCATACATATGAGAGGTGATTTTATGGCAGATTTTATGACAAGCGAATTAAAACGTTTAAATTACCTGACAAGCGAGATAGACGCCGCATATCACGAAGCAGCGCTCAAACTCGGCTTGTCTGACGCGGCTATGATGGTTCTTTACGCAGTCTGCAACAGCGGCGGCAGCTGCCTGCTCAGCGATATCTGCAAAATTTCCGGCACCAGCAGGCAGACCATTCATTCGGCCATCCGTAAGCTGGAGGCAGAAGAGCTTATTTATCTGGAAGCAAGCGGTGGAAAAAAGAAACGGGTCTTTCTTACCGAAAAAGGAACGAGCCGTTCCAAAAACGGTGTCGCAAGGCTGGCAGAGCTTGAAAACGACATTTTAGGTTCGTGGCCGCAGGAAGATCAGGAAAAATATCTGGAATTAACGCAAAAATATCTGACCGCATTAAAAGAAAAGATTAAAAACCAGCTATAAACAGTCAAAGGAGCAAAAACGATGTTACGGCAGCATAAAAAAACAACGATCCGATTATCTGATCATTTTTCATATCAAACACTCATGCGTTTTACGCTTCCGTCTATGATCATGATGATCTTTACCTCTGTGTACGGGGTCATTGACGGCTTTTTTGTGTCTAACTTTGTAGGCAAGACACCATTTGCGGCACTGAATTTTATTATGCCGTTTTTAATGATACTTGGCGCTGTCGGATTTATGTTCGGCACTGGAGGCAGCGCCCTGATTGCAAAGACTATGGGAGAAGGAAAAAAAGACGAAGCGAACCGGATGTTTTCCTTGTTTATCTATGTAACAGTCGTCTGCGGCTTTGTGATTGCCGCATTGGGAATGCTGTTTATCCGTCCGATTGCCGCTGTGCTTGGGGCAGAAGGCACCATGCTTGATCAATGTGTGCTCTATGGCCGCATCTGCCTGACCTCGCTGCCTGCGCTGATGCTGCAGTATGAATTTCAGAGCTTTTTTTCCACAGCGGAAAAACCGAACATGGGACTTGCCGTTACCGTTTTGGCTGGCATTACAAACATGATCTTAGACGCTTGGTTTGTAGCTGTCCTGCACTGGGGCCTGGCTGGCGCCGCGGCAGCTACGGTATGCGGCCAGCTGGTTGGCGGCATAACTCCGGTCTTGTATTTTGCACGTAAAAACATCAGCCATCTGCGGCTGACAAAGACCTCTTTTGACAGAGCATCTTTATGGAAAGCATGCACAAACGGCTCTTCCGAACTAATGACAAACATTTCGATGTCATTAGTCAGCATGCTCTATAATGTACAGCTGATCAAATACGCGGGCGAAAACGGCGTTGCGGCATATGGTGTAATGATGTATGTTAATTTTGTATTTCTGGCCGCCTTTATCGGCTATTCTGTCGGTGCTGCGCCTGTCATCAGCTATCATTATGGCGCGGGAAATCATACGGAACTAAACAGCCTGCTTCGGAAAAGCCTTTGCATCACCTTTGCCTTTTCCATCAGTATGCTGCTGCTTGCGCAAGCGCTCGCAAAGCCGCTTTCGGTTATTTTTGTAGGTTATGACACGCAGTTATTAAGTCTGACACTGCGGGGATTTCATATTTTTTCATTTTCTTTCCTGTTTGCGGGCGCCGCCATTTTTGGCTCTGCTTTTTTTACCGCGCTAAATAATGGGTTTGTATCCGCGCTGATTTCCTTTTTGCGCACACTGGTGTTTCAAGTGTCTGCGGTATTGATTTTTCCATTGTTTTGGGAAATTGACGGCATCTGGATATCCGTGGCAGCCGCGGAATTGTTGGCGGCGGTTGTGACTGTATGGTTATTGGCAGGAATGCGGAAAAAATATCAGTATTAAAAAATTCCCGGACACGCAGCTTTCCATCCCTACGTTGTCCGGGAATCTATTTGTTATTCAAATGCGATGGACATTCCTGTCCGTGCAGACTCGCGCACAGCTTCCATCAGCGCAAGCACTCTTCTTGTTTCCGGTATTTTTACAAGAAAATCTTCCTGGCCGTCATAGGCCTTGCGGTAATTGATAAAATAATCTTCATGCTTCGTATTTACCCGCTGCAGTTCTTCTGTCAGAATCGTTCCGTCTGCAGGCGGGCCAAAGGAACGTGTCGGGCCTGCTGCCGTCATCGTACGTGTACCCTGCACATTCGTTAACAGCTTTGACGTACGCACAATCTTTCCTTCAGGTTCAAATCCGTCCACATAAGCCGTTCCTTTATTTCCGCCGATAAACCAGTGACGTTCAAACCATTTGTCCTGCGGTTTGTCTGCCAGATAATAGGTGCCGAGCTCAACCTCCGCCATAATGCCATTATCAAATTTCATCAAAATCTTAAAATAATCGTCTACTTCAAAATTGATGACATTTCTTAAGTCCGCAAACACAGATTTGATCTTTGCGCCAGGCATCATCCACAAAATCTGGTCAAGCAGATGCACGCCCCAGTCAAACAGCATGCCACCGCCCTCTTTGATGTAAACATGCCAGTCATGCATATTTCCATTAAATCCATACAGGCTGCTTTTCACCGTGTAAATATCACCCAGACATTTTTGATCGTATACTTCTTTGATCAGCCGAAAATCCGGATCAAACCTTCTTTGATGATGCACGGTAAAGTTCACGCCGCATTCATCTACGACTTTGCGCATATCGTCTAATTCTTCTACGTTCATAGCGATCGGTTTTTCACAGATAATGTCTTTTCCCGCACGTGCAGCCTGGCAGACCAGATCATGATGCTGATTATTATTCGCCGCAATCAGGACAACCTGCACCTGCGGATCCTGGATCAGCTCATCGTTTGACGCGTATCTGATCAAACCTTCTTTTACATCTTCCAGCTGCTTTGGATCAATATCTGAAAATCCGATCAGGCGGTATCCTTCCATTTCTGACAGCATTTTTTCATGCTCATGTCCCATAAATCCATGCCCTATGACCGCAATCCGTATATCTTCCATATTTTCATCCCTTTCCTTTCAAATTTTCCGCAGTTCTTACCCGATGATCCATTCCAGAAGAACTACACTGTTTCCGCAGTTCTTTCCCAATGATGCATCCCGGAAGAACTACACTGTTTCCGCAGTTCTTTCCCAATGATGCATCCCGGAAGAACTACACTGTTTCCGCAGTTCTTTCCTAATGATGCATCCCGGAGGAATGACTCCGTTTAAATAACATAATTTCTCAAATATACAGCACTGCGGATAACTGCTTTTTTGGCGTCGTCCAGGCTCTTTTCAAACGCCTTGTCTTCTACTTCAATGCAGGTACAACCATCATAGCCGATATCCGTCAGCGCTGATACATAAGCTGCCCAGTCTACGTCTCCAAGTCCCGGAAGCTTTGGCGTCATATAGGTAAGAGGTGTTGCCATAATGCCCACATCCGCCAGTTTGTCCCGATATACTTTGATATCTTTGTAATGTACATGGAAAATCTTATCCTTAAATTCATACAATGGTTTGATGTAATCCACCTGCTGCCATACGAAATGTGACGGATCATAATTAATGCCAAAATTCGGACTGTCTATGATCTCAAATACTTTTCTCCAGATGGCCGGTGTCGTCATAATGTTTTGTCCGCCAGGCCATTCATCTTCTGTAAACAGCATCGGGCAGTTCTCAATACCGATTTTTACGCCTGCATGTTCCGCATATTTCACGATCGGCGGCCAGATTTCTTTTACAAGTTCCAGATTTTCACTGACATTTTTAGACGGATCCCTTCCGACAAATGTCGTAACCATATTTACGCCAAGCATGGCAGAAGCGTCGATTAATTTATACAGATGATCTATATACTGCGTTCTTTTTTCCACATCCGGATCCATCATGTTCGGATAATAGCACAGAGAAGAAATTACGACTCCTTTCTTTTCACAATACTGGCAAATATGGTCCGCCTGATTTTTATCAAGCTTTGCCACATCTATATGGCTGACGCCTGCGTACCGTCTTTTTGCTCCGCCCGTAACCGGCCAGCAGGCTACCTCCAGGCACTCCAGTCCATGCTCACTTGCAAAATCCACAACCTCTTCCAAAGACATCCCGTCAAAAATCGCTGTAAGTACTCCAAGTTTCATGCGATACTCCTCCTTCAAATGTTTGCAGTTTCCCGTAGTGCCTTACTCCGCGTATCCGACATAAGGCGCCTTGCGTTCTTTTAAATCAGGAATCTGCCCAGGCCCAACAGCCTTTGTTTTAATTTCTGTTGAATGCTCCAGCTTTCCGTCCCAGCGCAGTCTGGAACGATTCTTCTGCTGCTCGCTAAACGAAACGCTGATTTTTCCGTCCTGCATGCTGATATGGCCTTCGATGCCGCAGACCGGACATTCCACATAAGTACGGTCTTTCGATACGGTCAGCATGTCGCAGTGGCAGACCGGACAGGTGCCTTCTTCTTCCCCGCGCCATTTTACCCGTTCTTCTTCTGTATCCGCTGCCAATGCCTGCGCGATATTGCGGCCCATCGTACGCATGCGTTCCATCTGTTCCTCGTTGCCCAGCACATGCTCATAAGACATCGCTTTGTAATATTCATGCATATCTATGACATCAATGCCCATAGACATGGTAAATTCATACATCGTCGGCAGCATAAAAGCCAGCCAGTTTTTCGTCATTGCCCCGCCAACCGACAGCAGTGCTCCCACACGTTTTTTAAAGCTGCGTTCATCCGGCAGGTCTTCTTTTGCTTTGCCTGCCGCAAGGCCTTCCTCATAGGTTGCTTTGCGGAAGGTAATATCATGAGACGGCCCGATGCGGTCACATACCGTTTTAAATCTTCCGGTCGGACTGAGTACATAAGTAGGCGAACCTACAAGAACCGCGTCACATTCCATCAGCGCTTCATCAAGCAGATGAAAATCATCCTTTACCGGACATCCGCCCTTTCCGCGGCCTGTCGTCATGCCGACAACACAGGAAATGCATCCGGTGCAGGGTTTGATATCCAGATCATCCACATGTATAAACTTTACTTCGCATCCCGCTTTTTCACATTCCATCAAAGCAGCCTTGATCATCACGTCCGTATTGCCCATTTTTCTGCCAAAAGACAGTCCAAGTACTTTTTTTTGATCCATATATCCTCCATTTTTATAACCTATCAACTCATTGAGCCGCTACCCATTTCCGGCATCCTGATTATTTTCATACAACTGCCCGTCTCCATATATAATTACTGCAGCTTTTTCAGGAATCCATTCAAGATGCGGCGATGACTACCTCGCGCTCCCTGATGCCTTCCAGCGGCACAGGAATATATGCCGTACGTGTCGCTACCGTCAGCTTTACGCTGTGCTTTCCAGGCAGCAGCCCGCCGTCCTGCATTACACGGATATACAGCGGCTCGCCATATTCCCATTTATACGTTGTAACGGTTTCTGCTTCTTTCAGACTAAACCAGTCTGTCCCGTCTGTAGAAATCCGGATGGATTCTGCAGGCGCTTCCTGTCCGTCTGCAGCCACCTTAATATATTCAATCATAGATACAGGAATGCTCCGATAATAAGTGATGTTTGTCTGCATTTCGTATCCCGTGATCTTTCCATCCTGCACCGTATTTTTACAAGTGCCTTCTATAAATACATTATTATCAAACATGTCTGCCTCCTTATCCCTGAATCTCACTCAGGCATTGCTGAATATACTTCTGATTTGCTGCCACCTGCTGTTTTTCCATCATCGGATGGCCCGCAAGCGTGAAGCGGTTGCCTTCATACTCAGTCGCAACATAACCATCATAGCCTTTGCTGTGCAGATATTGAAGCAGCGCCTTATAATCCATCGAATATTCCGGCCCTTCCTGCGTCATTTCAAACATCTTCAAATGGAAGTGCTTAATATAAGGCATCAAATCATCCAATACTTCCAGCGGATAATTCTCATAGCCATCTAAAAGCGGTACCGAAATCTGGTCATGTTCGGATTTCATTTCTTTTTTCAATTCTTCCGGATACTGGCCGCCGGATTTTTTCAGTACCTGGTGCAGATCCGTTCCCTTTGCAAACAGACTGTCCACATAATCAAAAATTCCTTCGCTCGTGCCGATGGACATTTCATAATTTCTTACAACACGCGGCAGCCTCCGACAGAAAATTCCTGTATCAATCACAAGTCCCGCATATGGAGAATTCAGCCGCTTTACTTCTTCGATAAAAGCTTGTGTCTCCGGTACATCAAAAGCCATTGCAGCATGTATTTCGATCGCAATTGCCACGTCATATTTTTCACAATATGGAAGCAGCGGCTCAATGACCCAGTATGGAACCATCGAGACAAGCCGAATCAAATGAATGCCGAGCCGATTGGCCTGAATAATCTCTTCTATTAACAAATCAATGCATTCTCTGCGTGTCAGCGTGCGGTTTTTATACAGATTGGTGTTTAAAAACACATCGGCAATTACAGGCTTTAACCCTGTTTCCGCAAGCAGGTCGTTCCATTCTTTTAATGTCTCCTGTGAAATATGCGGAGAACCTTTTAACATCTGATCCGGCAGGATTTCGATCCCTTCTGTGCCGAGTGATTTGACATAGCGCATAATGTCCGCAAAGCTCATTCTTTTATTTAAATATTCATCCTGAAGGCTGTAAAGGCTTACACAGGTTTTTATTTTTGACATCCTATTCCCTCCCTGTCAATATTCACGTTGTTTTTATAATTTGATTTCTTTTCCTTCTGCCGCAGACTTATAAATAGCGTCCAATATCTGCGTAACGACAAATGCCTGCTCCGGTTTTACAAGCGGCTCTGTATTATTTAAAATCGCTTCGAGCCACTGCTTGCACTCTTTGGATGCGTCATTTCCGCCGTTTGCGCCTTCAAAGAACGCGATTGCCCCTGCGTCTGAAATATGCTCTTCCGTTAAAACACCGCCTGTTGTCTCGTTAAATACAAGATCGTATCCTTCCTGGCTCATGCCGCCGACCATTTCAGCGCCTGCTTTCGTACCGCAAAGCGTTGTTGCCGCTTCTCTGGAATCTTTTACATTTAGCGCCCATGCAGACTCTAAAAAGATCGTTGCACCGTTCTCCATTTTTACAAACCCAAATGCAGAGTCTTCTACTTCATAAGTTTCTGGATCCCATGGTCCAAACATATTTCCCTCTGTTGCCTCTGGCAAATGTCCCAGTTTTTCAAATACGGATCCCATAACGCTGACCGGCTTATAGTTATCCATGCACCACAGCGTAATATCCAGCGCATGTGTGCCGATATCAATTAACGGCCCGCCGCCCTGTTTGGACTTATCCGGAAATACGCCCCAGGTCGGCACTGCTCTTCTGCGGACCGCATGCGCTTTGGCAAAATATACCTCGCCCAGCTTGCCCTCATCGCACGCACGCTTTAATGCCTGTGCATCTGTGCGGAAACGGTTCTGATATCCAATCGTAAATTTCTTTCCTGATTTCTTCCATGCATCCAGCATCTTCTGCGCATCTTCCGTCGTAGCTGCCATCGGTTTTTCACACAATACGTGTTTGCCTGCTTCAAACGCGGCTACCGTAATCGGACAATGTGCCACATTCGGCGTACATACATGTACGACATCTATTTCAGGATCCTTTAACAATTCCTTATAATCCTCATACACTTTTGAACCTTCCGCGCCAAATTCCTTTGCGGCCTTTTCCGCTCTTTCCAAAAGCGTGTCGCAGAATGCCACAATATCACATTTATCTGCCTGAGACTTTAAAGCCGGGAAATGTTTCTGATTTGCAATTCCTCCGCATCCAACTACTGCTACTTGTAATTTTCCGTTTTTCATTTGATTTCTCCTTTTCTTTCTTTTTTCTGAATTTTCTTTTTTATGATTAATCTTTTCTATGATTCCATTATTTATCCCATGCATGTTTTCCAGCGTCCAGATCAGCACGGATTTCTTCTACTTTCTTAGGACTCAGCTTATAGAAAAACAACGGCACGATCGAAAGAATGCCGATCACTAACGGAAGCAGGTTAACAACCGCGTTAATTCCCATCTTGGCAGCATCTGTCTGATCTGCGTTCGGCACATATCCAACTGCCGATAAGAGCATAACGCCCGCAGCGCCGCAAATCGCCGTAGCCAGCTTTACGCCAAAGCTCAGCATCGAAGCCGCAACACCTTCCTGACGCTTGCCAAGCTTCCAGTCTCCATACTCGATAGAGTCAGAAACCATGCCGTAACAAATGGCAGAAGCCGAATTACACAATCCGCAGACAAAAGACACGCCAAGCAGATATACGAGATTTTTCGTCGGGTTAATAAACATCAGGAAAAAGCCAATGCACATAATGACATTCAATATGATCATATAGCCTTTTTTCGTAAAGGTCTTAGTGCCCCATGGAATAAACATATTTCCAATGAGCTGCGCAACCGTCATTGTCGTAAACACGGTGGCAATGACCGTATAATCTCCAACAACATAGATAATATAATATGTCAGCAGGCTCATACGTCCTGTAACACAGATAGCTCCCAGTACCGTAGCCAGTACAACCATAAGCAGCTGGTCATTTTTCACGATCTCTTTAATGCTTCCCAAAAATCCAAGCTTCTCGGCATTCGCGTCCGGACTGTGCAGCTGTTCGCTATATGTCTCTTTACAGATAATTCCGCAAAACCAAAAGACAGGAACCATCACAAGAGACAATACAATCGTCGTTACAAAATATCCATGTGCGTTCGCAACCTTATCTTCACTGAAATACAAGATCATAGGCATCGCACAAGCCGATAAAATGATTCCGATTACAGATGATCCGATGCCGCGTGCCGTAGCCAGATTCATACGTACCTGTGAATCTATCGCGCAGACGTTCTGCAGTGCCTGATAAGCAATCGAACATGCCGTATAAGCCATTCCGGTTCCTATGTAACATACAAGGCAGAGCACGACTTTTGCCGTTCCCTGTACCGGAAATACGGTAAACGTTAAAATATTAAATACTGCCAGAACCGGCGGTGCCATAAACAGATACGGCCTGAATTTTCCCCAGCGTGTATGCGTACGGTCTGCAATGTTTCCCATCATCGGATCATTGACTGCATCCCAGACACGTGCAATCAGCATGATCAAAGAAATTGCGGACGCGGACAGTCCTACAACATCCGTGTAAAAAAGCGTCAGATAATTATTGATCATATACCAGCTTAACTGACACCCAACTTCACCCATACCATATGCCACGGCCAGTTTTGGGCTTGTTTTCTCTTTTGATGTACTCATGTTTCTTCCTCCTGATTTCTTGTTTCAATATAGTCAATTGCAATCTCTATTTGATGATATAACTATACCTTTTTTCTTTGCATGTGTCTTCTCTTTGGTTCTTGATATGTTGTCATATATTGCATTTGCATTCATACGGCACAAACGGGGTGCAACCATTTCTGAACTTTGTTGCAGGCGGCATAAAAAAACAAGCAGAAAAAATTTCTTTTCCGCTTGCTTTTCCTAATTTCATAACTACTACTTTATTGATAAAAACTGATGAAATATTTCTTATCCTGCTATTCCTTTATTCTGTCAAGTTCTGTTAAATTGACACCAGATGCTTGTAGAATCACTTTTAAGTCAAGATACCGATTATGCATGTCCGGATATGCTTTAGCGTCTTTTCCATCTGCAAGCATATATCTTTGAAGTCTTGAAAATTCCTCTATATTTCTTTGCAGCATTTCTTTTTCTGCCATACGATCACTCCTTCTCTTTTTTCTATATTATGTTATCAAATTTACTAAAATCACTATAATGCATTAAACATTTTAATAAAGTTT
>CAOKJJ010000009.1 GCA_948468465.1 uncultured Eubacterium sp. | reverse complement strand
ATATGAATGGTCATGAGTTAGATTCAGTACCGTCAGGCACAATGGCAGCGGTTTGTGCTATATTGATTGATAGAGGGTTGACCAAGAATGAAAAAAATAAAGATGACCAGAAATAAAGGAATCATTCAGATTTTTGAAAATGTAAAAAATTACTATATGAGTAACAAATACTAAATAATGTAATGCTGTCCTGCTTTTTGGAAAAATATTTACATTCCAGGGTAAACACGATATACTATGTTCATCACATGTGAGAAACATATTCTAATAAAAAAGAAAAAGAAAGGAATTGAATGATGAAAACTTATAATGTATGTATCGTAGGCGGTGGCAGTACTTATACTCTTGGATTTTTAAAATCTTTTGTAAGGCTTCGTGAAGAATTTCCGCTCAATAAACTGGTGTTATTTGACATTGATCCGGATCGTCAGGAGCCGATTGGCAAATATGGAGAGATACTTTTTCGCGAGAGATTTCCGGAACTGGAGTTTTCTTATACAACGGATATTACGCAGGCGTATACGGGCATGGATTTTGTATTTATGCAGATGAGGGCCGGAGGATTGGATATGCGGGCAAAGGATGAACATATTCCGCTGAGCATGGGACTGATCGGCCAGGAAACCTGCGGAGCTGGCGGTATGGCATACGGCCTGCGTTCCTGTGTGGACATGATAAAGGCAGTACATGATATCCGCAGACTTGCGCCGGATGCATGGATTTTGAATTATTCGAACCCTGCGGCCATTGTAGCTGAGGCGCTGCGCCGTGAATTTCCGCAGGATAAGCGGCTTTTGAATATCTGTGACCAGCCTGAAAACGTGGTTCGTTCCTGCAGCCGTCTGCTTGGATGTGACTGGGAGGATCTGGATCCGGTATATTTCGGACTGAACCACTATGGATGGTTTACAAATATGTACAATATGAAAACCGGAGAAGACATGATGCCTGAGATTCGCCGCAGAATCAAAGAGAACGGCTTCCTGCCGCAGGATGCGGAACAGCGCGACCAGTCCTGGCTGGATACATATGGCATGGTTCAGACGATTATGAATGACTTTCCGGAGTACCTGCCAAATACGTATGATCAGTATTACCTCTATCCGGAATACAAGGCCAGCCATTTGAATCCGGACTATACGCGTGCCGACGAGGTGAAGGACGGACGTGAAAAGCGCGTGTTTACGGAATGTGCCGAAGTCATTGAGGCTGGCAGGCTGGGCGATCGTTTTGACGCAATTTCAGATGCGCATGCGGAAATGATGATTAAGGTTGCAGAATCCATTGCCTATAACAAAAATGACCGCCACATTATCATTGTGGAAAATAATGGCGCGATTGCAAATATGCAGGATGACGCTATGGTGGAAGTAGCCTGTGAGCTGGGTGCAAACGGACCGCGTCCGCTGGGTGTCGGCAATATCCCGCAGTTTCATCTGGGCCTGTTAGTGAACCAGGTGTCGGTTGAAAAGCTTCTGGTAGACGCATTTTTTGAAAACAGCTATCAGAAAGCGCTGGAAGCATTTACCTTAAGCCGTTTGGTTGGAGATGCGAAAAAAGCGCGTAAGATTCTGGATGCCCTTCTGGAAGCGAATAAGGGTATGTGGCCTGAACTGCGCTAGAACATCCGGAGGTTTACGCCAATGAAAAAGAATAAAATCATGGATTTCTTTTCCGCCCTTGGGCGCAGCCTGCTGATGCCGATTGCTGCCCTTGCTGCATGCGGCATTTTCCTGGGCCTGTCCTCGGCGTTGATGAAAACTCAGGTACAGGAGGCAGTTCCGTTTCTGTCCCAGACATTTATTTATTTTCTTATTTTTACGATAAATAAAGTCTCAAGTGTCGTATTTACCTTAATTCCGGTGTTATTTGCCATTTCCATCGCCTTTGGAATGGTAAAGGAGGAAAAAGAGATTGCGGCGTTTGCCGGATTTATCGGTTACTATACGTTTCTGACAGCTTCTTCTGCGATGATTAACAGTGGGTTTATGGATTTCAGCGCGCTTAAGATTTCCAGCATCCTGGGTGTGGAAACGATGGATATGGGTGCTGTCGCAGGAATTGTCGTCGGCCTTGTCGCTGCAAAGCTGCATGATAAGTACCATAAGATTACATTTCCGGTAGCGGTTTCTTTTTACGGGGGCAAGCGTTTTGTTGCGCTTGCTGTCATGATGGCCTGTACAGTGCTTGGACTGGCAGCTCCGTTTGTCTGGTCGCCTGTTTCCATGGCAATCAACGGCTTGGGCGGAGTGATTAAGGCATCCGGCATTTTGGGGGTTTTCTGCTATGGATTTTTAGAACGCCTGCTGATTCCGACCGGACTGCATCACGTACTCAACGGCATTTTTCGTACAACGGCCATTGGCGGTGTCTATGAAGGCGTGGAAGGCTGCCTGAACATTTTCCTGCAGTTTGTCGATCAAGTGGATCTTTCCGAGCTTGCTCCGTTTACGATTTTCCTCGGACAGGGTAAAATGCCGATGATGATGTTCGGCCTTCCGGCCGCGGCCCTTGCTATTTATCAGACCTCGCCGGAGGAAAAAAAGAACAAGGTCAAGGCACTGATGATCGCGGGTGTTGCCGCAAGCATTGTTTCCGGCATCACAGAGCCGCTGGAATTCGCATTCATGTTTGTAGCTCCGCAGCTGTTTTTATTCCATGCGTTTATGGGTGGTGTTTCTTTTGCCTTAATGGCTGCGCTGAATGTTATTATCGGAAACACCGGCGGCGGGCTTATTGACTATTTCATCTGGGGTGTATTCCAGCCAGGCTCACACTGGTACTGGGTCATCATTGTAGGAATTCCGTTTTCTTTCATCTACTACTTTGTATTTAAGAAATATCTGACAGCAAAAAATATTTCCATTGAAGTGGCAGAAGAGGAGGATGAAGACAGCGGCTCCGGCCTCAGCCTGGATGATCAGCAAAAAGCAAAATCCTACCGCATTATCGAAGGACTGGGCGGCTTTGACAATATTGTGGAAGTGAACAACTGTCTGACGCGCCTGCGTGTCGATTTAGTGGACCCTTCCAAAGTGAGGGAGGATATACTTAAAAAGACCGGATCTTCTGGATTTATCCGTCCGAGTGAAAAGCATATCCAGGTCGTATACGGTCCAAAAGTAGAAGGCATCGCCGCAAATGTCCGGGAATGCTTAAAAGCCGGGAAAGGAGCCGCACAGGCGTTTGCCGCCGTGCAGAACGCAGCATCTGAAGCTGCCGGAGCACAAGAGGCCGAAACGCAGAGTCCCGTTTCAGGGCATCTGGAACTAAAGGCCCCGGTTAGCGGGAAAGTGCTCCCGATGCATGAGGCTAAGGACGAGACTTTTGCATCCTGTATGATGGGTACCGGTGTAGTCATTGTCCCGCAAGAAGATACGATTGTCGCTCCATGTAATGGAACGGTGACGCTTTGCTCTGACGATAACAGGCACGCCATCGGGCTGCAGAGCGATACAGGATTAGAGCTTTTAATCCATGTCGGTGTAGACACGGTTTCCCTCAAAGGAAAGGGATTTGAGCTGCTCAAACAAGAAGGCAGCCAGATGAAAACCGGCGATCCGCTGCTGCGTTTTGACCGGAAATTCATAGAATCCCAGGGCCTGTGTACGGACATTATGCTGATTTTAGTCGGATGCGATGAGCAGGCCGGTGTAGAATTTCTGACCGGAACGCAGGCAAAGGCAGGTAAGACAACTGTAGCCAGTTACTTTTCACGGGCCAGGAACGCGCACTAGCTGCGCGTTCCGTGAGAACATGATTCAAGTTCGGGGCGATTTTTGCACAGCAAAACTTTAAATATCGCCCCGAACCGTTACTATGAGCGGCCTCCAGGCCGTGAATAGTAACGGTAGCCAAAATGTAAGGGATTATTTTTGACATCTTTCTTGTAGAAAGGCATGGTTCATGCTATAATATACGGCAGTAACAAATATTTGCTGTGAGGTTATGCCCTGTGATTCTACTTCGATTAAATGACCAGATCATTAAAAGCCTGAGCGGTCCTGAGCTTGCGATTTTAAAGTATGCTTACGAAAATACGGAAACGCTGCTGGAAATGAGCATTCGGAAATTTGCGGATCATGCTGCCTGCTCACCCGCGACAGTTCTGCGGTTCTGCAAAAAGCTTGGGTATTCCGGTTATGCAGAGTTTAAATATGCGCTGCGTGCGGAACAGCGGGAGCGCGGAACGAAGGATACCCATGGCGGCAGCGAGCATACTTTTGCCGCCGGGGTATACCTGGATACGATGCGCTCAAATCTGGAAGCAACGGCAAAGCTGATACGAGAAGAGCATTTAAATCAGGTTTTTCAATATTTAGACAGCGGCTGCCCGATTTTTTTATGGTCTCCAGGCGGGCTGACTTCGGTGGCTGTGGAATATTTTGAAAAGCTGCTGCTTTCCATTGGGCGCCAGGAGGTCTATTTTATCGAGTCTGTCAAAATGTTTCAGCATATTTTAAGCGGATGCTCACGAGAATCACTCCTGATTTTAATCAGTACTTCCGGCAAATATCCGCCAACCATCCGGCTTGGTAAAATCGCACAGGCAAACGGGATTCCGATTCTGTCGGTGACGCCTTATACGAGCAATGAGGTTGCCGCGCTTTCTGACACAAATTTCCGCTTTTTTACTGATCAGCGGGAGAATCTGGGCGCAGAGTTCACTTCCCGCCTTCCGATTTTTTTTGTTATCCAGACGATGATCAAATGTTACCTGCGGTATAAGGAAGAGGCTGCTGCAGACAGCGGTTCTTTGAAAGTTTGGCAGATGCCGGACGAAGCCGTTTCAGCGCCTTCGCCGGAGAAAAAAGGGAACAAAACGCTGCCCCTGTTTGCAAAGGCCCGTCAGCTTAGGCTGACGGAAACGGAAAAAAATATCCTGGACTGGTTTGAGAAACATGAAACCGCCGCGCTGCATATGAACCTGAGCGGGTTGTGTGCGGCGCTTTTTACTTCCAATGCGACGATCGTCCGTTTTTGCCAGAAACTGGGATTGAGCGGTTATCATGATTTTAAGTATCAGCTGCGCAGCGAGCTGCGGGAACGCCGTGAAACCGCGTTTTATCCGGATGAATACATCCGTCATGCCACGGCACAGTTTCAGGATACGATCCTGTCACTGGATTTGAGTGAAATTGAAAAAATTGCAGGACTGCTTACGAGCGGACGCCCGCTCTACATTTATGGCACGAACTTAAGCTCGCTTGCGGCACGTTATCTGCAGATTGTGCTGCATGCACTGGATTATCCGGCTATTCTGCTGGAATGGGAACCGCTGTTAAACGGACTGGCCGGAAACATCCGCAGCGATGCCGTCCTGCTCGTTATAACCGCAAGCGGCTGCGGGGAACGTTATCTGAAAACATTTCAGAAGGCGAAGGAACGAAACGTGACCATAATCCTGCTTACCAGCGACCGCAGCTCACCTCTGGTTTCCTGCAGTACAATTACAGTCTTTACAAATGACCGGAAAGAAGAATACCAGTGTATTGATATTAACCCGCGCATTGGATTTTTTCTTGTCATTCAGATACTGATTGAGCTGATCGCACCTTCCGGTGCAGGATGAATCTGACCCAGGAGCAGCTGATCCATGCGCAGGCAGACTGAGACAACCGGAAATAAAAAGAGTCATGATAAAAAAGGACGGCACACAATGAAAAATGGTATGTATATGACAACAAATCCTGGAATCGAAACAGAGCAAAACAGAATCGCTTTTTTATTAAAGATGGCTGATGGCAATGAACCGTCGGATGCGGACGATATGCATCGGAGGGAAAATCTGTTTGCCAGTCATGATGTGGCGGAAAGCATGCTGCTTCTGTTAAAGAACGCTGAACAAAAGCATGCTGTTTATCAAATGGAATATCTGCGTACGGCTTATGAGGAATTTGATAAACGGGAGCAGGCATTATTTTCCTTACAGAATTTATTTGACGAGGGCTGGCTTGTAGCCTGTCTGGGTGAGTGGGATTTTAATATTTCCTATAAAAGTGAGTATGAGAGAATCCATCAGCTGTCATCGGAAAAAGATACGCAGATTGTTTTATTTTTAAAGGAGCTGTCTAAGCTGCCATACCGTTCACAACTGCTGCTTTCCGTATCGTTGCCGGAAGACTGCAGCGTACCGGAAGGCATCCTGCAAAGAAAAGATGGAGAATCCCAAGATGGAGAATCCAAAGACGGAGAAGCTTATCTGGATCCGAACGGAAAGCTTTGGCTGCGGTTTGTGGAAGAGATCTTCGGCAAATGGTGGGATGAGCTGATGGAGCCGGAGAATCCGGCTGATTCGGCCGCAGAGGAGCAAAAGAAGCAGCAGACCGAACAGTGGTTTGTCTGCTGGGATGCTTTTTATCGCTGCTGGACGCCGGACTGTTATTGTGAGCATGTCCGGGAGCTGTTTGAAACATGTCTGGAAAAGCTGGAAGCGGAAATGAAAAACATGCCGTGGGAACGTATGGAGCATGTGATCCGCAGAATGGCTTATTTAAAATATCATCCAAAGGGCGATATGCCATACGATACGTTTATGCAGGATTATCCGGATACAAAGATGGCACGTACGCTGTATGTAAACAGGCATTCTTGTTTTGAACTCGCCCAGATGCCGGAACGATTAAGCAGGCTGTATCAGCTTTGTCTGCGCCAATATGGCTGTGCGGACCAGACGCTTCGGATGCGGCTGCTTGCGTGCATGCAAAATCCGTGGATGTATCTTCATTTTTATTCTTATGTCAGCCACAGCGGAAACATTTCATTTCTTACAGATTGCCTGGGTCAGGCGGCATTGTATGTTCCGGCGGCAAATACCATCTGGCAGATGTGCCATACATTGGTTACGAAAACGCCTTCTGTGGGAGAAAAGTTTTTGGAAGAATTAAATCAAAATTTATTTCAAATAGCAAAGCATGGCATAGAGTGGGAAAATGAAGCGCAATGGCTGTCCGTGACCGAAGAGCTGATCTGGTATCTGAACGAGAAGAGCAGATGGTATTTTAAAGAGCATGCCCTAACAAGAAACAGCATGCAAACGTACATGCAGCAGATATATGCAGTGTGGTTTGAGTGGTACAAAGAGCATCTGTTTCCGGAACAATCACTGCATCAAAAGATATTGGAACATTTTCAATCAGGATTTGAAAACAGCGGAGAACGGGATGCTGCCGCGGCGTTTGCAGCTTATGTATCTTTATTAGGGATGCAGCGAACAGAAGAAGCCGCGATACAGATGTTTGAAGCCTACAAACGGTTTTTTGAAAGAATCTGCATAGAAGATACATTTGCTTCCCAGCTTTCCTGGACTTTCTGGTTAGATGACTGCTGGATATTTATGATGCGGGATGCGGCTTCGGACAGGACACAGACAGCCGCGTTTTTAAAGTTGCTGGAGCCGGGCTTTTATAAACAGCAGGCGGATGCCCAAAAGGAAAGATCCCCGATGCTGTGGATTGGAAGAGCAGCGGCCATTCAGCTGTATTTGATGACCGTCCTATTGATAGAAGCACGGGATGATACAGGCAAGAAATATAGGGGAAAGGTACAGACAGCCTTTGCGGATTGTTTTCTCGGATATCAGATCAAAGAGTGCGATTTGTTTGATCCGGAATCTGTCCGCCTGCTGGAGTCTGAATTTGTCATGCGCAGATGCATGGAAGTTTTGCCATTGTTAGATGATACAAACCGGATGCGGATTTTATCTGAAATGAAACAGGCATCGCCGCAGAAGCTGGTGTTTTTACTGCAGCATATACAGCATGCGGATATCCGTACACAATGGATACAGCTGCTGATTCAGCGCCAGGAGGAAGATTTTACGGAAAGTATCTGCTTTATCCCTACGTATATGAAGCTGGTAGACTGCCTGATGGAGCTGTGCTTTCAGGATGCTGCGCAGGGACAGAAGCTGGTACAGAAGACAAATGCATTATTAGAGCGTTTTCAAATACTCCTGCAGGAAAAAGGCGGGCGGATCGAACAGCAGTACGCATCCTGGGTACAGTCCGCAAAGCTGCGGATGAAGCTGCTGACAGGGCACGAACAGGAAGTATTAGATGACGAAAAAAGCGTGTCGGCATTGTTTTATCAGGCGCTCATTTATCTTAATAAAGAAGATTTGGACAGTCTGAAGCAGGCGGAAGAAATCTATGTGGATCTATGTACGAATCAGGACGAAACAGGATGCGCGGTGTACATCAATGCGTATGCGGCATGCGTTCGAATCTGCGTACATACAGAAACAACCGACACGGAAAAGGCACAGTATGTGCAAAAGGCGGAAGCATTTGCTAAGGACATACGGGCAAAGTTTTCGTTAACCTCATCAGACATCAAAATCCTGCTTTCCAATGAAATGTTTTTGTATTTGCATCTGAACGACCATGAGAAATTCTGGAAATCAGCTTCGTATTTGCCGCAGGAGCTGAAATATGAGTTTTCGTGTGCACAGTATATTGTACAAATGCTGATCGCAGAGCATAAGACGCAGGATGCAAAAGAATATATGGAGGAATTAAGTCTGCGGTATGGAAAAACAGAGGAAATAAGACTGCTGGAAGAGAACATTTTAAAAACGGAGGGTATGGATAAGATTGCTGCTCCGGCGGTTTTATATGACGAATCTTTAGAAATTGAACAATACCGGAATGTACTGAAACGCCTGCATCGTTTGTCGGAATGGGACAGTGCGCTTGTCAGACTGCAGACGGACAAGCTGGAAAACCCGGCGGAAACAAATTTGTTGGAGTTTGTGCTGCAGGCGTCGCAGAAAATGGAGCAGTACAGCGATTATCTGATGTATGCGACGAAAACACCGCATGAAAACTCGTACAGTAAATTTGTGCAGATATTATTTGAACAGCGCGGAAAGGACATCTGGGATTTTTACCTGAAAGACCAGACATTGGAAGGCACTTCGTCGGATCAGCTTTTGAGCGGCTATCAGAGTGTTGGCAGCGTGGATTTGATGGTATATCATAACAATACGGCTGTAGGCATCATAGAAGCGGTAAAATTAGGCGGCGTGAATACCTATGAGATCGAAAAGCATATCCGCAAAATTCCAGGATATAATTATGCGAACGTTCCGACTGCATGTTTGCTCATTTTAGCGGATATGGCAAATCCGGCGGATTTTTGGGCAAAGTATGAGCAGAACGTGCTGCCGAACCTTATAAAAGAAACGGAACTAAACGACTGGCATATCGTCAAACAGGTTCCAAAAGAAGACATTGAGCTGATCAGGCAGAAAATTGTGCGGCCGCCTTTATACCTTTGTATGACGTCTCATGTATGCAGCAGTACAAATCAAACGCTGCATTTGTTTCACATCATGGCAGATATTCGCAAGGCGGCGGCAAAGAAAGAAGCGGTTGACGCAAGAAAGAGGAAATAGTTTTCAGCAAGCATTTCTAATATCTCTTCATTTTTCAGTTTCCCATTCTTTCAGATACCCGCCTTTGATCAGAAGTTCTTTACCTCTGAAAGCAAATCCATAAATGCGGATGCGTTCTTTTTCACATGCTGTTTCTAATGCTGCGGCATATTTTTTACGGATGATTTGGCGGATTGCGGCGTTTGCCGTATCTTCCAGATCATTTTCTTTTCTGGAATCCAGAACTTTGAATTCAAATATGATTCCATCATCCAAATGGTTTTTTGGCTCTAAAAGCGTATCTGACCTTCCAAAACCGCTTTCGCGGTTCGAAGTGATGATATAGCGGTCGGTGAGGCTGATCATAAGGCCCAGGACGAACCCATGATAAAATTTTTCAGGCTGCGACTGCTTGGATGCTTCGTTCCGGCATCAAAGCTGCTTATGACAGTGCGTACAATCCTTTCCATGTAATGATTCATGCTCTCGATGTCATTGCGAAGCAAAGCCTTTATAAATATGAAAAATCAGGAGAATTCAATGAGAAAAAGTATGCAGGGAAATTTTTTTAATATGGATAAAACCAACAGAAACATCGTTTCAATAGCAGGCATGGCTTGATTTTTCAGCAAAAAGCAAATATAATAAAACCATAAAGTATGGTTATTTCACCGGGAGGGTAAAAGGGATATGAGCAATGAGAGGCGATTTTCAAATGATGCTGTATTTCTGGAACAGATAAAGAAAGATGAGGTCGTTATTTATGAATCAAAAGGATCGGACAGTTCTGCTTAAAATTACAGACTATTGTCTGAAAATATGTTATCCGAAGAATTTTTAGGCGAATATGCAGAAATACCCTGGAAAATGATTATGCGGATGAGGGATATTGTTGCGCATCATTATGGAAGTCTGGACTACGGAATTGTATGGAATATGTCTGTGTCGGATATTCCAGAGTTCTATATGTGTTCCGAATACCAAAATAAAATTATAGGGGGAAAGAAAATGGGAAAGGAAATAGTTATTGCGGTCAATGAAGAAGATTCTCAAATATTCAAAGATTTTGCCGAGGAATATCCTGACAAAATGGTTTATGTCGAACGGAAGGCATTTGTTGGCATAACAGAGGTGGCGGAATTTATGGTGGAAATTTCACCGGAGTTAATCGCCGCCTTATCTGCATATTTTGTTGCGAAAATGAAGTTTTCCAAAAGAGAAATAAGGCTAAAAAAGGGCGAAATTGAACTTGAAATAAAGAATACGGATGTTACTCCGGAAATTGTTTTGCAGATGTTGGAAAAATTGGAGCAGAAAACAAAGAAAAAATGATATGAATGACAGCAGGTATATAGGGTATTTATTGGAAAAAAGAATTATGAAAAGGTTAAAGGATCCGGAGTCTGTCCAGGAAGTATATTTTGCTAAATACAGAAACTGGATAACAGAATATCTCAACGAGAATCAGATCTATGAAGTTCCCTTGTTTATAATCTGCAATACGTTGTATAAATTGCCGGATACTTTCAGGATCAGGAATAACAGTTTTTTTGTAGGTGATTTTAATCTGTTTAGTTATTTTTATGACTGGAATTATATCTTGAGTGATGAAAAATATCATGAGTTTCTTATCAATCTCTGTATCAAGCAGTATATTGAATCCTGTTATTTAAATGATGAGATTGACGTGGCGTATTGGCTGTGCCTTACTTGTGATGGACTGGAAAACTATAAAAAAGAGGGCATATATTTTGATGAAAGGACAATGAAATTTCTGGCAGACAGGACTGATGTGCAAGAGGAATTTGCAATGATACATGAAGCAGGGCATTACTTGCTTCGGCATATTGATAAGGAAGCTGCGCTTGAACAGATAAGAGAAATGCATGAAAAGATACAGAGTCCTCTTTCAGATCAATTTGGATATGGTCATGGAAAAGAAGATTTTTCTGATTTGTTTGAGGAATGCTATTGCGACGAGCAGGCAGTCCTGTTTATTATGGGGCATCGTAGCCTTAAGGAAGATATAGGAACAGAGGAATGTTACATGCTTATTTTTAAGACATTGCTTTATGTTTATGCAATGAGATACATAGATATTGTCTGCCAGAGAAGTATAAGAGTAACAGGCGATTATTTTGACTATCAGTTGTGGGGATTGGTTTACAGGATGGGAAACATTTATAACACGTTGTATGCAAGATTAGCAGAAGAAAGCGCATTAGATATCCTTAAAATTACATATGAAAAGTTCCTAGATGTTTTACAGGAGAAAATGAAGGAAGTCAGGCAGATTGTGATTTACATCAAAGAATCGATACTTGAAAATAAGGATGCATTTTATGAGATAATCAAGGCAGAAAGTGCGGATAAAGAGCAGCTTATCAGGGAGTATTTAAATTTATTAGATTAATGTTAGGAACTGTATCAAGCCCTTTTACTCCTTGTTTATATGACAGAAAGGTTAACAGGGAAATTTAAAAGAGGAACTTTCAGAAGGAAATAAAAGGCTATAACATGTATAAATATAATGTTATAGCCTTTTTATTTTTATGGCAAAAATATTGATGATAATCGTGAATATTTTTATCAAAGATATTTGGAAGAAAGATCAGAGCAATGAAAAGGATATATTGACACACCATAGAGCAAAAGAGGCAGATGAGCGGCTAATGTCAATGCAGGAAATTATAAGCCTAATTGATACAAACGATTAAGAAGTCAGTATCATAGAATATGCGAAACGCTCTGTCACAAATTACTTCTTACAGTAAATATTTTCACCTGTAAAATCATGCTATATTTTTTTACGATGGGCAAATACCCATCACGAATGATACATGACGAACCGTTAAGAGAGGAGAATGGAATGAAAAGAGCGCTTATTACCGGGATTACCGGACAGGACGGCTCTTATCTGGCAGAGCTTTTGCTGGAAAAAGGCTATCAGGTCTATGGCATTATGCGCAGAAAGAGCGTAGTGGATTATGGAAATGTGGATCATATCAGGCAGAAGATCCATTTTATATATGCTGACATGACAGATTTGGTATCTTTGGTGCATGCAATGAAAGTATCTATGGCGGATGAAGTATACAACCTGGCAGCGCAGTCTTTTGTAGGGACGAGCTGGGAGCAGCCTCTTGCGACAGCGGAAATTGATGCGGTGGGGGTAACAAATATGCTGGAGGCTATCCGTATCGTGAAGCCGGAGGCGCATTTTTATCAGGCAGCGACTTCGGAAATGTTTGGAAAGGTACAGCAGATGCCGCAGACGGAGCAGACACCGTTTTATCCAAGAAGCCCTTATGGAGTGGCAAAGCTGTATGGATACTGGATTACAAAAAATTACAGGGAAAGTTATGACATGTTTGCCTGCAGCGGCATTTTATTTAACCATGAGAGCGAACGCAGAGGCATGGAGTTTGTGACGAGAAAAATATCACATGCCGCAGCCTGCATAAGGGCAGGGCGTTTAGAATATGTTGAGCTTGGCAATCTGGACGCAAAAAGAGACTGGGGGCATGCACAAGATTATGTGCGTGCAATGTGGCTGCTTTTGCAAAACAAGAAGCCGGATGATTATGTGATTGCCACAAATGAGACAAGGACGGTGCGGGAATTTGCTGAAGCCGCGTTCCGTTATGCCGGATTTACGGTTGAATGGGAAGGCGAAGGCGTTCATGAGGTAGGAAAAGACCGGGACAGCGGACGTATTTTAGTAAAAGTCAATGAAAAATTTTATCGCCCCGCGGAAGTGGAAGTACTGTGGGGAAATCCAGCTAAGGCAGAAGCTGAACTTGGATGGAAGCGTGAAATTACATTTGACGGACTCGTGGAACGGATGGTTCGAAACGATATGGCATTGGTTGCAAAGGGCTGAGAAGGGGAAAATAAAGGAAGTATGAAATCATTAATTATAGGAGCAGCCGGATTTGTCGGAGCCTATTTAATCCAGCATTTAAAGCAGGAACTGGGACATCATATAGCTGTTACGAAGCTGCCGAATGAGCGGATACGGGTGAATAAAAATGTGTATCCCGGATATGGAACTGATTCAGACAGGAATGATCCGGATAGGAATAATCAGGATGGAAATAATCCAGATAGAAATAATCCGGATAGAAATGATTTAAATGGGAATCACGACTTAGACAGAGATGACCTGGATATATATGATTTAGATATTTTGGATCAGGATGCGGTTTTAAAGCTGATGCAGGCAGTGCAGCCGGACTATGTGTTTCATCTGGCGGCACAAAGTTCGGTAGCGGCAGCATGGAAGCATCCGGGGATGACTGTGGATGTCAATATCCGCGGGGCGGTTCATGTACTGGAAGCGGTGCGCAGGATGCAGAAGCGTCCGCGAATCCTGCTGGTAGGTTCCGGGGAGGAATACGGGCTGGTGCGGCCGCAGGAGATTCCGATCGGTGAGGAGAACCGGCTTTATCCGGGCAATATTTATGCGGCTACAAAAGCGTGCCAGACGATGATCGGCGGTATTTATGCGAGAGCTTATGGCGTTGAATCGGTGATGGTACGTGCGTTTAACCATATCGGTCCGAACCAGGAGCCGATGTTTGCCGTTGCGGATTTCTGCAGACAGGTGGCATGGATAGAAGCGGGCAGGCAGGAAGCGGTTCTGCGCGTTGGGAATGTAGATGCCAGACGTGATTTTACCGATGTGCGTGATGTTGTGCGTGCCTATGCGATGCTTGCTGAAAAAGGGAAGGCCGGGGAGATCTATAATGTCGGCAGCGGCAGGGCGGTAAGCATCGCGCATATAATTCAATTGATTTTGAAAAAATCCACTGCGACGATTACGGTAGAACAAGATGCATCGAAAGTACGCCCGGTGGATTTGCCGGTGATCGAGGCTGATATCCGAAAACTGCAGACGGCTACCGGATGGCGGCCGCGAATCGGGCTGGAGCAGACCATTACAGAGACGCTTGGCTACTGGAGATATCGGGTGCTGGCTGACGGGTAACTGCCGTCAGCCAACGCTCATAATTTCTGCGATTGCCCGGATAATTTGTACATACCGCGAATATGTCGCGGCGTCTTTTGTCTTTACGCACGCCTTGTTTGATTTAGGGATGGAATCCGGATATTAAATATGATATACTGGAAAAATAAATTTGTGCCAATAAAATGAAAAGCGCAGGGGTGAAGAAGGATGCTGGATAAGAAACTGGAAAAAAAGAAACTTCCCATAGGAGAAGAATTTTTTCGCAATATCAGAACTAAGGGATTTTATTATGTGGATAAAACGGAATTTATCAGCGAACTTTTAAAAACAAGGGGGAGTGTGAATCTTTTTACGCGTCCAAGACGTTTTGGCAAGAGTTTAAATATAGACATGCTAAAGACTTTCTTTGAGATTGGCACCGATGCAGTATTATTTGACGGACTCAAAATCGCAGAAGATGAGGAATTGTGTGCGCAGCATATGGGAAAATACCCGGTTATTTCCATCAGTTTCAAAGATGTTGGAGGGGAGGATTTTCAAGCCGCATATGAAGCTTTGTGTACCGTTGTCAGTGAAGAAGCTTCCAGACTGGACTTTCTTTTGGAAAGCAGACATATTATGCGGTATGATAAGGCAAAGTTTGAACGGCTGGCAGAAAATCAATTTGAAAAAATTTCTGACCTTCCTAACAGCCTGAAACTGCTTACAAGACTTTTGCGCAAGCATTATGGAAAATGTGCAATCGTGCTGATCGACGAGTATGATGTACCTTTGGATAAAGCATACCAAAATGGCTACTACCCACAGATGGTAAACCTGATTCGATCTGTGCTGAGCCAGGTGCTTAAAACAAATGAAAATCTTGAATTTGCGGTAATTACCGGGTGCCTTCAGATTGCAAAAGAAAGTATTTTCACAGGGCTTAATAACTTTAAGGTGCGGACTGTATCAGATGTACGGTTTGCAGAGTATTTTGGTTTTACAGATCAGGAAGTCCGGGCACTGTTGGATTACTATAGTCTGGGAGACAAAATTGAGCTTTTTAAGGAATGGTATGATGGGTACCGGTTTGGAAATATTCATGTATATTGTCCGTGGGATGTGTTGAATCAATGTGATAAATTTTGTGAATCCAGGAACGCTCCTATGGAGTCACATTGGGAGAACAGCAGTAGCAATACGATTGTCAAAGATATTTTGGAACACGCAAATGAAACAACAAGAGCGGAAATAGAAGCATTAATTTCAGGAGAATGTGTGGAAAAAACGTTGATTTCGGGATTGACTTATTCGGATATGGAAAGTAAGGAATCGCTAAAAAGACAGACTTATCTTTGGAGCATTTTATTTTCAACAGGATATCTGACAGATCAGGAGGAGCCGCTTGGAAAGTTTCACAAACTGATAATTCCAAACAGGGAAATTCTTGAAATTTATAAGGACAAAATTCTGGCATGGTTTGAAACAGAAACAGTAAGTCATACGGAGCGGTGGCAGAAATTTTGCATGGCGCTAAAGGAAGGGGACGGGCAGACTGTTGAGCTGTTATTTAACAGCTTTATGGATGATTCCATTAGTATTCGGGATTCTTTTGGCAAAAAAGAAATGAAAGAAAATTTTTATCATGGGATGCTGCTTGGACTGCTCAGGGCAAACGAAAGCTGGATTGTAAAATCCAATGCAGAATCAGGAATTGGATATACGGATATTATGATCAGCATTCCTGCCAAAAAAATCGGATGTGTGATAGAAGTGAAGTATGCTCAGGATGGTGCTTTTGAAACAGCATGCAAAAAAGCAATAAAGCAGATGGAAGAAAAGGGATATGTAACGGTTTTTATCCGTGATGGCATGCAAACGATTCATAAATATGGAATTGCCTGTTATAAAAAACGATGCAAAGTCATGGTGGCAGAAGAATAGATAGATAAATGTGCGTGCGTTTAACCATATCGGGCGCTGCTGACGGATAACTGCCGTCAGCCAGTGCTCATAATTTCTGCGATTGCCCGGATGATTTGTACATACCGCGAATATGTCGCGGCGTCTTTTGTCTTTACGCTGTTTAAAATATTCAGTAAGATCGGGTCTGACGGCCGTATGATGTCCCACAGTACATAGTCTGCGCTGATTTCCAGTTCATTGCAAAGAGCGACAAAGGTATCCATGCTCATAATGCGTGTCCCGCGTTCAATATGCCCCATAAAGGAAAGGCTGATATTGCATTTTTCAGAAAGCCTGTCCTGTGACCAGCCTTTTGCCTGTCTGGCGGCCCGGATTTTTTGGCCGATTTTCTGGTAATCTAATTCGTTCATGATGAAGTCCTCCTAAGTATCTATTTAAAATGTGCACTATAAGAATTATTTGTCACTTAAAGAGATACTAAAATTATACACGATTAGATATATACTGCAAGAATTATTTGTGTACTGATAGTGTGAATTTTACTGAATTTTTTTCACAAAATGAAATCATTTCGTTTTTGGCATTTCTTTTTAGAATTGCTGGAAGCTATTTACAAACAAGGCTGGGATTGTTATAATGGGACCAGTTATCATAACGATAAAAAACATACGCAGCAAAAAAATTGGAGCGTATGAATACATGTAAAGGAGAAAGCATTTTATGGGATTTTTCAGCAAAAAGAAAAAGGAAACGTTTGTCTGCCCGATGACGGGAACGCTGCATCCGATTGAGGATGTGCCGGATCCGGTATTTTCGGAAAAAACGATGGGGGAAGGCTTTGCGGTAGAGGTGACAGGTACGGAAGTGATTGCGCCGCTTAGCGGAACGATTACGGCAACCTTTCCTACGGGACATGCTTTTGGGATAACGACAAAAGATGGGATGGAAATACTGATCCATATCGGACTGGAAACGGTAGCTTTAAATGGGGCCGGCTTTACCATCAAAAAGAAACAGGGCGATGCGGTCAAACAGGGAGACGTGCTTGTAACGGTAGATGTGGATTATTTGAAGGAGCAGGGGAAATCCTTGTATTCCCCAGTTATCTTTACAGGCGGGGAGAAGGTTAAGCTTTTAAAGACCGGAAACATACAGGCCGGAGACGGAGACATCATTCAAATCCAATAGAATATGGAAATTTGCTTCTGAAAAAAAGATCCCTGTGCAGGTACAGGGGTCTTTTTCTGTCTTATTCTTCACACTGTCCATATTCTTCCAAATATCGGAAAAACATATATTCACAAACCAACAGCAGCTGTACCCTGGAGCGGATTTTGATGTCTGCCTTGATAAAAAAAGTAGAATGGACATTGATATTTTCATCGGCCATATCGCTTAAGACATTGCTTCCCAGATCCGTGATGGACACGATAGAAGCTCCGTGGCTTTTAGCCATGTTTGCGGCGGCGATTACAAGGCTGGTTTCTCCAGATACGGAGATGACAATGACCAGGTCGTTTTCGGTGACCTGCCTGGCGCTGATGTTCATTAAAGAGCTGTCGTCATACCAAAAAGCAGGCTTTCCGATGATCTGCAGCCGTTTGACGAATTCTGCGGCTACTGTCCGGCTGCTTCCGGCCGCGTAAAATTCCACCCTGCGGCAGTTATAAATCTTTTCTAAAACACGGTCGATCGTTTCTTCCGGGATTAACTGGATCGTTTTATGTACATCTTTTAAAAAGTCTGTCGGATGACTCTTTTGGCTGGTTTCCTTAGAATCCCGGGAAAGTTCCGCCTTGATTCCCGCCTTAAATTCTGAAAATCCGCTGAAACCAAGCTTTTTGCAAAATCGCACGACAGAAGCAGGAGAGGTATAGAGCGTATCAGCAACCTCTTGTACTTTCATTTTAGAAAGAGTCTGGTTATTGCGTATGCAGTAGGATAAAATCTCGTTGTCGCTCTTGTTCAGCAAATGAGCGTTTTCTGCTATTCTGTTGTAAAAATCCATATCGTATCTCCTGAAAATTTTTTCATAAAATGAAATCATTTCGTCTTTGGTACATCCTTCCAGAATCGTTCAAAGCTATTCACAATTTGGAAAGAAACATTTATAGTGATAATAGTTATTATAACGGTAAAAAAAAGCGCGCGCAACAAAAAAATTTTGGGAAAGGAATATGATTTACTATGGAAGGTTTTAAAGTAGTTATTGTAGGCGGAGGTTCCAGCCATACGCCTGGCATCATTCAAAGTCTGATTGGAAACTTGGAGAGATTTCCGCTGCAAAAGCTTGTGCTTTATGATATAGATCCAGACCGTTTGGAACTGGTAGACACGCTTTGCCGTTCACTGACTGCAAAGCTTCATGACTCTTGTGTATACTTTACAACGACAGATCCGAAAGAGGCGTTTACGGACATTGATTTTGCGTTTGCCCAGATTCGCCAGGGCGGATTGAAAATGCGCGAGCAGGATGAAAAGATATCGTTGGAATTTGGCGTTGTTGGACAGGAAACATGCGGCCCAGGCGGAATGGCATATGGACTTCGTTCGATCCCAGGCGTTTTTAAAGTCATTGATGATGTGAGAACTTATGCGCCTGAGGCATGGATTATTAATTATTCCAATCCGGCTGCGATTGTCGCGGAGGCCACCCGCCGTCAATATCACAACTACAAAATATTAAACATTTGCGATATGCCGGTAGCGATTATGCTTTCTTTTGCAAAAATGTTAGGGCTTGAAAAATATAATGATTTGGATCCTGTGTATTTTGGACTGAATCACTTTGGATGGTGGACAAAGCTGTATGATAAGGCCGGTGTCGACAGAATGCCGGAGCTTAAGGAAAAGATTATGCAGTTTGGACTGGCGGCTTCTCATGACAAGCATCATTCGGATCCGTCCTGGAAGCATACGTGGGAAAATTTCAAGGAGATACTTACAGACTTCCCGGAATTTCTGCCGAATACATATCTGCAGTATTATTTGTATCCGAAGGAATGCGTGGAGACGAGCGATCCGAATTATACGAGGGCAAATATGGTTATGGACGGGCGCGAAAAGGACATGTATGATCAGGTGCGGCTGATCAAGGAAAGCGGCGGCACACATGAGGTAAATTTGAATCTGTTTAACGCGTTTGGCGATTTTATTGTAGATGTTGCCTGCTCGATTGCCTACAACTACTCAGACCGTTATCTGGTGATTGTAGAGAACAACGGTTCCATCCCGCAGCTTCCGGACGACGCGATGGTGGAGGTTCCATGCTACCTGCGCAAATGGGGTCCGGAACCGGTTGTGATCGGAAAGATTCCACAGTTCCACCTGGGCATGATGCAGCAGCAGCTTGCAGCGGAAAAACTGATTGTGGATGCATATTTTGAGAATTCTTATCAGAAAGCGCTCGAAGCGTTTACGATGAATAAAACAGTTCCTTCTGCAAAAGTGGCAAGGAAGATTTTAGACAAGATGATTGAAGCAAACAAAGGTTACTGGCCGCAGTTAAAGTAAGGAGGAGTTACACATGAAGGAGAAGTTTTCCTTTTCTCAGTTTCAAAAATTAGGAAAAGTACTTATGACGCCGGTTATGATTATGCCGATTGCTGGTATTCTGGTAGGAATCGGCTCCGCTTTCACAACGAAAAACATTGTGGAACTGGCGCCGTTTTTGGGAACTCCCTATGTATCATTGTTCTTTAACCTGCTTAAGGCAATGGGAAACACGGTCAATTCCTATCTGCCAATTATTTTTGCTGTGTCCGTAGCGGTAGGCTATGCCAAGAAAGAAAAAGGGATTGCGGCTCTTTGCAGTGTCATTGGCTTTTTAGCCATGAACAATGTTATGAATGTACTCCTTACAAGCCTGGGCAAGCTGGACCCTTCTGCGATGCAGACGGGACAGTCTATGGTCATGGGCATTGCTTCTTTGGATACGGGTGTATTTGGGGGCATTTTGATCGGCCTTTTAGTTGCCTGGCTGCACAATAAGTATTATAATATCCAGCTGCCGCCGATTCTGGGCATTTTTTCCGGAACGAAATTTGTCCCAATGGTTACGCTGCTCGGCTGTTCGGCGCTTGGTTTTGTGATGGCTTTTGTATGGCCGGTTGTACAGAACGGACTTACGATGATGGGTGAGCTAATCTATGAGACAGGTGCCGCAGGAAGCGTTATCTATGGACTGAGTGAACGGGCGCTGCTGCCGTTTGGACTGCATCACTTTATTTACACTCCGTTTTTCTTTACCAATCTGGGCGGCTCGATGGAAATTGACGGAAATGTGGTAGAGGGCGCGTTAAATATTTACAATGCAATGCTTGCTTCACCAGATACGATGTTTGACATTAATATTTCCCGGTTTGTTATGAACGGCAAAGTAATCTTTGCAATGTTCGGCATGCCTGGCGCCGCGCTGGCCATCTATCATACAGCAAAGCCGGAAAAGAAACAGCAGGTCAAAGCGCTGTTAATCGCCGCGGTCATCCCGTCCATTTTTACGGGCATCACTGAGCCGATCGAATATTCTTTCCTGTTTGTGGCGCCGCTGTTATTTGTCATCCACGCAGGATTTGCCGGACTGACGTATTTATTAACCTACATCTTCCAGGTCAATATTCCTGGACCAAGCGCTTTCGGCGGGCCGTTTTTGAGCACGCTGTTTAACGGGATCATGCAGGCGGATAAAGGATCGAACTGGATTTGGGTATTTATCCTTGGCGCAGGATTTTTTGTACTGTATTATGTTACATTTAAGTTTATGATCTTAAAGTTTGACTATAAGACGCCTGGGCGTGAGGCGGACGAGGAAGAGGTTAAGCCTTTAAGCGGCAAGAAAGTAAGCGACGATATTCTTGCGGTTATTATTGAAGGACTGGGCGGCGCGGACAACATTATCAATGTGGACGCATGCTTTACCCGTCTGCGTGTGAAGGTAAAAGATAAGTCACTGGTTATGAGCGACAAAGAATGGAAGGAACAAACCAGCGCGAATGGTGTCGTGCGCGTCGATGACGGCGTGCAGATTATTTATGGTACGAAAGCAGACATTTATAAAAATAATATAAAAAATTTATTGGGAATGGAATAAACCTTTTACAGGCTGCCGCAGAATGCGGCAGCCTTGTTTGATTTAGGGATGGAATGTGAATGTTAAATATGATATACTGTGGAAAAATAGTTTGAATATGGCGGAAGGAGCATAAAAAATGGATATGAGAAAGAAAAAACTTCCAATAGGAATTGATAATTTTGATAAGCTTCGCACAGAAGATTTCTACTACATTGATAAAACAGGACTAATTGCAGAATTACTTCATAATTGGGGAGAAGTAAATTTGTTTACCCGTCCCAGAAGGTTTGGAAAAACGCTGAATATGAGCATGCTGGAATGCTTCTTTTCTTTGAATGGTGATAAGAGTATTTTTGACGGACTGGATATTTCAAAGGAAACTGTGTTTTGTGAGGAGTATATGGGGAAATATCCGGTTGTATTTATTTCCCTAAAGGGGATTGACGCACGCAGTTATGAGATGGCATACCAGATGGCAGTTCGGGTTATCATAGAAGCAGCGGCAAAGTTCTATTTTCTTTTAGACAGTGATAAGCTCAATGATTATGACAAAGCAGCGTATCGAAAACTCTTGGATGATCATATGAATGAGGGTACGCTTGGCGGCAGCTTAAGGCAGTTGACGGCACTTTTGGAAAAACATTATGAGACAAAAGTGATTGTACTGATTGATGAATATGATGTTCCGCTGGCAAAAGCTCATGCGCACGGATACTACGACCAGATGATTTCTTTGATCCGAAGCCTGCTTGGGGAGGTATTAAAGACGAATTACAGCCTGAAATTAGCAGTGCTGACCGGGTGCCTTCGGATTTCAAAGGAAAGTATTTTTACCGGACTTAACAATCTGAAGGTACTGACGATTGCAGATGAGCGTTTTGATGAATACTTTGGCTTTACGGACAAAGAAGTGAAAGAACTCCTGGAGTATTATGGTGTGGCGGACCATTATGAGGATGTAAAAAGATGGTATGACGGCTATCAGTTCGGCAATGTACAAGTATATTGTCCTTGGGATGTCCTGAACCATTGCGATAGGATCAGATACGATCCGGATGCGCAGCCGGAGAATTATTGGATTAACACCAGCAGCAATGATGCGGTGAAACGTTTTATAGAAGAATCGGCAAAAGCCGCGACAAAACGTGATATTGAACGCCTGATAGCTGGGGAAGTCATTACAAAGGAGATCCATCAGGAACTTACGTATGCGGAGATTTATCAGACCATAGACAATATCTGGAGCCTGCTTTTTACTACAGGTTATCTGACCCAGCGTGGAAAAGCAGAGGGAAGGCAGATGAAGCTGGCAATTCCCAATCTGGAAATCCGGGATATTTATGTGACGCAGATCATGGAATTTTTTCAGGAGAATGTTCGGGAAGACGGAGATATGCTGAACCGCTTTTGCGATGCCCTGCAAAATGAGGATGCGGAAAATGTAGAAAAAATATTTACACAATATTTAAGGAAGACGATCAGCATCCGGGATACAGCCGCAAGGAAAGAAATGAAAGAGAACTTTTACCATGGAGTTTTACTTGGAATATTGGGAGTGAAAACCCGATGGGGCATTTCTTCCAACCGGGAAATGGGGGAGGGATATGCGGATATCCTTGCGGAACCGGATACCGGGGATATGGGGATTATCATAGAAGTAAAATACGCCCATGACGGGAATCTGGACGGGGCATGCAGGGAGGCATTAAAACAGATCGAATATACAAAGTATGAGGATGACCTTGAAGACGATGGGGTAGAGAATATTCTGAAATATGGAATTGCATGTTATAAAAAGAGGTGCAGGGTTATGCTGGCACAAAAATGAATTATAAAATATACAAAACCGAAAGGAATGCTATGAGAAAACTAGCCTTAAATGATGAAACATTACTAAAAATCGAAAAGCCTGCCCGCTACATCGGAGGGGAGTTAAACAGCGTCATGAAAGATCCGGGAAAGGTGGATATCCGCTTTGCGATGTGTTTTCCGGACGTATATGAAATCGGCATGTCGCATCTTGGGATGAAGATATTATATGAAATGTTTAACCGCAGGGATGATGTCTGGTGTGAACGGGTATTTTCCCCATGGCCGGATCTGCATCATATCATGAAAGAGCGCGAAATTCCTCTGTTTGCGCTGGAATCCCAGGATGCCGTGGGAAGCTTTGACTTTATCGGCATTACGCTGCAGTATGAAATGTGCTATACAAATATTCTGCAGATTCTAGATCTGGCGCACATTCCGTTTCAGGCGGCGCAGCGTACGGAACAGATGCCGATTGTCATAGGCGGCGGTCCATGTACGTATAATCCGGAGCCAGTTGCCGCGTTTTTTGACCTTATTTATATTGGAGAAGGAGAGACGTCTTATGACGCGCTGTTTGACTTATACAAACAGGCAAAGCGGGAAGGCTGGCCAAGGCGCAGATTTTTAGTACAGGCCGCGTCAGTTCCCGGCATTTATGTGCCGTTATTGTATGATGTTTTTTATAACGAAGACGGCACGATAGAAAAAATGGTTCCCAATACACCTGGCGTGCCGGAAAAAGTACAAAAGCAGCTGGTGATGGATTTTACAAATTCCATTTATCCGACAAAGCCTGTGATTCCGTTTCTTAAAATTACGCAGGACCGTGTTGTATTAGAGCTGATGCGGGGATGTATCCGGGGATGCAGATTTTGTCAGGCAGGGCAGATTTATCGTCCGACAAGAGAAAAAGATGTGGAAATATTAAAACAGTACGCGGATGAAATGCTGCGCAGTACCGGTTATGATGAAATTTCGCTGACTTCCCTAAGCTCCAGCGATTATTCAAAGCTGGGAGAGTTGGTTACGTATTTGATTGACCATTTCAAACACAAAGGCGTCAATATTTCCCTGCCGTCGCTGCGGATAGACGCGTTTTCCCTGGATGTTATGAGCAAAGTGCAGGACATTCGCAAATCCAGCCTAACATTTGCGCCGGAAGCCGGTTCTCAGCGCATGCGCGATGTGATTAATAAAGGACTTACGGAAGAAGACATTTTGCATGGAGCAGGTCTTGCGTTTGAAGGCGGCTGGCAGAAGGTGAAGCTGTATTTTATGCTTGGGTTGCCGCAGGAAACGGATGAGGACATGCGTGCGATTGCCGAACTTGCCAATAAAATCGCGGTGAGGTATTATGAAATACCGAAAGAGAAAAGAAACGGGAAATGCCAGATTACCATCAGCACCTCATTTTTTATTCCAAAGCCGTTTACGCCGTTTCAGTGGGCACGGATGTATGATCAGGAGGAATATAAGCGGAGGGCAAAAGTCGTGAATGACGCTGTCAAGGAACAGCTGAATCGAAAGAGCATCAAATATAACTGGCATGAAACAGACATCTCTGTGCTGGAAGGCGTGCTGGCACGCGGCGACCGTAAGCTGGCACAGGCGGTTTTATATGCTTATGAAGATGGCGCGCTGTTTGATTCCTGGTCAGAGTTTTATGATCATGACCGCTGGCAGCGTGCGTTTGCCAGGGCAGGCATAGACCCGGATTTTTATACGATGCGTGAACGTGCGGATGATGAAGTGTTTCCGTGGGATTTTATAGACGATGGTGTTTTAAGGCAATATCTTCTGCGGGAATGGAAACGGTCACAGCAGGGAGAGGTTACCAAAAACTGCAGAATGCATTGCAGCGGATGCGGTGCAAACCAATATGGAGGAGGTGTCTGCTTTGAAGGTCAGAATAAAGTTTCGTAAATTTGGCGCAATGAAATTTATCGGCCATCTGGATTTGATGCGTTTTTTTCAAAAGGCGATCCGTATGAGCGGTATAGATATCTGTTATTCCGAAGGGTTCAGCCCGCATCCGCTGATGTCGTTCGCGGCTCCTTTAGGCGTTGGCATTACAAGCGACGGGGAATATATGGATCTGGAGGTGCATAGCTTCATGTCTTCTGAGAAGGCTGTGGAGGCATTAAACGCGGTTATGCCGGAAGGCATTGAGATTACCGGCTGCGTGCAGCTTGACGATCATGCCAAAACAGCGATGTCCGTCGTATGTGCGGCGGATTATGAAATCTGGTATAAGCAAGAATACGAGATGCCTGTGCAGCTGCTGGATTACGAAACATTGCTGCAAATGCTTCAGAAGTTTTTTTGGATGCAGGAGGAAGTGCTTGTAACGAAGAAAACGAAAAAGAGTGAAAAGGTAATGGATTTAAAGAAGCTTGTTTATGATTTTCAAATTTTAAAGCCGCAGGAAAAATATTTTAACCGTCCGGCGTTTTATATGGATGTCTGTACCGGAAGTACGGATAATGTAAAGCCGGAACTGGTGATGGAAGCGTTTTTACAGTTTTTCGGGCTTGCGTACGATCCGTTTGCCATGCAGATTCACAGAATTGATATTTATCAAAATCTATATCAAAAGGGAAGAAAACGATTGATAGAAAAGGGGATAAAAGAACAATGAACGATTCCAGACAAGACCAGGATATACGCGGTATATTTATGATTATTGTTTCGGCATTTTGTTTTGCGTGCATGAATGTCTGTGTCCGGCTTGCAGGGGATATTCCATCCATACAGAAAAGCTTTTACAGAAATCTTGTGGCTGCGGTGTTAGCAGGTGTGATTATATACCGGGGCCATATTTCGCTGCGGGTAAAAAAAGAATCCTGCCCGGCGCTTGCGCTGCGGTGTTTGTTCGGCACCTTGGGAATCCTCTGCAATTTTTATGCGATTGATCATTTACTGATCGCAGACGCTTCGATTTTAAATAAATTGTCGCCGTTTTTTGCGGTTGTCTTTTCTTTTTTATTGCTAAAAGAAAAGATCATGCCTTTTCAGGCGTTTTGCATATTAACAGCATTTGGCGGATGTATGTTTATTGTTAAACCAGGATTTGAGAACGCCTCTTTATTTCCGGCTCTGATCGGGGTTTTGGGAGGGCTTGGCGCGGGAATGGCTTATACGATGGTGCGTGCGCTGGGTGCGCTGGGTGTGAAAGGCCCGGTGATCGTTTTTTACTTTTCGATGTTTTCGTGCCTGGCAGTGATTCCATGGGTGGCGATTCATTTTACGCCAATGACGCTGCGCCAGCAGGTAGTGCTGATTTTAGCCGGACTATGTGCCGCCGGAGGACAGTTTTCGATTACAGCGGCATACACCTATGCGCCTGCCAAAAAGATTTCTATTTATGACTATTCGCAGATTATTTTTGCTTCGGTGCTTGGATATGCCTTATTTGGGGAAATTCCGGATCCATACAGCTTTGCCGGATATTTGCTGATTATCGGATCTTCCGTACTTATATTTTGGTATAACAGGAAAAACACGCAGGAATAAAATACAGCTTCATAGGGAGAATGGAATGATATGCAAAAAAACATCCATCATAAAATAGAAGGTATTTTTCTGAATATTCAGGATAATGCGCTGATTGGCATAGATCCGGTGAAGACAGGGCAAAGAATGAAAATGCTCTGTCAGGAACGCGGCTGCACCGTCAGGCAGATACATCATCATCTGGGAGTTGCCAAGCAGTCTGCCTATGCCTGGTTTGAAGGAAGGACGCTGCCGAGCCTGGACAATATTTATCAGCTAAGCAAGTTTCTGGACGTTTCCATAGATCAGATGATCGTAGGGAAAGAAACAGACGCGAGCTTTTATATCAAGATCGAAAAAACGGAAAAAAAAAGGTCCGGAATCCTCATTTTAAAATATATTACAAAAGCGGTTTTAAAATAAGGAACTGTGAAAAAATAACTTTAGCAAGTTACGCAGGATTTTTCTTCGAGAGCGCAGGGCAAAAATCAGGCGCATAGCGGGCTATGTAACTGATTTTTGCCCTGCGTTATCGGTGAAAAAGACAAGTAAAGTGCAAAGTTATTTTTTCACAGTTCCTAAGCATTTCGTCCGCATTTTCTTCCGTTTCAGGCAGTTTTTAAAGATTCATGGAATAAAACAAATCATCTTTGTCGTCTTGTGAAATAGATAAATAGCGTTTGGTGATCTCAATACTGGAATGATTGTAAATGTTCATAATCAGTGCGCTTGGAGTTCCTTTTTTCCATGCATGGTAACCGAAGGTTTTTCGCATGGAATGGCAGCTGATATTGCCTTCGATATGGTTTTCCAGCGCGGCTTCTTTTATGATATGGTAAGCGCGGTTTCTGGATATATGTATGTAAGGATTGTTTTTATGGCAAAAGATATATTCGTTTGCATAGATAAAAGGATGGTGCTGGCGCAAAAGCTTCAAAGACCGTATGCAGCTTTCGTTCAATGCAATTTCTGCGTGTTTCTGCGTTTTTTGTTCGTAGATTTCGATATGCCTGCGGTACATATTTTTGTTTGCGTCATAAATATCCATCCATTTTAACTGCAGCAGATCACCAATTCGAAGAGCTGTATTGATTCCTGTAACAAATAGTGTATAGTCCCGGTATCTGTTCCGGGACAAAAAATAGGACTTCATCTGCTCGATTTCTTCCAGTGTCCTAATCGGTGTTGTTATCATAACGATCCCTCCGTTTATCTTTTGAATAGTACTGTAATGTATTACATTTTAAAGATAAAATTGCATTCTGGCAAGTGCAACAGTCTAAAGAAACCAATCGAAAGGAATCGAAAGGATGCGCAACTAAGAATTGCGTTTTGGCTGATTCTGTTGTAAGATAGGAGTAAAATACGACAAACAGGAGCGGCAAATCATGCGTAAAGATTATAAAAAATTAGAACCAGCAGAAAAAATTTTTGTTACCGGAAGTGCGGGATTTATTGGGTATCATTTATGTAAAGCGCTTTTAGATTATGGCTGTCAGGTCGTCGGGCTTGACAACATGAATGATTATTATGACGTAGCTTTAAAAGAAACACGTTTAAACCTGCTGGCACAATATGACAATTTTCACTTTTTTCAAAAGGATCTGACGGACCGTAAGGCACTGGAGCAGGTATTTGCGGATGAAAGCCCGGATATTGTAGTAAACCTTGCGGCACAGGCGGGCGTACGTTACAGCATTGACTTTCCGGATGTGTATATTCAGTCCAATATCATAGGATTTTACAATGTACTTGAATGCTGCAGGTATCATCCGGTGAAGCATCTTGTATATGCGTCATCCAGTTCTGTATACGGTACGAATAAAAAAATTCCGTTTGCTGTGAATGATCCGACAGACCATCCGGTCAGCCTGTACGCGGCGACAAAAAAATCAAATGAATTGATGGCGTACTGTTACGGTCAATTGTATGGCATATCGGCGACAGGGCTGCGCTTTTTTACGGTCTATGGGCCAATGGGCAGACCGGATATGGCTTATTTTAAATTTGCGGAAAAGATTATGCATGACGAGCCGATTCAGGTGTATAACCATGGAGATATGATGCGGGACTTTACGTATGTGGACGATATTATAAAAGGGATCATAAACATATTGCCGAACGCCCCGTTAGAAGAGGATGGCATCCGGCACAAAGTATACAATATCGGCAATAATCATCCGGTAAAGCTAAAGGACTTTATTGAAACACTGGAACGCTGTTTAGGCAAAACCGCAAAAAAAGAATTCCTTCCGATGCAGGCGGGAGATGTTTACCAGACGTATGCGGATATCACACAGTTAGAGGAAGATTTTGAATTTCGTCCGGATACGCCGATCGAAGAGGGATTGAAAAGATTTACAGACTGGTTTTTGTCATACAGATAAAACAGGGGGAGCTGCAAATGCGGAGTGAAGCGGAAGTGAATCACGCAATTGAACAATATGCAGATATGATACAGCGCATTTGCTTTTATCATTTAAAAAATCAGGCGGATACCGAAGATGTGTTCCAAAATGTATTTTTAAAATATATGCTGAACAGCCAGGATTTTCAAAACCCGGAACATGAAAAGGCATGGCTGCTGCGCGTGGCGATCAATGAATGCAAGGATTATTTAAAAAGTTTTTTCAGGCGAAATATGGTTCCGCTCCAGGCGATAGCGGAACTGGAAGCGGAATTGCCGGACGATCACCGGGAGGTTTTAGAAGCGGTGCTGTCCCTGCCCAAACAGTACAAGGATGTGATATACCTGCATTATTATGAAGGATATACGGCATCAGAAATCGGAGCAATACTCGGCAAAAAAGAAAATACCGTGTATTCTTTGCTTTCCAGGGGACGGGGAATACTGAAAAAAGAACTCGGAGGTGACAGCATTGGCAAATAAGATACATGACGCATTTGAAAATGTGAAAGCAGATCCGACGCTCAAACAATCTACGGTACGGTTCTTAGAAGAAAAACGCAGAAAAAAGCAGAGGCCTGTGAAATATCTTCCGGTTCAAAAAGCGTTTGCCGCAGTCTGCGCGATGGCTGTCATTCTTCTTGGAATCGGCGGTTTTTCATGGCTTATCACCCCTGTTTCCTATGTGAGCATAGATATTAACCCGTCGATGGAGTTAGCGTTAAATCGAATGGACCGCGTAGTATCCGTCACATCCTATAATAAACAGGGCGAAGAGCTGGTCAGAGACTTACATTTGAAAGGGAAAAAATATAAACAGGCGATCTATATGATCACAGAAAGCGGACGGCTTCAGCAGTATCTGAAGTCTGAAGAAGAACTGGTCATAACTTTGGCAGCCGACAGTGGCAAGACGGCATTAAAGACGGGCGTTGAGGAATGCTGCAGCCATATCGGGCATGGTTCGCGCAGTGTAACTGTGGATGTTGACACTGCCTCGCAGGCACATGAGCATGGACTGTCTGTCGGAAAATATTCCGCCTATCTGCAGCTAACACAGTATGACGACAGCGTAACGATCGATGAATGCAAAAAAATGAGCATGTCACAGATTCACAGCCAAATCATAGAGCATGAACATGGAAGCGGACATGGACATGCAGGCGGAGAAGCGGACGATACTTCAGCGGAAACGAAGCAGACGGAACAAGAGACAGGCGAGGGACACGGGCACAGAAGGCATCAGGGACATCATGGCGAATAGTTATACGAATGTCAATGCGAAAAAATAAAAACTTGACATGCCGTTTGAAAAAGAATATACTATACCTAATTTACGAACAAAGGCGTTCTGCGACAAGCAGGGCGCCTTTTGGCGTTCTGTGAAGGTAACTGGAAGGAGGAATTGCCATGGAACAGTTGGAATTATTAAAGCACGCAGATCAGATTAATGAATTGCTGGCACGCTACGGGGTGAAATTTGGAATCTATAAAAATAACGTTTTCAAAGAACAGTTATTTCCTTTTGATTCCATTCCAAGGATGATTGAACATGAGGAATTCAGCCATTTGGAAAAGGGGCTGAAGCAGCGTGTCATGGCTTTGAACTTATTTTTAAAGGATATTTATACGAAAAAGCAGATTGTAAAGGATGGCATTGTCCCAGAAGATTTTATTTTTGCTTCCAGCGGATATATGGCGGAATGTGAGGGCGTGCTTCCCGCAAAAGAGATTTATTCCCATATTTCCGGAATTGATCTGGTAAAGGGGAAGGATAATAACTGGTACATACTGGAGGACAATTTAAGGGTACCCTCCGGGGCGTCATACCCTATGATTGCCAGAGATTTATGCAGAAGAAGCGCTCCTGACACTTTTCATAATTATAAGCTGGAGGACAACCGCAATTATGCGGATTTACTCCGCAGGGCGATGGATTATGTGAATCCGGGAGGGCATACGGTGATTTTAACGCCGGGAAGATATAATGCCGCTTATTTTGAACATTCCTATCTGGCGGAAAAGACCAGGGCTCATCTGGCGACAGGATCTGAGCTGGTTGTGGAAAATGACATATTGTACTATATTTCTTCGAACGGAACAAGAGAAAGGGTAGGGGTTGTATATCGCAGAATATCCGATGAATATCTGGACCCGATGGTTTTTAATCCGGAATCGCTGATTGGCATTCCTCATATTTATGAGGTGTTCAGGAAAGGAAATGTGGCGCTCATGAATGCACCGGGAAATGGTGTGGCGGATGATAAGGGGATTTACTATTTTGTACCTAAGATGATCCGGTATTATCTGGATGAGGAACCGATTCTTTGCAATGCGCCAACGTATCTGCCGTTTTATGAGGAAGATATGAAATATGTGCTGTCACATTTTGATGATCTGGTATTAAAGGATGTGGCAGAAGCAGGAGGGTATGGTGTGGTATTTGGCAGCTCCATGACAAAACAGCAGAAACAGGATTTTATTGGCCTGTTACAGCGTGAGCCAAGAAGGTTCATTGCGCAGGAAGTGATTGATTTTCAGGATCTGGATATCTTGGATCATGGAGAAATTGTACCCAGAAAGGCAGACCTGCGGGCATTTGTAGTGATGGCGGACGAACCGTTCGTCTGGAAAAGCGGGCTGACGAGATTTTCCAGAAATACAGATTCTTTTATTGTGAATTCATCACAGGGAGGAGGATTTAAGGATACATGGGTATTATATCAGTAGAACAGGCGGATCATTTATTTTGGCTGGGAAGATATACGGAGCGCGTATATACGACACTTCGTCTTTATTTCCCAAGTTTTGACAGCATGATTGATGAAACAGTTGACAGTTATCAGGCATTTTGTGCATCCATTGACATCCCGAACATTTACTCGTCAAAAGAAGATTTTTTGAGGCGTTATCCTTTTGACGCGGAAAATCCGGATTCTATCATCTCCAATCTGAACAGGGCATATGACAATGCGGTTGTGCTAAGGGAAAGTATCGGTTCGGAGGCTCTTTCTTACATACAGCTTGCTGTTTATGACATGAATAAAGCGGCAGTGAGCAAATCGCCATTAATAGAATTACAGTATCTTGTTGACCATATTTTGTCATTCTGGGGGATTGCGGATGACCAGATTGATTCGGAACAGGTTCGGAATATGATCAAAGCCGGAAAACGAATTGAGCGTATTGACATGTATGCAAGGCTGAAAGTATCAAGGGAAGAGCTGATCAGAGAAGTATGCCGTATGATTCCAAGGGTGGAAAGAAGCGGACTCGTTTATGATAAGGCAAGACTGGAACAGATGAAAAGCCTTGTGGAAAATTCTGATTTGGATTATTATAAAATTGTATCGAATGTTGAGGCAATTATATAGTAATAACCTGTTATCATGGATCGTAACAGGTTACAGGTTAGGAGTGGTTTTGTGGCAGTATTGCACTTTGACTATAAGATGGAAATACAGTATGAGGAACATGTCGGCAGGTGTTATTTTACCATTAAGTGTATCCCAAGGGAGAATGCAAGGCAGCATTTGCGGGAAATAGAGCTTTCTATATTGCCAAAAACGGCTTATTCCCATGGAGAGGATTCTTTTGGAAACAGGCAGATCTATGGTTGTGAGACAAAGCCTCATAAGCAGTTTGTATTCCGGTCTGTCGGGGATGTGGAAATCCTTCAGACGGATTATGAAGAACTGGAAGATGGGATGCCAGGGCTTTTCCGTGTCCCTCATGGAAAGTGCGTACCTGGTTGCGGACTTTTGGAGTATTACAGGTCACAGAATTTTTCAGGCTGTAAAAATCATTTTGAAATATGCATGGAATGGATGCATAGGCTGTATCAGGATTTTTCTTATGTGCCGGGAATTACGCAGGTCAATACTACAGCGGCTGAGGCATGGAAGCTGGGCAAAGGCGTCTGCCAGGATTATGCGCATATTTATATTACGCTGCTTCGGATGGCGGGAATCCCTGCCAGGTATGTATGCGGGCTGATTATTGGCGAGGGCGCAAGCCATGCGTGGGCAGAGGCGTTTTGCGGAGGCCGGTGGATCGCGTTTGATCCAACAAATGACTGTCTGGTACTGGAAAATTATATAAAGCTGGGACATGGGAGGGATGCGGCGGATTGTGCGATTAACCGTGGCCTGATGTGGAATGGCGGTGCACAGTCGCAAAAAATATCTGTTTTGGTTGAAAAGCGTGAGTAAGGATTTTCTAAGAAAAATAAGAAAGCTAAGAAAGCTAAGGAAGGAAAAACAGGATGATAAAGACGATAGCAGCAGTAGGGCTGCCTGTGGATGAAGTATTGGAAATCAGGAAAAACCGCATAATGCCGGAGCATGCCAGGGGCGATATGAAACGTATCAGTGTCGTCACCGGTATCCATGGAGATGAACTGGAGGGGCAGTATGTATGCTTTGAACTGCAGCGGCGTATCGAACAGAGCAAAGAATGCCTGACGGGAATTGTGGATATCTATCCGGCAATGAATCCTCTGGGGATTGATTCCATTACCAGGGGGATTCCGGCATTTGATCTGGATATGAACCGTTTGTTCCCCGGGGATATTGACGGAAGCATGATGGAGTATGTGGCGGCCCGGATTCTGGAAGATGTGGCAGGCTCTGACTGTGTGTTTGATATCCATGCCAGCAATATTTACCTGACTGAGATACCACAGATTCGCATCAATGAGCTGCATCAGGATATTCTTGTGCCAATGGCAAAAGAGGCCAATGTTGATTTTATATGGGTGCATGGGGCAAGTACAGTTCTCGAATCCACATTTGCATACAGCCTGAACAATATTGGCACGCCGGTGCTGGTAGTGGAAATGGGAGTAGGGATGCGCATCACGCAAAGATATGGGCAACAGATGGTGGATGGGATTTTTCAGCTGATGAAGCAGATGGGGATTTGGAAAGGAGAAGTAAATCCGGTGAAAAAACCAATTATTTCAAGGAACCCGCAGGATGTCTGCTATCTGAACGCAAGTGTCGGAGGCGTATTTATCCCGACCGTGCAGCATGGTGCAAAGCTAAAGAAAAATGAACCGATAGGCCGGATAGTGGATCCGTTACGCGGAACGGTATTGGATGAGGTGCAGGCTCCGGAAGATGGCATGCTGTTTACCATAAGAGATTACCCGGTTGTAGTGGAAGGGTCACTTATGGGAAGGCTGCTGAAAAAGGAGGTATGCGGCTATGAATAAAAGAGTCATTTATGAAATGAAGGGTTTGTACAGGGATGCATTCCGTGTGACAGGATATGAATTTGGAACAGGAAAAAAATCCGTATGTATCGTAGGAAGTTCCAGGGGAAATGAAGTGCAGCAGCTGTATTGCTGTTCCAGGCTGATCAAAAAAATGCAGCAGCTGGAGGAAGAGGGGAGAATCCTGGACGGGTATAAAATATTAATCCTGCCTTCCATCAATACGTATTCCATGAATATACAAAAAAGGTTCTGGTCAACGGATAATACGGACATTAACAGAATGTTTCCGGGATATGACCTGGGAGAAACGACCCAGAGAATTGCAGACGGTGTTTTTAAGGAGGTTTCTAAGTATCAGTTTGGCATTCAGTTTACATCTTTTTATATGCCGGGGGATTTTGTCCCCCATGTACGTCTGATGGATGAGGGGTTCAGTGATCCTGAGACAGCAAAGCAGTTCGGCCTTCCATATGTTGTCATCCGTAAAGTAAGGCCCTATGACACAGCCACCTTAAACTATAACTGGCAGGTATGGGAAACGCAGGCATTCTCGCTCTATACATCTACCACTTCCCGCATTGACCAAAACAGTGCAGGCCAGGCAGTTTTGGCGGTTATGAATTTTTTGTCCGCACAGGGCATGATAAAATACAGCATTCCGGGGCAGTTACATTCAAAAGTGGTGCATGATGAGGAAATGTTTTTAATCAAAACAGCGAAGTCCGGTATTTTTGAGCCGCTGGTAAAGGCCGGAGAAACCGTGCAGGCCGGGCAGCCATTGGCAAATATTTTAAATCCGTATGAGGGCGACATTTTTGAAACTCTTTATGCCCCTGCTGACAGGGTTGCCTTTTTTGTACATAATGAACCTTTCACGTACGCAAATACAGCAGTAATCAAGTTAATGGAAAAGTGAAATAAGCGTGGAATGTGCAAGTGTATATTCGAATGGATTTGAAGGAAAATATTCAAAAAATAATTCGCACGCAGGAAAATATTCAGAATACTTTTCATGCCAGCCATGCAGATATGCAACCATGCCTGGAACGTGTTTTAAGACACGCTCTAAGAGCAGGTCTGCTTTATAACAATATGCACAATTTCCGGACAATTAAAAAGCCGCAGCGGAAAAGAACTGTTTCCAAGCCCTCTGCTGATAATTTCCGTCGTGTTGTTTTTTGTATATGCACCTGAGGTATATTTCGGAAAGATGCCCTGATTCGGTGCATAGAGCCCATCCGTAAACGGAGGACGGAACTGGCCTCCATGGGCATGGCCGCACAAAACAAGATCAAACGGATAATTGCTGTATAAATCAAACAATTCCGGACGGTGCGAAAGCAGGATTTCATAATCGGACGCAGCATTTTTTTGCTGTGCCGTAATTTTATCCAACCTGTTTTTTATAAAAAAGAAATAATTACGATCTTTATGATAAAATGCCGGATCATCCAGACCAGTGATTCTGTAGGCGTACCCATCTTTTTTAAAATCGGCCGAATTATTTTTCAAAATATGAACGCCGCAGGCAGAAAGCTTCTTTTCTAAAACCGCATCATTGCCTGCGATATATTCATGATTTCCCCTGACCAAATAAACCGGGCAGATCCGGCATGCCTGCTGCAGAAAAACAACTGCATGGCGGTGCGGTGCATGGTCTATGAGGTCCCCGGTAATCAAAATCAGATCCGGCCGCAGGGATTTGATTTTTTTTAAGAGACGGGACTGCCTGTATCCAAAATTTTTGTTATGCAGATCAGAAATATGGACGACAGAAAGAGCAGACGGCTGTTTCTTATGCGTGCTGTGTGCCAGTGTATGGGCAGAAACGGTAAGATGGCTGTTTGAATAATGGCCGAAGGCCAGAAATGGAAGTAACAGGATAAGATGCATTTTGAGTCCTTCTTTCTATAACTGAATTTCTATCACTGAATTTTTATCACTAAATTTATCACTATATTTTTTACACGATCTATTATGAGATTATATGCTGCAAAACAGAAAAATACAAGTAAAAAAACAAATTCAGGCAGATTCTTTACACTGTGTTGCGTTTTTTATTGGCTATCCGGACGCTGGATGAGGGGGCGGAGCCTGGATTTCGGCTCCTATTCCAGAATGTTAAGAATCCCTAAGTATTCTGCATCAACGTGGTGGCTCCGTCCGGTCGCGTCGCGTAGTCCGCCTCTGGCTTACAGCCAGCGGCTAAAAGCGACGCTGGGCTTCGCCCCTGATTTACAGAGCAGAATCCTAAGGGTTTCTAAACATTCTTCCAACGTCGCCGAAATCCAGGCTCCGCCCCTCATCCAGCTGGTTTTGGCTGGCTTTACGGAAATTACAACGTTAAAAGCTGCTATATATTCTTATGATTTTGTTGGGCAGGTATTACGATAATAGGCAATAATATCAGCTGATCTTTGCAAATATTATAAGAATATTTTTGACGCAGTCATTTGAATCCACTGTGAAATTATAACAACTGCAGATTCTTTCATAAATGTTTACGAATTTACACGTAGAGCTTGAGAGAACCAGCCGGGTGAAGGGAACTGGCCTGGCTTGCGGCGACGTTGGAAGAATGTTTAGAAGTTCTTGGGATTCTGCTCTGTAAATCAGGGGCGCAGCCCAGCGTCGCTTTTAGCCACTGGCTGTAAGCCAGGGGCGGACTACGCGACGCGACCGGACGGAGCCACAGAGTCCTAGCAGAATGCCTAGAACTTCTTAACATTCTGGAGTAGGAGCCGCAAGCCAGGCCAGTTCCCCTCACCCGGCGTCCGGATAGCCACTAAAAAAACGCAACCCAATATCTGAACTGTCACTTTACGAAGCAGAAAGAGTGTGCTATAGTAGATAACGATAAAACGAGATTAGAAAGAGGATAACTATGATCTACGAGAATGTATTAGACGCAATGGGACATACGCCGATGATCCGGCTGAATCGGATGGTGCCGAAAGATTGTGCGCAAGTACTTGTTAAATTTGAAGGGCTTAATGTCGGAGGCTCCATTAAGACGCGGACAGCATATCAGATGATTGCCCGTGCGGAAAAAGAAGGAAAGATACATAAAGATACGATTATCGTAGAGCCGACGAGTGGAAATCAGGGCATCGGCCTGGCATTGATCGGTGCGGTCAGAGGATATCATACAAGGATTATTATGCCGGATTCGGTCAGTGAAGAGCGCAGAAAGCTTGTACAGCACTATGGTGCGGAGCTTGTGCTGATTCATGACGCAGGCAATATCGGCGCCTGTATTGAAGAATGTATGAAAACGGCGCTTAAGATGGCAGAAGAAGATCCGAACGTGTTCGTACCACAGCAGTTTGAAAATCCTGCGAATCCGATTGCACACAAGTATCATACCGGCGTGGAAATATTAGAACAGGTAGAAGGACAGATTGACGGCTTTTGTTCCGGTATCGGTACAGGCGGGACGATTACAGGCATCGGAGAAGTATTAAAAGCGCAGTATCCGGATATTACGATCTGGGCAGTAGAACCGGAAGATGCGGCTATTTTGTCCGGCGGTTCTATCGGAACGCACCTGCAGATGGGGATTGGCGACGGCATTATACCGGCGATTCTCAATCAGAAGATTTATGAGGATATCTATATTGTTTCGGATGAGGAAGCGATTCAGACCTCCAAAGACCTCGCCAGCAAAGAAGGCATTATGTGCGGAATATCCAGTGGGACGAACGTAGCGGCTGCCATTCAGATGGCCAAAAAGCTTGGAAAAGGCAAGACGGTCGTTACAATTCTGCCGGATACAGCAGAACGGTATTTCTCAACGCCGCTGTTTCAGATATAATTACTGTTCGTATAAAGGCATCGAAGCATGAGAGGAGTTGACGATATGGATTTCAATGCATTACAGCCTATTCTTGAAATCGGAGAGACTGTGACAGTTGAATTTAAGCGCTGTGGCAATGGTATAGAATCGGATGTGTATGAGTCTGTATGCTCTTTTTTGAATCGGTTCGGTGGAGACATTTTTATGGGCGTATTGGACAATGGCACAGTGATGGGCGTGCCGAAAAAGGCAGCTGCGGACATGGTGAAAAATTTCATAACAGTTATAAGCAATCCAGCGCTGTTTACTCCTACGGTATATCTTGTGCCTGAAATTATTCCCTATGATGAAAAACGTTCTATTATTCATGTGCATATTCCTCTGAGTGCGGAAGTGCATAGCTATAAGAAGGTCATTTATGACCGTGTGGACGATGCGGATGTAAAGGTGACGGCTACCGGTGCGATTGCTTATCAACAGCAAACATGAAAAATCAGACGATTTGCAGACAAAGCTTTTGAGGTGCATTGAGCAGGATGCAGCGTGTACGCAAAAAGAATACGCCACAAAGTTAAATGTTTCCCTTACGACAGTAAAACGATTATTTGCAAAACTGCAAAAAGACAAACGGCTGGCACGGGAAGGCACGAATCGTAAGGGACAATGGAAAGTCATGAAAAAAGGCTTCTAAATGAAAAAACTTCTTTTATGTACAGGCTTCTTTTAATATGAAAGAAGCCTGTTTTCTATATAGTGAAACAAATTGTGTGAACCGATGCCTGTTTACAGCGCTAAAAGAAAGTTCAAAGACCCTTCCGGATTCTCCGTGCCGCGCTCTAATAATGAGATTAAGGCATGCATTGTTTCTTCGATATTTTCCTGCGAAGATGGCAGCAGGGAATTTCCCATTTTAATTGTCAGTACAATGAGTACGATTTCCGCTAATGCTGCCGGATAATCAAAATGGATTTCGCCGTTTGCAATGCCCTGTTCTATAATCGCCGTCAGTTCCGGCTTAAGCTCACAGATCAGGTAATTTAAATATTTATGGTGCAGATAAGCCTGTTCTTTTGCGCTGATGGATACAGGCTCATCATCCTTTTCCTGGTATGCAATCGAAGAATTACGGCATGCCTGTAAAATCATGGCCATACGTGTAAACGGCGGAATATCCGTCCGTTTGGCCAGATCTTTGGCTGTTGCCAGCGGTTTTTTATAATTGCGTTCGATCAGCGCTTCTAAAATAGCTTCCTTTGAAGAAAAATAATAATAAATGCTCCCTTTGCCGATGCCTGCTGTCTGCGCGATTTCACTTACAGTAATCGTCTGCATGTTTTTGTCGACCATGAGTGTCTGAAGCGCATCAAGTATCCGGTTATATTTTGAAGTGTTTGGCATAGTCTTTTCGCCTTCCTGGATAAATAATTATTCTGATGTCCGTTTTTATATTGCCAAATGGATTTCGTATTATTATAGCACAGATTGTTATAAAAATGTTCACAGAAATAAAATTATTTTTTGTTATATTTATATAAAATTCGTGGTTGACCAACGGTCGAGAAAGTGTTATTGTAAATATAAAGATGAATTGACCAATAGTCGAATCAACTGTAATAAAAACTGATCCTAAGGTAAATCAGTAAAATATGGAGGAGAGTTACGATGACTTACGCAGATTTTTTCTCAGAAATTAAAGGCAAATTTATGGAGGCAGATGTCAGCGGCATCACAGAGCATCTGGCATATCAGTTTAATATTGTAGGCGAAGCGGAAGGGATTTTTTATGTGGAAGTAAAAGATGGAGCCATTTATGTGGAACCATATGAATATTTTGACAGAGATGCAATGTTTACAGGCAAGGCAGAGACTTTTATGAAGATTGCTGCCGGCAAACTGGATCCGGTTGCGGCAGTGACGATGCAGAAGCTCAAGGTTGAGGGCGATATTGGCAAAGCGCTGCGCCTGAAAGAATTTATTGATAAAAAAGCGAAGCATAAATAATGCGGCAGATGCGGCGGAAACGGAGAATTATGAAGAAAATAGTAAAAGGAACAGCAATTGCAGCTGGTGCAATCGCGGCGGCGGAAGCAGGGGCGTCTGCTTATTTATACCGCAGGACAATGAAACGCAGCAAAGCGGAAGTGGCCCGCACGATGAAAATGTCCGGGACGGACTGGAACAGGCATATGCCATTGATTCAGGAACGCAAAGAACGTATGCTGTCGTATGTGCATGAAGATGTTTATCAAAAATCCGGTGATGGCTTAAAGCTTCATGCGGTTTATTTCCCACAGGATGAGGGCAGGATGGTGATCTGTTTTCATGGCTATACGGGACAGGCGATGAGTGATTTTTGCGGATTGTCTGACTACTATTTGTCACGCGGATACAGCATGCTGCAGGTAGATCAGCGCGCACATGGCCAAAGCGAAGGAGAGTATATCGGATTTGGATGTCTGGACCGGATAGATGCCTGCGCCTGGATTGACTGGGTCATCCGCCAGTGCGGGGATGATGTAAAAATTATCCTGCATGGCATTTCGATGGGCGCGTCAACGGTATTGATGACAAGCGGCCTGCAGCTGCCAAAACAGGTAAAAGGCGTAATTTCTGACTGTGCGTTTACCTCACCGAAAAAAGTATTTACCCATGTCCTGCATAAGATATATCATATGCCGGCATTTCCGATTATGCAGATTACAGATTCCATCAACCGCAGGAAAGCCGGATATGGACTGGATGAATGCAACGCCGCCAGGGAAGTGAGAAAAGCGCAGGTGCCGATTCTGCTGATTCATGGAGACGCAGATACGTTTGTTCCATGCAGCATGTGTGATGAGATCGAGGAAAACTGCGCATCCGAGACGACAAAACTGATTATTCACGGGGCTGCTCATGCAGAAAGCTATTATAAAGATATGGAAGCTTATGAACGTGCGATGACGGAGTTTTTAGAGGGAGTTATGAAATCATGAAGACAAGAAAAGGTTATAAAGTATATCCGCTGACAGCGGCACAGAAGTTCCATTTTTATTATCTGAACTTTTGCCCGAAAAAAGAAGTGTTAAATATCGGAACGAGTCTGACGATACAGGTAGACTTGGACTGGAATGTGTTAAAAGAATGCATTTACAAGGCATATGAACGGAATGAATGCATGCGGATCCGTTTTACATCCGATAAAGATGGTACGTGGTATCAGTATATTGTGGATAAAGAAGAACGTGACATTGAATTTATGGACTTTACCGGAAAGACGATGGCGGAAGCGGAACAGACGATGCGTGCATGGACGCGCGTGCCGTTTACAGAAGAAGACATACCGCTGAATAAGGTCGTGATGATTAAGACGCCGGACGGATTTTGCGGCGTGTATCTGCTTAGCGATCATCGGATTATGGACGCCCAGTCTTTGATCTGTTTTCTCAGGGATATTATTGAGCTGTACAGCAACCGGATGTATGAGGATGTGCCTTATCCAAAGGAAATGTCGTCTTATATTGAGCAGATTGAAAAAGATCTGGCCTATGAAGCGGGCAGCAAGGCAAAGGCCAGGGACGAAGCTTTTTTCCATAAGCTGATCGAAGAATCCGAGCCTATTTACAACGGCATTGACGGCAGCGGAAGGCTGGAGATGGAACGGGAAAAATCCGGCAATCCAAACCTGCGTGCCGCAGTCAACGTATCGGATTCTGTAGACGCGGATATAGATATCTTCCATCTGGAAGAAGAGCCGACGAAGCGTCTGATGGATTTTTGTGAAAAATATCATGTATCGCTTACCTGCCTGCTGCTTATGGGCCTTCGTACGTATTTCCAGAAGATGAACGGGCATGACGATGTATCGATTAATACAGCGATCGCAAGACGTGCGACATTAAAAGAAAAAAAATCCGGCGGCACAAGAATCCATTCGTTCCCGTTCCGTACGATTATATCCGAAGACCGTACGTTTTTAGATGCCATTTATGAAATCCGTGACCGCCAAAACGAGATGTTCCGGCATGCGAATTTTGACCCGGTTGCTTACTTTGCGTACCGCAGCAAATTATATCCGAACGCGCCAGGGCAGACGTATGAGCCGATGGCATTAACATACCAGCCTATGACTCTGCAGGACGAAGGGCTGGAAAAACTGGGCGGCATTCAGTACAAGACAAAATGGTATTCGAACGGAGCGACCACACAGGGCATGTATCTGACGGTTATGCACCGTCCGGAAGACAACGGCCTGGATTTTAACTTTGAACATCAGATACGGGCAGTCAGCAGAAAGCAGCTGGAATATTTGTATTATTATCTTTGCAAGATTATGTTTAAAGGCACTGAAAACCCGAACCTTTCGGTTGGAGAGATTATTAAATTAATATAAAAGGCGGAGCACATATCATTGAAAAACGTGTGCAGGAAGAAAAGAGGAATAGGACATGTTCGAAAAATTAGCAGAAATCATTTGCAATTACGTTGAAGTGGAAGTATCAGATGTAAAACCGGAGTCCCGTTTTATGGAGGATTTAAGATTCACATCTTTTGACTTTATGAGTATGCTTGGAGAATTGGAAGATGAATTCGACATCGAAGTCGACCAGCAGGAGGCCGCGCAGATTCGTACCGTACAGGAAGCTGTAGATTATCTGGAAAAGCTGACAGCGTAAGGATCTGTCGCGAAGGTTTATTTCATGTTACAGCTTAGAGATAACAAGGAGGAAGAAGTTTTATGGTTTGTAATACAATTCGCGAAATTATCGTACAGGCACAGCAGGAATTCGGTGATCAGGATGCGATCCGTTATAAAGTAAAAAAAGATGTGGTAGAGTCTAAATCATACACACAGTTAAAGCAGGACAGTGAAAGCTTTTCCTGCGTATTAAAAGCGTTAGGAGAACAGGGCAGCCATATCGCGATGACAGGCATGACTTCTTATGCGTGGATCGTCAGCTATTTTGGGGTTGTAAATTCCGGCAGCGTTGCGGTTCCGCTGGACGTATCGCTTCCTGCTGAAGAGATGTGCGAACTGGTTGACCGTGCGGACGCTACCGTATTTGTAGTAGATGAGGTGCGTAAAGATGTGCTTGCGGTTGCAAAAGAACGCTGCCCGAAATTAAAATATCTGATTTCCATGCAGCAGGAGGAAAGTACGGATGAAGTATTGTCTTTTTCACAGCTGTTAAAAGAGCATGCAGGCAGCTTTGACCATTGGGCAAATCCGGAAGCGCTCTGTACGATTATGTTTACTTCCGGTACAACCGGAAAGAGCAAAGGCGTCATGCTCACGCAGCGGAATATGGCGGAAAACGCTACCTGCCTGGATATGAAAATCCCTGCAAGAACGGTTGTGCTTTCGGTACTTCCGATTCATCATGCCTACTGCCTGAGCATGGATATTTTAAAAGGAATTTCACTTGGCAGCATCGTCTGCATCAATGATTCATTGATTCGTGTTGCGAAAAATATCAAGCTGTTTGAGCCGAATATGATACTGATGGTGCCGTTAATGATCGAAACGCTTGCGAAAAAACTGGAAGACGCCGCGGCTCTGCCTCCGGCTGCTGTGAAAAAAGAAGTGTTCGGCGATCAGCTGCATACGATTTGCAGCGGAGGCGCTTATCTGAATCCGCAGCTTATTGACTTATTTGAAAAATATGGCATTACGATTCTGCAAGGCTATGGCATGACGGAATGCGCGCCGGTCATCAGCACGAATTTAAGCTGGGACATCCGCAAGGACACAGTAGGAAAGCTGATGCCGAACTGTGAGGCAAAAACGGTGGACAATGAACTGTGGGTACGCGGCAGCAGCGTGATGCAGGGCTATTACAACATGCCGAAGGAAACAGAAGAAACACTCGTGGACGGATGGCTGCGTACCGGCGATCTTGGGTATGTGGATGCAGACAATTACATTCATCTGACCGGGCGCTTAAAGAACCTGATTATTACGAAAAACGGCGAAAACGTATCACCGGAAGAACTGGAAAATAAGATCGGTTCGAACCGCCTCGTACAGGAAATCCTTGTCCGTGACGCACAGGGCGTGATCGAAGCCGAGATATTCCCGGATTATGAATATGCGCAGAAAAAAGAAATTACGGACATAAAGACGGCACTTCAGGCACTGATTGATGCATATAACCAGACAGCACCGGCACATAAAAAGGTGTACAGCCTGAAAGTACGCGAAACGGAATTTGATAAAACGCCTTCTAAGAAAATTAAAAGATATTAAGAAGTATGAAATAAAGGATGAAATAAAGCCAGAAAGTTTATTGACATTCTCAGCGAATGTGCTAGAATAAAACCTGTGTGAATATATCAATGCAGAAAAGGGATGGTTTTCACAATGAGAAAACAGGCATTATCATTATTAGTGGAAAATACTTCCAGTGTCTTAAGCCATGTATCTGGTCTGTTCAGCAGACGGGGCTACAACATTGACAGCATTTCCGCCGGAGTAACGGCAGATCCGCGTTATACACGCATTACGATTGTATCAAGCGGGGACAAGCTGATTTTGGAGCAGATTGAAAATCAGCTCGCAAAGCTGGAAGATGTGCTGGATATTAAAAAACTGGAAGCGGGAAGCTCTGTGACCAGAGAATTGATCTTAGTCAAGCTTCGGGTACAGGAATCCAGCCGGCAGGAAATTTTGAGCGTGATCGAAATTTTCCGCGGCAAGGTCGTAGACGTTACGAGAGATTCCATGGTCATCGAATTAACCGGAAATCAGGACAAGCTGAGTGCGTTTTTAGACCTTGTATCCGGCTTTGAGATTCTTGAATTAGCTAGAACCGGAATAACTGGCTTAACCAGAGGTTCTTCCGATGTTACATATTTAGAATAATTTAGGAGGCTAAAAAATGGCAAACAAAATTTATTATCAGGAAGACTGCAACCTTTCCTTATTAGAGGGCAAGACCATTGCGATTATTGGCTACGGCAGCCAGGGACATGCGCATGCGCTGAATCTTAAGGATTCCGGATGCAATGTTATTATCGGCTTATACGAAGGCAGCAAATCAAAGGCAAAAGCAGAATCACAGGGACTGAAGGTTTATAATACGGCGGAAGCTGCGAAGCTGGCTGATATCATTATGATCTTGATTAATGACGAAAAACAGGCTGATATGTACAAAAATGATATCGAGCCAAATCTGGAAGCAGGCAATATGCTGATGTTTGCACATGGATTTAACATCAACTACGGCACAATCGTACCGCCAAAGGATGTAGACGTAACGATGATTGCTCCAAAGGGACCGGGACATACGGTACGTTCGGAATATCAGGAAGGCAAAGGCGTTCCATGCCTGGTAGCGGTAGAGCAGGATGCAACCGGCAAAGCGCTTGACTTAGCTCTTGCCTATGCACTTGGAATCGGCGGCGCAAGAGCAGGTGTTTTGGAAACAACGTTCCGCGTAGAGACAGAAACAGACCTTTTTGGTGAGCAGGCCGTATTATGCGGCGGCGTATGCGCACTGATGCAGGCAGGTTTTGAGACTTTGTGTGAAGCAGGCTATGATCCAAGAAATGCATATTTCGAATGCATTCATGAAATGAAACTGATCGTAGACCTGATTTACCAGTCCGGTTTTGAAGGCATGCGCTATTCGATTTCCAATACGGCTGAATACGGCGATTATGTAACAGGTCCAAAGATTATTACCGAAGAAACAAAGGCTACGATGAAGCAGATCCTTTCTGATATCCAGGATGGTTCTTTTGCGAAAGAATTCCTGCTTGACATGTCTCCGGCAGGACGTCAGGTACATTTCAAGATGATGCGCAAAAAAGCTGCTGAGCATCCGTCAGAAGAGGTTGGCAAGGAAGTTCGCAAGCTGTACAGCTGGAATGATGAGAACAGCAAGCTGATCAATAACTAAGAGAATCACATTCATAATAAGAAGTGTAACGCGTGTGACAAAGCGCTTTACACTTTTTATTATTTGCACTTTTTACAAGTTTAGGAAACGTAGATGGAATTTTGTTATAATATAAATAAAGATCAGTGATAAACAGGAGATCGAAATATGGTAACAGATTTTTCAAAGGGAAAGGTATCCCGCAATATTATCAGCCAGGCAATCCCTCTGACACTGGCACAGCTCGTGCAGCTGCTTTATAATGTCGTGGACCGTATTTATATCGGCCATCTGCCAGGCGCTGACAATATGGCTCTAACAGGCATCGGTCTGACGTTTCCAATCATTACGATCATAGCCGCCTTTACAAGCCTGTTTGGCACCGGCGGCACACCTTTATTTTCCATTGCCAGAGGCAGAGGGCAAAACGCGCATGCGGAAAAAATCATGGGAAATGCGTTTACGCTGCTGCTTGGCTCTTCCATCATTATTTTTTTATTTTGCTATTTGTTCCGCAGGCCGGTGTTATACTTTTTTGGCGCAAGTGACGCTTCTTATCATTATGCGGATGCGTATCTGCAGATTTATTTGTTTGGTACAACATGTTCGATGTTTGCCACGGGACTCAACGGCTTTATCAATGCACAGGGATTCCCTGGCATCGGAATGCTGACAACCGTGATCGGCGCGGTGCTGAATCTGATTTTAGATCCTGTTTTTATTTTTGTACTGCAAATGGATGTCCGCGGAGCAGCGCTTGCGACAGTCATCAGCCAGACCGTTTCCGGAATCTGGGTCATTCGTTTTCTGACCGGCAAAAAATCCTTGCTGAAAATAAAAATATCCAATCTGAAACCAGACGGCAGGCTTGTTCGTGAAATGCTGCCGCTTGGAGCATCCGGCTTTATCGTACAGGCTACAAACGCACTGGTACAAATCGTATGCAATGTCATGCTGCAAAATTACGGCGGTGATTTATATGTCGGCATTATGACGATATTAAATTCAGTCAGAGAGCTGCTGTCGCTGCCCGTTATGGGAATCGCAAACGGAGCGCAGCCGATACTTGGTTATAATTATGGCGCGCGAAAATATTCCCGCGTAAAAGAAGGCATTCGATTTACCGCGTTCATTGGCATTGCCTATACGATGCTTGCCTGGGGCCTTGTTATGATTTTGCCGCATGCTTTGTTTTCCATATTTACAAGTGACCTTTCCATGATACAGTCCGGCACGAAGGCAATGCATCTGTATTTTTTCGGATTTTGCTTTATGGCGTTTCAGTTTACGGGGCAGAGCACCTTTCAGGCGCTTGGATATGCAAAGCGTTCCATATTCTTTTCGCTGTTTCGGAAAGTGATCATCGTAGTTCCGCTGACGCTGTTTCTGCCAGTAGCTGGATTTGGCGCGAATGGGGTGTTTTTGGCGGAGCCTGTATCGAACCTGATCGGAGGACTGGCTTCCTTTTGCACGATGTGGGTGACGGTATATCGAAAATTGGAAGAGTAAGAAGCATAGGATAGTAAATGATTTTGATGCATGCTATAATAAGTACATACGAATGGCTCTTTGAACGGAAGGGAGGGGAGCAGCATACTAAATACAGCAGAAACGATTGAAAATCTGGCACGGAAACTGGAACGTATTAGAATCTTAAATGATCTGAAAGAGTGCAAGACGCTTGAAGAATATCAGAAACTTACGAAGAAATACGAAACAATGTGTAACGAAGATAAAAACTAAATATGTTCAGCAAAAAGATATTAGAGCGTGTTTTCAAATGCATTTGTTATAATAAAACATAGAAGAAAGGGTGTGATATGGTGGATTTGGGTTTACAAATAACAGATATGGCAGGAGCAAGACCGGAACATTCAACCGTAATTGTAAATTTTGTGGCGGCAATTCGTAAACAACTAAAAAACAGTACATGTTACGTATTCTCCGACAATGTACAATACAAATTCAAAACAGAAGATGGCGAGGACAAAACGATAATACCCGATGCATCTATAAATTGCCGTACAAAATCTCGCAGAGGAAATACTTTTATTGATGCGCCGCGTTTTGTCATGGAGGTTTTAAGTCCATCAACGGAAAAATATGATCGTGGAGAAAAGAAAGAATTATACAGACAGCAGGAAATTGATGAATATTGGATGGTAGATTTAAAAGAAAAAAAAGTTGAAATATATGAGCTTGACTATGATGAAAACGGAAAACCGCAGTATTATTTGTGGAAGACAGTGAAAGAAGAGAATAAAGATGAGTTGAGAATCATTCATTTTCCAAATGTTGAAATTACATTTGATGATTTGTTTGATGAAGTGGATATGGAATAATCATTGAGCCAGGGGGGATAAAGAGTATGACACTAACACAGTATAAAAAAGTAATTAAATCTTTAGACAGAGATGAATTGGAAGCTCATTTATTTCAAATGTTCAAATCCTCTAAAACTTTTAAGGATATCGAAAGCAGTTGTTGGAACGAAGTAGATAATGATAAATTACTGGCCAGTCTGCAGAAACGCTTAGAAAAAGTTTTTTGGAAGGAACAGTTTTCTTTGGGTGAATGCAAGGGTGTGCTGAAAGACTACCTGAGCAGAACTGCAGATGAAGGAACAAAGGCCCGGATGTATCTGACTTTCGCTGCCGAAGCAGCAGAACTTAGTGCAGCTTACGGTGACTTTGGTGAAAGATTTTACAACAGCCTTGTATCCACAGCTGAAAAATTCCTGGATTATGCAAAATTGCATCCGGATTTTTTCAGGCTCCACGAAGCGGAGTTCGAAAAACTCATAGCTACTGCCGATCCTCTGGGATATGGCGTATCAGACGATTTGGGATATATGATAGAGGATGTTCGCGTAGAACTTGGGTATTATGATGATCCGAATGAGGACAGGTGACTGTAGCACAGAGACATTTGCAGAAAGCGGCGCAACCTTTCCGGGATGTGCCGCTTCTGTAATCAGAACTGTTTTAATATGTCGTGATGACCCACGTCTACCAGGATAATCATCTTGTCGCCTTCATAGTACCAGATAATGCGGATGTCCATGTTAACGCTGCACTCGAAAAGGTCTGTGGTGCCCTGGATCCGCTTGGTGCGCAGCGACGGATGGGAGGGGTTCTGCGCCAGGAGTTCCAGTTTGTTTTTTAGCTGTTTCTTTTCCTGGGCGGTGAGCTCCTTAAAATGCTTCTGGAACTGCGGCGTAAAGGTAAATTCGTATGCCATCAGTCTGCCTCCAATTTATCAAACAGGGCGTCCACGCTGTCAAAGACGGGCTGCTCCCCGGAGGCCAGTTTCGCTTTTACACCGCTGATTTCCTCTTTCAGCTCATTCAGGTATTTTTTCGGATAGACGGCAACCGGCATGAGGCAGATAGAGCCGTCCTTTTCAAAGATATCCAGTTTGTCGCCTTCTGACAGGCCAAGTTTTACAATGATTTCCTTTGGGATTGTGATCTGTGCCTTCTGGCGGAGTTCAGCAAGCATAATATCAGCTCCTTTCTTATACCCGTAGTTTTAGGGCATATAGGTATACCTTGACGGTATTACTCATAGTTTTAAAGTGAGAAATTCCAACTTTCTTACATATAGTATATCCATTTTGTTAGGAATATGCAAGGGCAGAAACTGTAAGCCACCCCAATAGCTATGCTGGTAAAAGCTGATAGAATGCTGCAAGATTAAGAAAAGAAATTAAATAGGATATTTTAGTGGTACATCCAAATTATAGAGGAACAAAATGGAACTTGGTTGGCTTTGATTTTTGCCATCCAGTTCCATTTTGTTATATAGTAATTTTATTTTCCTTTTTGTAATAATATCTTTAAAAGAAATGACAATTCATAAATCTTTTTAACGAAATACAAAACATTTTGTTATAAATTGTTATG
>CAOKJJ010000008.1 GCA_948468465.1 uncultured Eubacterium sp. | reverse complement strand
ACGTATCCAGCTTGGAAGGCTGGTGTTCTACCATTGAACTACACCCGCATGATTTGTAACGATCGGGGTGACAGGATTCGAACCTGCGGCCTCCTGGTCCCAAACCAGGCGCTCTAGCCAAGCTGAGCCACACCCCGCTGTGTTAACTTTTCTGTTTTCCCGAACGCAAGATAAAGTATACCCTACTATTTCCAGATTGTCAACACTTTTTTTAAGAAATTTTAAATAAATTTCAAAAAAAATCTGAACTCTTCTCCATCGTCTGATTCCATCACAATATACGAGGGTTTTCGCCCTTCCTGCCTTGGAAAGGACAGGCTTCCCGGATTAATGACCGACAGATTTCCTTCCTGGCGGATGACTGGGCGGTGAATATGTCCGAACATAACCATATCAGCGCCTCTGCCCTTTGCTTCCCGAATCAGATGTTCCAGACCGGCTACTACATAATAGTAGTGCCCATGTGTGATAAATATCCGCTTTCCATCCAATTCTATCATCTGTTCCTGCGGCAGCGGCGAAAAATAATCGTTGTTTCCCTTTACCGCGGCTACCGGGCAGCCTGCTGCGGATTCTAAATAGTCTTCATCTCCCTCAATGTCTCCCAGATGGATGACCTGATCATATGGACGCTCCATCTCCAGCACTTTGTCCAGATTTTTATGATATCCATGTGTATCACTGATTACTAACACTCTCATAACATCCATCTTCCTCGCTTTCAATTCTTCTCCATACTGTTTGTCGGACTGCTACACAATACGCCTCTGCTGACCAGTTCTGCTTTCATTGCGCGCAATGCATTCCCCCTGTGACTGCATGCATTCTTTTGTTCCATCGTCAGCTCTGCCGTCGAACAGCCATATGCATCCACATAAAAAATCGGATCATACCCAAATCCATTGGTTCCTGCCATCTTCCACCCTATGTATCCTTCTATCGTCCCTCTGGTCGTAAAAACACCCATGCCAGGAACCGCTGCTGCGATTGCGCATACAAACCGCGCGCTCCTGCGTTCTTTTTCCACGCCGGCCAGACGATACAGCAGCGTCTGATTTTTAATATCATAAGAGGTATCTTCTCCCAGATATCGTGCCGAATAAATACCTGGTTCTTTGTTCAGATAATCTATCTCCAGGCCGGAATCGTCTGCCAGTATGATATCGCCTTGTGCTGCCTTTGCAATTTCTGTCACTTTAATACATGCATTTTCTTCAAAAGTTGTCCCGTCTTCCACCACATCGGCGTAAATGCCTGCTTCTTTCATCGATAAGATGCTTCGTCCGCAGCCACATAGTATTTCTCGTATTTCTTTCATCTTGTTTTGATTTCCTGTTGCAAAAATAATTCGACTTGCCATCGTTTCCTCCTGTCAGATGTACATATTTTACCTTTTTCAGTTCTGTTTATCCAGCTGATCTAATGATTTCAGCAGAGCCTCATATAACCCTTTTGCTGCTTTTTTCTGATAACCTGGATCAACCAGCCTTGCCAATTCGTTCGGATTGTTCATAAATCCCACTTCAACAAGCGCCACAGGGGCAGCGGAATTTCGTATAATATAGATTTTATTTCCATTGATAAGTCTTCTCTTTTTTGCCCCCAGCGCAGCCACTTCTTCATCCAGACATATTTGCGCAAAATCCTGGGTATCAAATGCCGTATCCGGCGCCAGTTCATTATACATGACTTCTACACCTTCTACCCCTGTATTCCCTTTTAAAGAATTGATATGCACACTTAAAAACAAATCGGCCCCCAGATCATTGGCAAGCGTTACCCGCTCGGAAAGCGAAGGATTTGAATCATCCAGTCTCGTATAATAAACACCGATACTGGCATCATCCGCTTCGTCAAACAACGCTTTGATCTGCTGTACAATCGCAAGTGTAATATTCTTTTCATAGTACGTACCGGATACCGCTCCAGGCGCACCGCCTCCATGGCCGGCATCTACAACAATAATCCAGTCATGCAGATCCCTTGGGGATAAAAAGTCCAAATATAAATAATCTTCATCAAAGCTATAGTCTGCTTCCACTGCTGTATCCATGGTCAGCGCAACGGTACCGCTGCTTCCGTCGCTGGAATAGTCCAGGCTTTCCATATTCCCGCTTTCACCGACTACCATATAGTCATAAATATAATTTTCATCTGCTCCTGGTATCCGAATATCTATCCGGCGCGTGATAAGATTTTCAAATACCTCTACATTTGCTGCATCCGCGCCTTTCGGCAGTTCCAGCTGCATCTGATGGGAAATAACGATCACATCCTGCTGCGGCTGCGGTTCTTTTCCTTCTTCTTTTACTTCCTGCTCTTCTTGTTCTGCCTTTTCCGCCTGCTTTTGTACCTGCTGCGTATTATAATCCATAATTTCCAGACCAGACATTTTTTCCAGCAGCGCATACCGCTCTTCCCTGGCCAGCTGATCCCTGCGGATGCTGGCGCTGAACGCTTCTATGCGCTGCTCCAGTGCAGGCAGAAAGCATACTGCCACACATGCAAAAAGAGAAAATGCACACGTAAAAATTGCTGTAAAACGTGCCAGTCTCTTTTCCATACCTGTTTTCCTCCTCCTGTGTCTTGAATCCAGCCCGCCGGCTGTCTTTATTCGTAGTTTTCGTAATTTTCATCATTTTCATCATACCATATGTTTATTGACCAGCCCGCCGGCTGTCTTTATTTGTAGTTTTCGTAATTTTCATCCTACCATATGTTTATTGAATTTCCCTCTGCTGCCAGGGCCGTCTGGAATATGCTTTAATGCACAAATTACAGTCTGAGCTTTCTCTGACATCCGCCCACTGCTTTCCCTGTGCACTGACATATCCTTCCCCATCATCCAAAATTACATCCTGCGTCAGTTCATCCGCTGCATATTCAATCGCCATCGGCCGAACTTCATTTGGCGTAGACAACCAGACTACTACCGCAAATTTCCTGTTTTTCGCCACCCGGATCGACTGTTCAAATGGAATCGTATGATAACCTGCATAAGACAGCCGCCCCTCTGCCACAAGTATCCGGCTGTCCATGGATGATACCTCTGCAAATTCCGGGACAATATACACCTGATAACTTGTATTCTTGCCTGTCGTATAAAATCCGGCTGCCGCTATATCCTCTTCTTCCTCCGCCAAAAATACATTGGCTCCGTAAATGCTTTCCTTATTATAGCCCATCTGTCCAACCCAGCCGCATAAATCCGACTGGTACAGCTTGTCGTAATTGTCAGCGTCTTCCACTCCGGTAAAAACGAGATTGTGAATTCCAATATTCGTATCATAGTAGGACACATAAAACACACCGTCATCCCCAAAGTCCGTCCCCCAGCTGTTTTGGCAAATAAACGCTCCGTCATTTGCAACCTCTGTATTAAAATATTCCCTTGGAAAACTGTCATCCCATCCGATAATTACTACATCGTGATTTGGTTTTTCTTCTCCTTTATAGCAATAGGCATATTTTTCCCTGTTATAATAGGAAGAATCTCCGCCTGCGTTCTGAAGAGTTGTATAAATACAGCTCTCAACACCGCCATACTGGAACACCGCCTTTTTTATCCCGTCCAGATCTTTTGCTTCTATAATGTGCATATCCTGTACATGTTTAACCGCTGCCAGCGAAGCGTCTGTGATTCCATCTCCATAGGGATCGTCTTCTTCCCTGACCGGCCCCTGCCATGCTGCCAGATATGCCATTGCCATCGTATACTGTCCGCCATCTTTCAGCGAGCTTGTAAAACTGTGATTGTGATTCATATGGTCTACGGATAGCTGCAGCTTCACTTCCGGCAGCAAGGAAGATTCCAGCGCTGTCAGTGAAGCGAACGCCCAGCAGGTGCCATATGGCCCCTGATCCCGAATCTTTGGCGCACGCTCCTTTTCTCTCAGATCATATCGAAACGGCAAATGTTCCTCATCATCTGGCAGGATATTTTGAACAATGAGCATATTCTCCTCCATATCCCACTGACTTACATATCCGAATTCCTCCATCATTATTTCCAACGGCAGATAAAATTCACCATTTTCCGTCACAAGCGCCGGACTTTTCATTATTTTTTCTTTATTTTTGATATAATAATTTTCATCCGGCATGAACTCAAGCACATCTTCTTTCTTTTCCACAACAAAAAGCTGCTGATCGTACAAATGCGCGCTGCACGCGAAGGCATCCCGCAGTATACGGATCGGGAGCATCATCCTGCGTGCGTCATCCATATAAATGCCGTCATCCAGATTTGTAAATTTTCGTCCGTCAATATGCACCGCCAGATACATCTGATTGACTTCCTTTGCAATGACAGGATTCCATTCTTCCTTTCGCAGATCTGCCCCCTGCACCTTTGTCGTATGTGCAAAGCTCTGCCCGATGAATTCAAACTTTAACAGCATTAATAATCCAAGTATGACTGCAAACCAGACATATCTTTTCCATTCATGCATACTTATTTTTTCCTTTTCGGCGGTTTCGGCCCCATAAACTGATAAAAATTCGTCTTTAGCATCCCATTGTAAATCTTTCGCTTTTTGTCTGCATTTCGTCCAACATATCGTTCTGTATCTTCATATCCGGTTATTATGTATAACGACCATGCATCCAGATTTCGATATGCTTCCCCTATCTGTTCATACAGCTTCGGCAGATCCTTCTTATCCTCCATACGTTCTCCATATGGCGGATTCGTAATTAAAAACCCATATTTTTTCGGATGCCGTAGCTCTTGTATGCTTCTCTTCTGAAAATGGATCAGATGATCCACACCGGCACGCTTTGCATTATCACGCGCTATGCGAATCACCTCCGCGTCGATATCATATCCCTGAATATCCACCTCTACATTCGGATCAGCCAGATCCTGCGCCTCCTGCACCGCTTCATACCAGGTCTTTTTTGCAATCAGGTTCATCCATTCCTGCGCCGTAAAATCACGGCTGCTTCCAGGCGCAATATGAGCGGCCATCAGCGCGGCTTCGATCGGAAACGTCCCGCTGCCGCAAAATGGATCTACTAAAATACGGTCTGCATGCCAGGGAGTCAGCCGGATTAACGCAGCCGCCAATGTCTCAGAGATCGGCGCCAGGCCGCTCATCGTACGGTATCCGCGTTTGTGCAGCGAATCACCTGACGTATCTATCGCTACGGTTACTTCATCTTTGAGCAGGAAAATCCGTATGGGATATTCCGCCCCTGTTTCTGTGAACCACTCTATATCATAGTATTCCTTCATTTTTTCAACGATCGCCTTTTTCACGATCCGCTGGATATCTGACGGACTAAACAATTTGCTTCTGATCGAAGATGCTTTCGTAACCCAGAATTTTGCATCTTTTGGCAGATACATCTCCCATGGCAGCGCGCGAATTCCTTCAAACAGCTCATCATACGTAACAGCCTTGAAACTGCCTGTTTTCAGCAGCACCCGTTCCGCCGTGCGCAGGAACATATTCGCACGGCAGACCGCCTGCGCGTCTCCCGAAAATGAAACTTTTCCATCTTCTACCTTTGTAATATCATATCCAAGATCATAGATTTCTTTTTTTAATACCGCTTCCAATCCAAAATGACATGGTGCGATTAATTCAAATATCTGCATAATTTCTCCATCGTTTTCCCGTGTTTTCCTTTGTCTGGTTCCTTAGATTATATTATCTTGTCTGATTTACGGTGTCAATCAAATTTTCATTCAGATGCGCATTTTTTGTAAGAAAACATTGCACGCCCCCGATTAACGCCCCGACATGATATCCGCGCCGGCTCAGCCTTTTCGCTGCCATCAGGCTCAGATTTCCATGTTCACAGTAAAAAATAATCATCCCTCTTCTTGGCAGCCTCCGCTCCCATTCCTCCATATTTTCATACGGAAAATTTTTGGCGCCTGGCAGATGATATTCCATATACTGCTGCGTATCTCTTAAGTCTACAAAAAACGTATCCCGGCGATTTAAATATGCCGGCGCATCTTTACATTTAATCAGTTCAAAATCCATAGCTCCTCCTAACATACAAACAGCCCTGTGCAAAAGGAACTGCTGTTTCTTTTGTACAGAGCTGTTTTGTTAGTATAGTTTATTCAATTGAGGAGCGATTGCCATTATTATTTTGTGTGGCAGTCTGAAAATTTGCTGTCAGCTTTGTTAGAAGCCTGGTTTTTAGCATTCTGAGCATTGCTGGCGTTGCTTGCTCTGTTGGAGCTGTTGCTTGCATTGGACGCATTGCTTGCATTAGATGCATTGTTTGCATTGCTCGCATTCGATGCGTTGCTTGCGTTGTTTGCATTTGTTGAATTAGATGCATTCGATGTCTTGTTCTTTGCCATTTTTCATAGCCTCCTATTTAATATCTATCGTTGCAATGTTTTGTTCAAACATTGTATTCATAGTATGGTCAGGGAGGCTTCTTTTATACTGGAAATTTTTAGGCTGTGCAAAAATTTTATTCCGAGCATTTTTCAAACACGCGCTATGCTGATTTCAGCTTCTTCTCATATGCTATGCGGTAATTGCCCAACTGTCTGCACAGCAACGCCAAATCCAATCTTTCTCTCCAACTTCTTCCTTTTTTAGAGTAATACAATTCAAATTTAATATTTCGGTTGACCAGATACTGAATAAATCCTGCATAAAAATTAAAGTACCAGCCCGTAATATGGCTGTCCTCTACCTGTGATACTTTTTTTGTCTGAAGCATTTTTGAAATCTTTGTCAGTACGGATATCAGATTCATTTCCTTTAGTGCCGGAGCAAACCGAAAACAAAGCAGCCCAAGATTGATCGTCTCCAGTCCATTGACGCGAAAGCGGTCAATCAGGCTTTCTACTGATTCCACATTAAATTGTGCTGTTTTTTCCATAATCATTCCTACCGCCTGCATTCTCTATCTATACAGTATGTCGGATACTTGGAACAGTTTCCTTATCATCTGTATTTTTAAGGTTCCTTACGACATATTTACCGTTCCCAACTCTTTCAGCTGTTCCACCAGCTCCAGATCCGAAGCCGTCAGCTTGACATTCGAGGTAAGTGTATCTCCATTTGGCCTCTGAATCGTCAATTCGATAATTGTCCCTTCCTCCAAAGGATGGCTGACAACCGCCTGAAAAAAGCGCGGCAGCTTCGGGTGGCTGCGTGTAAACTCGTCCCACATACTTTTTATCTTAAAAATCATAGCCGGATTTACCATCTTTATACCTCCGTTTTAATTGTTTTATTTTATAATCTGCATTTATCATACTACATTTTACCCAAAATTGCTACAAAGATCAACGATTTTCATAAAAAATACGCATCATTTCCCTTGTCAGGCTGAAACAGTCGTCCATATCTTTCAGCTCTTCCCGCCTGACCCACTCCGCGGACGCCAGTTCCTTTTCATCCAGCGAAATCTCTCCGCTGCCATCTAACTCGGCAAAATAGCCAAGCAGCAGATTTCCGTCAATCCCCCATGGCTGCGACTTATAATAGCGGATATTTTTTACATGGATTCCTGCCTCTTCCATGACTTCCCGCCGTACCGTATCCTCCGCTGTCTCGCCGATTTCTGTAAACCCCGCAATCAGGGCATAGCGCTTATATTCCCTGTTTGCATATTTCGTCAGCAGTATAGAATCCCCATTTGTCACCGCTGCGATCACTGCCGGCGCTATACGCGGATAGATCTGATTGCCGCATGCCGTACAGGAAAGCATCCGCTCTTTTTGATCCGGCACTGTCCTGCTTCCGCAGCGGCCGCAAAATCTGTTGTTTTGATACCATACATATAAATGATACGCTGTATACACAGCAAAGCAAAGCTCATGGTCCGCCTGCGCACGTAACTGTGGCAATGTCATCCAGCAGAAAGGCTCTGTACAGTTCCAGGCACTGCAGCTCTTACTTTCCTCCAAATCACCCAGATGCAAAAAGTAAGCGCAATCATCTATGCGAAACAAATAGGTGTCCGCGTGCAAGGCATGACCTGCCAAAGCCTCTGTCTCTGCCCGCTGTGGCAGCTGCATCCGTTTGTCCGTTTGTTTTATTAAAATTTTATTTTTCATAAAGACAGCTATGTAATCCTTATGATCCTGTGTCTTAGGCTCATATTCATTATAGAGCCGTTTTGGTGCAATATCCTGAATCATTATGGCATCTCCAATCCGTATCTAAATGTGCATATAAACAAATACATCCTTTTTCAATCTCAGATATTAAGAAAACGATTCCATTCCTCTGTGTCCCCCGTTCCGGCTATAGACAGCACATAAGTACGTTCGTTGCTTGCGTCTATCGTCATCTGATATGTATTTTCAGATTTTTCCAGCGCATAGATACAGCTTTCGCCATCCGCGATGGATTTTAATATCTCGTTATAACAATCCGGTTCCACCGCCTGATCTTGATGCTGTTCCATTAACTTTCCGTCAGCATTGTATACTTTATACCCTTCTTCCACCAACTGCAGAATCCGTGCCTCATGGATTGTAAAATGCAGCTCATTCGCACGCATCTGCCGAATATCACGGTTTTTCGAATTCTCAGGATGAATCATTACATTATCTAATGTAAACTGAAAACCGCCGTTGATTTTTTGTATTTCAGATATATAAGCTTCTGAAAATCCAAAATGATTCCACTCATTGTTTGTCGCATATTTCATCTGATACACTCCCTGGTTTTATATAAACGTAACAGTTCAGATAACCCTTGAACTGTTACATATAAACTACAATATGTTTTTTACTACGTCCCAGATATCCTGTGCAACCGCTTCCTGCTCCTGATTCCCGCGAATGACAGCTACCTGTTCTTCGTCCCGCAGCCTGTCAAACGCTGTTAAATAATTATTCCGCACAAGCTCCAGACGCGACCTTTCTTCAAACAATTCCTTTTGAAAACGGTTTTTCGAAATACGTTCCATGGCAAGCTCCGGCTCGATATCAATAAAAAGATTCATATCCGGCCGCATAATATCCCTCGCCGGTTCATTCGCGTGCATCAGCCATTCCATCGGCAAATCCACGCTTTGATAGGCATAAGACGAAAAATAATATCTGTCCATAATAACCACGGTGCCTTCGTCTATCCGGCGGGCGATTCCATTCACGTCATTCAGCAGATGATCCAGCCTGTCAGCCGTAAACAAGGCCGCAATAACCTTCGGATCCGCATGCATCCTGCCTGTCAAAATCTGGCGGATCATCGAGCCAATCGGTGAATCTGTCGGCTCCATCGTCGTATAAAAGGCAATGTGCATCTCCCGCAGCCTGTCTGCAAGCAGGCGAATCTGCGTACTTTTTCCGCTCCCGTCTATCCCTTCAAATACAATCAGTTTTCCTCTGTTTTTTATAGGCTGCATACTCATTTTTTCGACCTTTTCTTTGTTTTTTTCTTACTGCCCTTTTTGATTTCCCCGCTTTTCGCCGCTGCTGCAGGCTCTGTCACAGTGTCTGTGATTACTTCCTGATCCTTAACAGGCAGAGCGTTTTCTTCTTTGCGCAGTTCCTGTTTTTTCTTCACCATTTCGTTAACCGCTATGCCTAACCCCATCATAGCCCAGAAAATCGGAGCAACCGATACCGTAGAATCATTTAATACAGAAACAACCATATAAGTAAAGGTTGCAAACATCAGACCTGCTCCAATAATCTCCATACTATCCTCATAAGCCGCCTTCCGATACAGCCGCAGACATGTTGCAAAATACCATACATAAAATACAAGCACTGCTATCAGGGCTGGAATGCCGCTTTGTGTCGCTACCTGCAGATAAAAACAGTGCGGCTTTACATCCAGCGCTGCCTGCGATCCGGTATATGTCTTCACTACATAATCGTCCTGCGGATAAGTTACCGTATATGTATCCGCGCCCGTACCAAATAAAATGCTGTTTTTCAGCATCGGTATCGTTTTTGACCAGATCGTGCCACGTTCTTCAAACACTCTTTCCAAAAACTTCACAGCCACACGCGGCGGATTGTTAATCTTATCCCATCGGCCATAGATATTATAATAATAATAAGTATTGTCGTCCCCTTTTTTGAAATACCAGTTGATATGATCCGCATATACGTTCATAGCCACTTCTTCATTTAGATTCACTGCCTGCACGTAAAACTCCGGAAAACGCGTATCACTGACATGATAGGTATAATTGTCTTCATCAAACACGCTGTTCACAATTTCCCCTGCATCATCCGTTAACGATACATTGATCGCGCCTTCCTCCGTAATATCATATGCGATATGAAATACTTCCCCCTGATAAGTAATCGCGATATCGTCTTCCGTAACAATCTTTGAAATCGCGTAATCCGGCGCCTCCTGTGCCGTAAACAGCCTTACGAACTTTTCTATAATCAAATCGTTTTTTGATATAAAAGCGGCAAAAATAACAGCTGTAATAACTGCCGCCGGAACGACAAATTTCCACGCCTTTATAATTTTTTTGAAATACAGCACAATCACAAGCACACCCGTTACCGCAAACGCAACGATGCCGCTTCGGTTCCCGGACGCAAGCAGGCATACTAAAGAAGCAGCAAGCAAAACCGCGTAAACAGCTCTCATATACCATTTTTTATGTCTGACGAGCAGCGCAATCTCCATAGGAATCATCAGCGCAAAGTAAGAAGCCACATAGTTCGGATTATATACCGTTAAAAAAACCCGCCCTTTTTCAAAGGTAAGGTCTATGCCATAATTGCTGGCTTGTCCTCCTGTGATGAATTCTTTGCCCAAATCCGTCATAAAAAAATCATACCCGACCGCCTGTGCCAGGCCGAGCACAAGCATAACTGCCAGGCCAACCGTCATCCATTTCATAACACAGTCCAGCTCTTCAAACGTATTCACAAACTGATACGCATAAAACGCAATGACGCAGTAGCTCAGCAGTACCCACAGTGTTTCAAAAACCTCACTGGCGCCATGAATGCTAAAATATTTATATTGAGAAAACAACGTAGACAAACAGGTAAACGCCGCATACACAACAACAGGGATAAATTCATAGCAGAGCTTAAATTCCTTCTGCTTTGTTTTATACCGCAGCGCAAGAATCCCACACATAACGGCTCCTATCACTGTAATCGCGATCGCTTTGTGATACATAAAAAAATCATATTTTTCCTCCGAAACAGGACTCCAGTCAAACTGGGACAGATTTGTCTGATATTTATGCACTAATACAATCAGCGGCACAATGGTCAATAATAAAATCAATGGAACCAGATAGTAAGTTGACTTTTTCTTATTCATAAATACATTCCTTCCTTCATTATTGTAAAGTACCACGTTATTATATACTATTTTTGGAGAAAAATCTATCTATTTTCATCATAACTTTGTATAAATGAATACCAGTGACTTTCAATGCTGATGGCATTAAAAAAATCCTGACCAGCACAGGAAACCATGCTGGTCAATGGTTATACGGTTTTATTACTCCTTTATCTTGTCGATTTCCGTAAGGTTTACTCCTAAAGAAGTAAGCAATGCTTTTAAGTCGATATATTCATCTTTTAAGTCATTGTATGTTTCGGCTGCATTTTCTTTCTTTGCTAAAAACATACGTCTTTGTACTCTTGAAAAGTCTGAAATAGCATTTTTCATTATTTCTTCTTTTGACGTTTCTATTACCTCCATATTCTCACCGCCTTTGTCATTCATGCAGTTGTCTATTGATGCAATCATTATACTTTCAAATATGTACTGGGCGTCCTCCCAAATTCTCTTTTAAACGCTTTCAGATAATTAGAATAATCCCCAAACCCGCACTGAAAACACGCATCCAGCACCGAGCTGCCGCTTCGCAGCATATTTCTGGATACGTTCAGCCTTTTTTTCATAATATACTGATAAAGCGACAGCCCCGTAAACTGCTTAAACTGCCTGCTTAAATAATATTTGCTCGTATAATGCCTGGCCGCCAGGTGTTCCAGCGATAAATCTTCTGTAAGGTTTTCGTTAATATATACAAGAATCTCATTGATCTTCTCATTTTCCACTACATCATCCTTGATAGAATCCGGGGCTTCATAATAAGCTCTGCTGATCTGCACAAGAAATTCGGTTAAATAGGCGGAGGCCAGCGCATAGCTTCCGATTTCTTTGCTGCGCTTTGCCTCGGATATCTGGGTGCATAGTTTTTTCAGCTGTACAATTTGCTGATGATCCGGGCGGATCAGACGGTAATCCTTAAACGCGGCGTCTGTAAAACATGCCGTCAGGTCTTCGCCGTAGAAATCTTTTAAGTGTCCGAAAAAATCATCCGCAAGCCAGACTACGATTCTCTCATAAGGCTTGCCTGGATGAATATCCGGACGATGGATATCCCGGCTTCCGGTTAACAGAATATCCCCTGGACGCAGGCTGTAATTTTTGCCTTCAATAATATAGTTCACATTTCCGGATAAAAAGAAAAAAATTTCATAAAAGGGATGCTGGTGAAATTCAACCATTGGAGGCGTTTCATTATAAGAATGGTGAAATTCGAAGTACCGTTCTGTCATAAATTGACTTGGATTAAACTCTTCTTTATACATAATGCATAAAAACCTCCCTTTATATTAGATAAAGTGCATAAAACCGAAGGATATATGGAATATTATATAGCAAGATTCACCATATTTCAAGCTGGAACTACCATGTTATTTTTGAATTTTTTTGATATACTAACTCTATCAAAAACAAGCCGGTTTTGTTTTGGAAACACCAGGAAAAGGAGGAAAACACTATGAAACGATATCGCAGAATACTGCCTGTGATTTTCGGCACCGGAATGCTGGCGGCAGCTCTTTGCGGATGCGGAGGGACGGACGGCGGCAGGCAGATTGTCCGGATCGGGCACAATCAGGCGACAGACCATCCCACAAATGTTGCACTATTGGAATTTGAGGAATATGTAGAGAGCAAGCTTGGCGACAAGTATAACATTGAGATTTATCCAAGCGAGCTGCTCGGTTCCCAGACGGATATGGTGCAGCTGACACAGACTGGCGCTATTGACTTTTGTGTGGCAAGCAATTCTATTTTAGAGACATTTTCTGAAAATTACACGTTGTTTAACCTGCCGTATCTATTTTCTTCGGCGGATGCTTACCATACGGCAATGGATGATCCTGAGATCGTAGATCCTATTTTTGAATCTACCAAAAAGGCTGGTTTTGAAGCAGTCACATGGATTGATGCCGGCACGCGTAACTTTTATACGGTGTCTACGCCTATTGAAAGTCCGCAGGATCTGAAAGGATTAAAAATCCGTGTACAGCAGTCTCCGACTAATGTACGTATGATGGAACTGCTCGGCGGTTCCGCCACACCGATGGGATTTGGTGAAGTGTATACCGCACTGCAGTCCAAAGTCATTGACGGCGCGGAAAATAACGAGATGGCTTTGACGTCTAACGGACATGGAGACGTCTGCAAATATTATTCATATGATATGCATCAGATGATTCCTGATATCCTGATCGGAAACTGCGCATTTTTAGATGAGATGCCGGAAGAAGACCGCGTCATATTCGAGGAAGGATTTCATTTGATCAATCAGGTAGAACGTGAAGAATGGGTAAAAGCTGTAGAAGCCGCAAAAGAAAGGGCTGCTGGCGATCAGGGTGTACAGTTTCTTTATCCGGACACAAAGCCTTTCCAGGAAACATGTTCAGCAATGCACACAGAAATGCTGGCGCAGTATCCAGATCTAAAGCCAATATATGATAAGATCCAGGAGCATAACGCGCAGTATCCATCTGACGCGCAAGCAGAGTAGGAGGTGTCGGCATATGAAAGCATTTCGTGACTGGATCACTAAAATTTTAAATGGGCTGGCGGGAATCAGTTTTCTTGCAATGGTCATTCTGACCTGCTGGCAGGTACTGACCAGATATGTTTTTAAAAATCCGTCTACCTGGTCAGAAGAACTCGTTGGCTATCTGTTCGCATGGATGAGTCTGCTGGGCGCGTCGATTGTTACAAGTGAACGCGGGCATATGAATATCCCGATTATCGTGGAAAAATTCAGCCCGTCCGTACAAAAAGGCCTGCTTTGTTTTGGAGAACTTATCGCATTTTTGTTTTCGGCTGTTATTTTGGTATTCGGCGGTGTACAGATTACAACGCTTGCGATGGGTCAGATGACGTCTTCCTTAGGAGTTCCGATCGGTATTTTTTACATCGTTCTGCCGCTTTGCGGTATATTAAATATGATTTATACCATTTTAAATATTGCAGATATCTTAAAAAAACAGACTGGCGAAAAGGAGGCGGTATAAATGGCAATACAATCACTCGTTATTATTCTTGTTATTCTGTTGCTGCTGCTGGCATTTGGCGTGCCGATTGCATATTCGATCGGTATCTCCGCTTTAGTAGCTATTTTACAGACAGTACCTCTTGATGTATCCGTCGTTACCGCTGCGCAGAGAACGTTTGTCGGCATGAGCAAATTCAGCCTGACCGCCATTCCGTTTTTTATTCTGGCAGGGAACCTGATGAACCAGGGCGGTATCGCAAAACGTCTGGTTGACTTTGTTATGGCGATTCTCGGAAAGCTTCCGGGAGCACTGCTCGTAACAAACGCAGGCGCAAACGCATTGTTCGGCGCGATCTCCGGTTCCGCCTCCGCAGCGGCAGCCGCAGTGGGGAGCATGGTAAAAGAAGGCGAAGAAGAACAAGGTTTTGATCCGGCATTATGCGCTGCCACAAATGGGGCATCCGCGCCTTCCGGCCTGTTAATCCCGCCATCCAACGCGCTGATCACCTATTCGCTGGCATCCGGCGGCACCTCCGTCGCCGCACTGTTTCTGGGCGGATACATTCCGGGCATTCTCTGGGCGCTTTGCTGTATGATCGTCGGCATTATTTTAGCAAAACGCAAAGGCTACAAAGGCGCCGCAGGCAAGTTTGACTGGAAAAACCTTGGCATGGCCACGCTCCGCGCGCTTCCTGCCCTGTCACTCATTATCATCGTAATCGGCGGCATTGTTATCGGCGTGTTTACAGCTACAGAGGGTTCTGCGGTGGCAGTCGTATATGCGCTTGTGTTAGGCATCTTTTATCGTAACATTACTTTAAAATCTTTTTGGAAAATCGTCGTAGACAGTGCTAAAATGAGTGGTATGGTAGTATTTTTGATTGGCGTGTCGAACATTCTTGGATGGGTCATGGCGTTTATGCAGATTCCGCAGGCAGTTTCAGCTGCTTTGCTTGGACTGACAAATAATTATATTATCATTTTGCTGATTATGAATGTGATTTTACTGATTGCCGGTACATTTATGGACGTTACTCCTGCTATCCTTATTTTTACACCGCTGTTTCTGCCAATTGTAAAGACTTTTGGCATGCATCCGGTACATTTCGGACTGATACTCGTCTATAACCTGTGTATCGGGAATATTACGCCGCCAGTAGGAAACACTTTATTTGTAGCCATTAAAGTAGGTAATACCTCGTTAGCAAAAACGATTCCATATATGCTCTGGTATTATGCCGCAATCCTGGCCGGACTGCTGCTCGTTACTTATGTTCCGTTCTTAAGTACCGGACTGCCTATGGCCGCGGGATTAATCTAAAAAAGGAGGAATTTTTTTATGCAAATGACATTCCGTTGGTACGGAGAAGGAAATGACAGTATTACGCCGCAGATGATCAAACAGATTCCGGGCGTAACCGGCCTTGTATGGGCGCTGCACGACAAGCAGGCCGGTGAAGTATGGGAAGTGGAAGAAATCGAAGAGGCAAGACGCCAGATTGAAGGCGCCGGCTTCCACATGGAAGTCGTGGAAAGCGTCAATGTGCATGATGATATTAAAATCGGACTGCCTACCCGCGACGAGTATATTGAAAATTACAAAACAACGTTAAAAAATCTTGCAAAATTCGGCGTAAAAGTAGTTACGTATAACTTCATGCCTATTTTCGACTGGACAAGGACGGATTTGTTCCATCCGCTGGAAGACGGTTCTACCGCGTTGTTTTATGAAAAGAACCGGATTCAGGACGATTACAAGGAAATGGCGGATTATATTCTCAACAACCTGCATGGGATGACCTTCCCGGGATGGGAGCCGGAGCGGATGGCAAAGCTGGATGAGCTGTTCGAAGCTTACCGTCCGGTTACAAAAGAAAAGCTGTGGGAAAACCTGAAATATTTCCTGGAAGCCATTATGCCGACCTGCCATGAGACAGGCATTAAAATGGCGATTCATCAGGATGACCCGCCATGGGATATTTTCGGCATTCCACGCCTGTTATGTGACAAAGAGTCCATCGGACGGTTTCTTAAGATGGTAGACGATGAATATAACTGCCTGTGCCTGTGCTCCGGCTCCCTGGGCGCGAATAAGGACAACAATGTCGCGGATATTGTTCGTACTTATTGTGACAGAATCGCTTTTGCACATATCCGAAACGTCAGACATTATCCAAACGGAGACTTTACCGAAGCTTCTCACAGAGACTGTGACGGAGACACCGGCATCCTTGATATTGTAAAAGCTTATCATGACTGCGGCTATACCGGCTATGTGCGCCCGGATCATGGGCGCCACATCTGGGGCGAACAGTGCAGGCCAGGCTATGGGCTTTACGACCGGGCACTTGGCATCATGTATCTGTGGGGCTGCTGGGATATGCTGGAAAAGACAGAGGGAAAGGTTGGTAACTAATATGGAAAAATTTATGGATCAGGACTTTTTATTATCAACGCCAACTGCCAAATGGCTGTATCATGAAGTCGCGGAAAAAATGCCGATCATTGACTACCACTGCCATATCAGCCCGCAGGAAATCGCCGAAGACCGTAAGTTTGACAATATCTCGCAGGTATGGCTCGGAGGAGATCATTATAAATGGCGCCAGATGCGTTTTGGCGGCATACCGGAAGAAATCATAACCGGCAATGCCGATCCAAGGGAAAAGTTCCGCGCGTTTGCATCCGTACTGCCGCGTCTGATCGGCAATCCGATGTATCACTGGAGCCACCTGGAGCTGCAGCGCGTATTTGGCGTTGACGAGCCTCTGACAGCTGAAAACGCAGATAAAATTTATGACAAATGCAACGAAGTACTGGCACGATACTCTGCCAGAGATCTGATGCGTATGTTCCATGTAAAGGCAATCTGCACAACGGACGATCCATGTGACGACCTGCACTTTCATGAACAGATCGCCGCGGATTCAGCCATGGACATCAAAGTACTGCCTGCTTTCCGTCCGGATAAGGCAGTGAATATCGAAAAAGAAGGCTTTGCAGATTATATCCATACGCTTGCACAGACCACAGGCCGCACAATCCAATGCACGCAGGATGTCACAGAAGCGCTTTGTGACCGCATTGACTTTTTCGCTGCGCACGGATGCCTGTGCGCTGACCATGGACTTGACTACTGCATGTACGCAGCGCCGGATACAGCAGCGGCTGACCGGGCATTTCAGACAGCCATGGAAGGAAGCTGTCCGTCAAAAGCTGAAGCTGATGTATATAAAACGATCGTTACGATTGCATGTGCAAAAAAATACAAAGAGAAAAACTGGGTCATGCAGATTCATTTTGGCTGTCTGCGCAATAACAACAAGCCGCAGTTTGCCAAACTCGGCCCGGATACTGGTTATGACGCGATTAACAGCCAGTCAGGCGTCGAAAATGTAGCTCCGCTGCTGAATGCGTTTGCGGAAAATGACGGCCTGCCGAAGATGATTCTTTATTCCTTAAATCCATCGGATAATACCGCGCTTGTTACCATCGCCGGCTGTTTCCAGCAAGACGGAGAAGCCGGATGGGTACAGCAGGGCAGCGCCTGGTGGTTTAACGATAACCGGACCGGCATGCGCACACAGCTGACAGAACTGGCCAATACCGGACTGCTCGGCGGATTTATCGGCATGCTGACAGATTCCCGTTCGTTCTTAAGCTATCCAAGGCACGAATATTTTCGTCGGATTTTATGCGAACTGATCGGTGAATGGGTAGAAAGCGGCCAGTATCCGAATGACAGGGCACAGTTAATAAAAATGACAGAAGATATTTGTTACCATAATACCAACCAATTTTTTGGATTTGACTTATAATCCCAGGAAGGAGCAAACTATGGATTTACCATTAAACATTGATTATTCAGGAAAAACAGTCGTTATTACAGGAGCAGGCGGCGTGCTTTGCGGCACGATGGCAAAGGCTTTTGCACAGGCAGGCGCAAAAGTGGCGGCTTTGGACCTGAACGAAGAAGCTGTAAAAAAACTGGCGGATGAATGCAAGGCGCAAGGATATATCTGCGAAGGCTACAAAGCAAACGTGCTGGAAACTGAAGCGCTCGAAGCAGTACACGCAAAAATCTTAAAAGATTTCGGCCCATGTGATATATTAATTAACGGCGCAGGGGGAAACAACCCAAAAGCTACTACAGATAACGAATATCATCATGAAGCGGCAGAAGGGCAGAAAACATTTTTTGACCTGGATACGGCTGGCGTAGACTTCGTATTCAAGCTGAATTTTCAGGGAACTTTAATCCCGACCCAGATTTTCGCTAAAGATATGGCCGAGCGCAAAGCCGGATGCATCCTGAATATTTCTTCTATGAATGCTTATATCCCGCTGACAAAAATCCCGGCATATTCCGCTGCGAAAGCTGCCACCTCCAACTTTACGCAATGGCTGGCAACACATTTTGCGGGTACTGGAATCCGCTGCAACGCCATCGCCCCAGGATTTTTGATTTCAAACCAGAACCGCACGCTCCTGTTTCAAGAAGACGGTACACCGACCGCGCGCGCGCATAAAATTTTAAACGGAACACCAATGGGACGTTTTGTAGAAGGGGAAGAACTGCTTGGAGCCGTATTCTTCCTGTGTGATGAAAAAGCCGCCAGTGCGGTTACCGGTGTCGTATTGCCAATTGACGCAGGATTTGCCGCTTATTCAGGCGTATAAAATAAGGAGGGACCTATGAGTACAATCAATGAAAAATTTGCACAATTCGGCGTTGTTCCAGTCGTTGTACTGGAAGACGCCAACGATGCCAAACCATTGGCAGAAGCTTTGGTAAAAGGAGGACTGCCTTGTGCGGAAGTAACGTTCCGCACGCAGGCTGCCGAAGAATCCATCCGTATTATGACACAATTATATCCGGATATGCTCGTAGGCGCCGGCACCGTCCTTACGACAGATCAGGTAGACCGCGCTGTCCATGCAGGAGCAAAATTTATTGTAAGTCCTGGCTTTGATCCGGAAATCGTAGATTACTGCCTGCAAAAAGACATTCCGGTATTTCCAGGCTGCATCACGCCGTCCGAAGTCGCTCAGGCAGTAAAACGAGGCCTTAAGGTGATCAAGTTTTTCCCTGCGGCACAGTTTGGCGGCGTAAACACGATCAAAGCGCTTGCAGCTCCTTATACCTCAGTGCAGTTTATGCCTACCGGAGGCATCAGCGCAGCCAACTTAAAAGATTATCTGAGTTATGATAAAATACTCTGCTGCGGAGGCAGCTGGATGGTCAAAGGCGACCTTGTAAAAGCCGGAAATTTTGATAAAATATGCGAACTGACAAAAGAAGCCGCAGAACTGGTAAAAAGCATCAGAAAGTAACAGTAGCATTAGATTATGGAGGGAACGAACATGAATTTGAATTTGCGTGATGCAAAAGACTGTAAATATGACGCCGTATCTTTAGGCGAGGTCATGCTCCGTCTGGATCCCGGTGAAGGAAGAATCCGTACGGCAAGAAGCTTTCGCGCATGGGAAGGCGGCGGAGAGTACAATGTCATCCGCGGGCTGCGCAGATGCTTTGGCATGCATACGGCTGTAATCACAGCATTTGCGGACAATGAAGTCGGCATGCTGATGGAAGATTTTATATTACAGGGCGGCGTGGATACTTCACTTATTAAATGGATGGACACAGACGGCATCGGCCGCATCTGCAGAAACGGTATTAACTTTACAGAACGCGGCTTTGGCATCCGTGGGGCAGTCGGCTGCTCTGACCGCGCGAATACGGCAATCTCCAAAGCAAAACCGGAAGATTTCGACTTTGAATATATCTTTGGGGAACTGGGCGTGCGCTGGCTCCATACCGGCGGCATTTACGCGGCGCTTTCCGAGCAGTCCTGTGAAACAGTGCTTGCCGCGATAAAAACAGCTAAAAAATACGGAACGGTCATCTCGTATGACCTGAACTACCGTCCATCCATGTGGAGCGCGATCGGAGGCAAAGAAAAGGCACAGGAAGTCAATAAGGAAATTGCCTCCTATGTAGACGTTATGATCGGAAACGAAGAAGATTTTACCGCATGCCTTGGCTTTGAGATCGAAGGAAATGATGAAAACCTCAAAGAGCTGAACCTGGACGGCTACAAAAAAATGATCAATCAGGCAGCGCAGACCTATCCGAATTTTAAAGCGGTGGCAACCACGCTTCGTACCGTCAAAACAGCAACCGTAAACGACTGGGGCGCTATCTGCTGGGCCGACGGCAATATCTGCAAGTCAAAGGATTATAAAGGCCTGGAGATCTTAGACCGTGTCGGCGGCGGCGATTCCTTCGCATCCGGATTAATCTACGGCCTGATGACGACACAGGACGCACAAACCGCAGTAAACTATGGCGCGGCACACGGCGCACTGGCAATGACGACGCCAGGCGACACTACGACAGCCACCAGGAAAGAAGTCGAAGCCATTATGGGAGGCGCCGGCGCACGCGTATTAAGATAATCTTTTTCATATAAGGAGGCGCCTATGGAACATACAAATCCTCTGCTTTCAGAAATAGATACGGAAAATAAATTTATAACGATCGGCGAAATCATGCTGCGCCTGACTCCGCCTAATTATGATAAAATCCGTATGGCAAGCAGCTTTGAAGCCAGCTACGGAGGCAGCGAAGCAAACATTGCACTGGCTTTGGCCAATCTTGGCATCGACAGCACTTTTTTTACCGTAGTGCCGAATAACAGCCTTGGAAAAAGCGCGGTGCGCATGCTGAGAAGCAATGATGTGCACTGTACGCCGGTTATATTAAGCACCCCAGAACAAACGCCGACCCATCGGCTCGGCAGCTACTATCTGGAAACCGGCTTTGGTATCCGCGCGAGCAAAGTGACCTATGACAGAAAGCACAGCGCTATGACAGAGTTTGATTTTGACACGGTAGACTTAGACGAGTTATTAGATGGTTTTACATGGCTGCATTTAAGCGGCATCACACCGGCGTTGTCCAAAGGATGCAGAAAGCTGATTCTAAACAGCCTGAAAACGGCAAAAGAAAAAGGAATGACCATAAGCTTTGACGGTAATTTCAGAAGTACGCTCTGGACATGGGAAGAAGCGAGAGATTTCTGCACGCAATGCCTGCCGTTTATAGACGTACTGCTCGGCATTGAACCTTATCATCTGTGGAAGGATGAGACAGATCATGCAAAAGGGGATATCAAAGACGGTATCCCTCTCCAGCCAAGCTACGAACAGCAGGACGAAATCTTTCAGGCATTTATTGAACGATATCCAAACATAAAATGCATCGCCAGACATGTGCGTTACGCACACAGCGGCAGCGAGAACAGTTTAAAAGCTTATATGTGGCTGGACGGCCATACATTTGAAAGCAAGCTCTTTAAATTTAATATCCTTGACCGCGTCGGCGGCGGCGACGCGTTTGCCAGCGGCCTGATCTATGCGATTATGAACGACTATAAGGCCATGGACATTATTAACTTTGCGGTGGCAAGCAGCGCCATCAAACATACCATCCGTGGAGATGCCAATATTACAGATGATGTATCTTCGATTCGTAATCTGATGAATATGAATTATGATATAAAACGGTAGAGTATATTGCCCCCATAACCTTGCAGGATCATGCAGGGTTATGGGGGCAGAGCTGTTTATGGTCCAAAATAGATTTCATATAAGTCAAACACTTTTCTTTCGGCACGGACTACTTCTTCCAGTGTTATTGTTTGGCGGAAGGTGTCTTTGTAGTTTTTTGCAAATTTGCGGTATGATTCGGTGAAATCGTCTTCATCGAAGCCGGTAAACACAGGCGTTACTTTCAGAATTATATTCTTTCCATATTGATATAACCAGGTTGTATACTCTTTGCTTAGCATCCAATAATACTGTTCACCAATCCAGTTATTCTGCTTATCAAAGATCAAATTCTTCTCATACTTCCCTGCATAAGCGCCTCGACAATACTCATTTAAAAGCATTCCCAGTTTACTTTCATCCAATCTTGCATCTAATGTTTTAATGTCATAAACATCCATTATATTTTTTAATCCCAATAATTTGTCTCGAAAAAGTAAAAAAGATTTTTCTCCAACAAGCAATTCCACATATACATCTGTATAAAAATCAAACTCTGTATCTTCAAATGACAATATCATTTTATATGATTTATTATTTATCAATACATATTGTTTTTCCACTATATTATCTTCCTTTTTAATTTATTTTCTTAAGGTTTAAAATTTTCTGCTTTTAATATAGCTGCACGATCAGGACCTGGTAATTCATTAAGTTCCTCAAGATACCCATGAAAAACTCCTGGTGAATGCTCATGTAAAACAACAACCTTATCACCCTCACGTGCTAATCTTCTTCTTTCTGACTGACCGGGCGCTGGAATAGAATTGTCCAAAGCTTTTTGTCCATCTTGTGGCGGCTCACTTTTATTACCTTTTCCACTTCTTTTATTTTTACCTTTATTAGTTCTTGCTCCTTTCTTTGAACGGTTATGGTACTTAATATCCTCATAAATACCATTCGGATGTTCATTTTCATGTTCTCCTTTGCTGTTATGTACATAAACAGATTTTTCCGATACAAAATACGACTCCCAATCTTCCACATGAAAGTTAAATACTTCTATCGGCTCTTCATGTCTGATTTTTTCGATATTTGTAATCCTGGCAGAACCTTCCACTGTTTCAACCAGCATATCTTCCTTCAGGTTTATAGCATTTACCCATCCTTCGTCTATAACAAAAATCGGATGATAGGCTGTTGTCTTTAATTCTGCTTCTCCATCCATCCGGATATGATAAATCGTATGCGCTTCGGTTTTGAAAACTTCTTCCACCTTCTTGAAGCCTGTCTCCTTTGTGACATCATTCCCAGAATAAATATCGTCACCGATCCGGATTTGCCTGATGGGCCGAAGACCGGTTTTTGTAAGAATGAGCGTATCTCCTGTAAAGCACTTTCCGTTCACACATTTGGATTTTTCTTTTGTTTTTTTCATTTTAATATAATTTTGTCTGCCAAATGCTCCGCTCGTACTTTTGGCTCCATCCTGTACCTTGCCTTTTTTCATAGCGGAAACTGTTTTTGCACGTTTTACGGTTATTACAGCCCGTTTTGGTTTTGTACCTGCTGCTTTTTTCTGCATCATCTCTAATTCTTTCAATACAGAAGGAATATTCGCCATTTGCGGAACCAATACCGGCATTGCCTTTAACAGCGCGTCTCCAAGATTTCCTATCGTTTTTTTAGCGGCATCCTGCACAGCATCGCCGACTACCGGTATACTTCCTGCAACATCCAAGACAACTTGAACAGCTTCTGAACAATCGTGTATATCTAATGTTCCTTCATCCGTATACAGATCAGATTTTATCATACTAATTCTCCTTAATCAGCCTTGCCTTTATCGTAACATTCCCGTCTATTCGAATCGCGCTTCCTTTGCAGTTTTCCTGCAAAGCCTTGGATGCTGTCAATATCATCTTCTTTTTTGAAGAAATATTCAGATTTTTGGCAGAAGAAATATCCATTTCATCTTTGGTGCATGCTGTAAACTTTTTCTTGCTGGCAATGTCCATAGAATTGTCACTGGATATTTTAATTGGCTTTTCCGCCGTTATGCTGATTCCTTTTTTAGGTTCCATATTAAGATTATTGTCTTTATTTGTAATATCAATGGAACCAGCTACGTTCACTTTCATATCTTTCCCGACAACGACATTAAAGTCATTCAGGCATGACATAGAAATATCATTTCCGCTCATAAGCGTTATGCTGTCTGCGCTTAATACATTAACTTCATGAATCGTAAACACATCTACACCAGAGTCTTTATTGATACGGATATAAGTCAAATCATCTTCTGCCGTAATCAATATTTCATCTTTGTCCAGTTTGATTTCTTTTCCATCCGCAGTCCGCAAATACTTGACTCCCGGATCTGTCGTACGCTCCGTTTGCTTCTGCCGAAAAGACTGCATCGCATACGCTTTGTTTCCATCCTCTGTCGGAAATATAACTTGAACGGTATCTCCTACTTCCGGCATTACATACCAGCCTGTATGGCCTTCAGCAGAATAACTGGTAGCGTACGGAAATGGATATGCCGTTGCCTCATCCTGCGACTTATCAATGGAAAGATGTACCTTTACCGTATCATTAACTACTTTAATGACTTTTCCCTCCAGTGTAAGTCCGCTTATATATGGATGGTCAATTTCAGGCGCAGAAACACCTGATTTTGTCGTAGCTACACATGTACATAAAAAAACGGACCCTTTCAGTGAAAGCCTTGCTTCCCTGACATACAGCATTTTTCCTTTCACAATGATCTTATCGCCAATTCCCGCCGCTGCATGTTCTGTACGGACTGTATATTCTACTGCATCTTTTTCCTTGTAAGAAATCTCTTCAGACTGTGACAGCTGCCGATAACGTGATACTTTTTTTCGAACGGAATAATCAGCTTTGGCTGTTTCTTCAGCAAAAACACCTCCATGCGCAATACCAACTGAAAATGCAGGCATTCCCATTGTCAAAACCGGAACAAGCACACTATTGCTGTGAGACGCAAGCCTTTTTAAAAATTCCCAGTCTGTCTCCCGATACTGCAGCAAAACATTCTCAATCTTTTTGTCCGGCGCTTCGTAAAACGCTATGCCTCCGGCGGCAGCTGCAATCTCCTGAACAATACTCTCATAGCTGCGTCCTTTTTCCTGAAAGGATCGTTTCTTTTTTACCTGATCCAGCTTTATCGTCCAGGAAACAGCTTCTGCTTCCAGATAATAAACACCGCTTTCACATATGACGCCTACATCTGTGGCAACACCGCAAAACAATGGCCTGCCTTTTTCTGTCAGCATCACAGGCATCTCGTCCCACGGCAGCCCGATCATGCGGTCTTCTTCCCCTTCTTTTAAGACGCCGCGCACATAAAGCTTTGCATGGTCATTCATCGTTTTCACATATTCCAGATCTAAAATTCTTTCAAGGGCAAACGGTTCCACTTTGTATTTCCCAACTTCCTGCAGTTCCATCCAGAACACCTTCCTTTCTTTTTCAGCTATTCAGGCTGTACGTATCGTTGCGATCATCTGTACAAACAAATCTTTCCAGTCTTCCTGATCTGCCTCTGGGCAATTGCACGTTCCCATCAGCAGCCTGCCCTTTAATGATACAACGAACATCATATTATAAATATAAGAATCCATGGCCGGCGCTAAAAAATCCACCCAGGCTGCCTCGCTCTCCCCAACTGGCACAGAGTTTTTATCCAAAACGCCACAAGTTGGATACAGGTTCTGAACGATTTGCCCCAGATCATCACGCACTTCTACCTCCTGTCCGGCTGCAAGTTTTTCCTGTCTGTACAAAAAACTAACATTAACTGTTGTTTCGGGATTAGAATATATAAGGTCTGGACGACCACTCGGGTATTTCATTTCTGCATACTTTTTTCCAAGAATGGTAAAATCTTCAGGCATCCACATCCACATTAGATTTCTAAATATCTCCCGTTCCTGAAAAAGCAGCTGTTTATCCCCTGCAAACACGATCCCTGCTTTCATCTGCGTATTTCTCACATCTTCCTGCGCCTCCCGCAGCATACAGATAAAGTCTTCATCTCCATACTCTCTCATTTTTCATTCCTCCAGACAACTCCACCTGCAATCACTGACCATCATTTTTCAATTTCAGTATTCCCGCCCCAACCATACAGACTGCCATCGAATTTTTCATCAGAGCCGGAGCTCCCTGCACCATAACATTCATCTTTCCGTTCAGCCACATGACACAGGCCGGCACACATGGCAGCTTTGTCATTTTACATACGCCAAACGGGCCTATATTAACCATCGGCTTACAATCTAATATATTTGCTTTCGGTTTCCCCTTTGCCAGTACACGCCGGTTCGGCAGCACTCTTAACGGAGCCTCTACCGACCCCATGGTACATTTTACTTTTGCCCCGCTTACTACATAAGATTTCGCCATATTAACCACCTGTTCCTTTCCTGATTACCATATTATTCTGCATCTGCACCTATATCTAAATCTAAAACACCGCCGGCCCTTCCGATCTCCTCTTCTGCCCCATGCCGCGTCCGCCGACTCCGGCAATCCGCACAAGCCGTTCAAAAATCTCACTGTGGGAAAGTTCCCGAAACGGTTCCTTCAGGCTTCTGCATAGGTAACGCAGCAGACATTCCCTGGTAACCGGCGGATGGTTCAGACAGAGCAGCGCAAACTGAACATCCGTCTCCTTTGCGCCCATATTTTCCATTATCATTCTTGCAAACACCCGCAGCAGAACCGGCGATACGGTTACGCCTCCCGGCCCTGCATATGGCGCCTGTGTAATATCGAGTGTATTATAAGCTGTGCGGCAGTCCCGCAGATCTTTATAGTCTTTCCGCAGACGCGCCCCTTCTGACAGGCGGAACCTGCCCAGCTCAAACTCCGCGTTTCCCGGTTCGCCGTTTTTCAGCCGCAGTTCCAGCTGGCGTATATAAAAGTCTTCTGTATATGTGCCGGGATTGATTCTTAAGCATACTGTAATCTGCTGCTCATAGGCACGAAACGGAATCTGTTCTTTTTCTGTAAGGATCACCTGTCCCTCATGCCATACCGCGCCTGCCTCAATCGTAACCGTACCGCTGCCGGCATCCTGTCCCGCTGCTTCATAGGAGATGTCAAAGCCATACAAGATACCGTCAGCCCAGTCCGCATACTCCATTCTGGCCAGTCCAGCCGGAAAATCTCTTAATACCTCCAGACTTTCTCTTTTCAGTACCCTTCCTTTATGAAACAACGGCTCCGCGTAATTTTGCATCTGCTAATGCCTCCCGTCAAAAAAGTCTGTCTCCCATGCTCCCGGCTCAAAAGGCACAAAACCCGTCGGACGGGTGTACAGCCTGTTTGCTTCTCTTGCCGTCTCCAACACCGAAAATCCCCAGTTTTCATAATCTCCAAAAATAAACAGCCGCAGTTCGCCATTACGCATACTGTCCAAATCTTCCTGCCGGATAAACGGATATTCCGTCAACAGCTCCCCATATCCGGTTTCTTCTCTGATTTCTTCCCGAATCTTATATGGGATGCAGGACACTTCCTGTTCCATCCCGTCTTTTAAATAAAACAAAATTTCTTCGGTACCTGTCGGCCTTGATAAAAATCCATATACTTCTCCCATAGGCGTGCCTTTCTGCAGCAGTGTCTTCTGCCGTCCGGCCATTTCATAATCTTCAGCTGTCAGCGAATACGGCGCCCTCGCAGGTTCGTAGCTGATGGTCGTGCGTATCCTTCCTGTCCTGCGGTCCTGCTGATAGGCCATTGCCCCTTCCATACATAAAAACTTTCGTTCACATCCGGTCTGCCCGCCTGTCTTGGCCTTCCTTCCGGCCACATATTCTTTCATGACTTCCCGAAACAATTCGATCTTGCTGCTTTGGCCGGATAATATAATCCGGTCAATATCCATCAGCCTGCCGCTTTCATACCACGGTTCGATAAAATTTTTCAAAAACCCGTAAATATCCGGCTTTAACAACAGATTCACTTCTTCTTTTTCAATCACCAGCTCCGGACAGAGCGTACGTGTTTCCCAGCTTCCTTTTTCCCGTTTCAGAAACAAATGAAAATCTTCAAAGCAGCTGTACGCCGCATAGTCGGAAAAAAGCGGCCGCAGTTCTACCCTGCAGATACCCGGCTGAAAATACAGCTTCTTTTTCACTGTTTCCGCCAGATTCCATAGAAAATAATAATTGCTCCTGACTTTTAAATAAGCATGTTCCGGCTGATTTTCATAATCGGCAAAACAGGTTGGAATAAATGTCTCTTCCTTTTGGTAGGCTGCCGAAAATACCTCATACGCTTTTTCGACGCCTTCTTTATCTACTTTTTCGTATAATTGCGACAATATGCCCGGAAACAGCTCGTCCATTGCGGCATGTTCTTTTCGCTGCAGCGCTTCGGACAGACGTATTTTCAAATACTGCATGACACGCCATGTCAGCTCGTTTCCTCCAAAATTGGTGTCTCCGTGCGCATAAGTCACGTGCATTTCCAGACGGCTTGTAATCCCTTCGTTTGTAATTGTATAATTACAGTTCACCATGTCGCTTGTCCCGCCGCCGCAGTCTAAAATGAGCATTTTTTTTGCCGCGCCGTCTTCATACTCCAGTTCACGAATGCCCTGTTCCAAAAAATGATAGGCGACCGCAACCGCTTCGTCTGTAATATTTTCTGTCATTACTTCATATTCCGGCAAAGCTTCCTGATACATCCGCAGGGAAAGCGCCTTCTGCTTAACCGGACAGGTAAAGCACAACTTCGGATATTTTACCCTGTTTTGCTGCTGCGCACGGTCAATGATATATAACAAAAACGCACGGATTAAAAACAGCCGCTCTACTTCACACGTATTTCCTTCCAGGTCTGACACCTGTATCCGCTCCCGATACCGTCCAACCCAGCGCTTCATATCGTAAAAAATACTGTTGCGGGCCATAAATCCCCTGTTTTTTTCCTCCTGTACAGCCTCTTCCCCGTACAAAAATGTCATATGCTCCGGGATCCCGTCACTGCAGTCTTTTACCGCCAGCACACTCGGACTTAACCCGCAGCTGGTACAGCCGCCCTGCTGCCTCCACTCACAGTCCAGCACTGCCGGAAAAGAAATCCTCCCGCCTCTGCCTTTTTGAATGGCTCCTTTCCGCAGAGGAATCCAGCTCATAGAAAGCTCATCCTGCGTGTAGCACTGAATGCCCTCATAAAAGCTAAAACACGTTCCCGCTGTCGTATAAGATGTTCCATAGTCAATAATCAATGGTTCTGTACACTCCGGCACTTCTTTGATCCATATTTCCGGCACCGGTATCCGGATGTACGGCAGCATGCTTTTTTTCCGCTCTTTTCCCTGATAGCAGCGGACCGCCTCTTCCACATATGCCGGCTCCAGAAACAACAACTCCCATTGGTGAAAACGTCCGGCTGGTATATCCGGCGAAATCCGTTCCCTGTCCAGACGCATCTGGTATTTTCCGGTATTTACCTGATCTAACAATATCACCGCCTGGATTTCCTCTGTATCATCCGCCAAAAATGCGTACATTCCCAGTTCCTGTCTTGTAATCGCAAGATACGGTGATTCTTCTATATTAAAAGACGTCTGATCCTGATACAATTCCATCCGTGCGGGCACTTCTATGCCGCCCATCTGCCCGCTTCCGGTCTTTGCAAACGCATCTTCCATCCGCTTGCAGCCTTCTCTTGTATAAACCGCTATGCCCGGTTTTTTTACAGCGCCAAGATATCGGTATAAAAGCGCCGCCAGCTCTTCTTTATGGTGGAACATTTCCATCGTTGGCGGTTTGATATTTTCCGAACGGCAGATTTCCCGCAGTCTCGGCAGTTCAAATGCCGCCAGCTCCTCACGGGTATACAGACGCCTGATTGGATTTTTTCTTAATTTTCCGAGTTTATAAGTCTCATACTGCATCAGCACACCTCATTTGCCTTTTTTATCCTACGAACCTGTTATGCCAGAATAAAATCTTCCATCTGCAGCGTTTCCTCATATCCAAGCACCCCGTATGTCTGTGTCCAGTGAATCGTGCAGAAACAGGCAAGCGGCAAAAACAAATGAATCAAAAACCGCAGCTTTTTTTCCTCTGTTTCGTCATATGGCTGGCGCATGTAAAAAACAAACTCCTCCCCTTCCCGAATATAAATGACACAGACCGGCAGCAGCGCATCGACTGCTCCGGACAGGCTGCACGGCCCGTCGCCGGTATGGTAAAACGTGAGCAGCCATTCCGCAATGACACGTTTTTCCATTTTGGTAAATGCACTTAATTTCTCCAGTCCTCCATACACGCCTTCGTCCAGATCCCGCATCAGCAGGCGGATATAAAAATCGTGTCTGCACATCCCCATTTTAATGTCCAAATCCGCCAGATAATGCAGTATAATATCAGAAAGCGCCTGTTCAAATTCGTCATATCCAAGATCATCCGGCGACAGCAGCGGATCAAAGATCGAAAAAAAACGCACATAAGGATTCACATCCAGCTGCGCCCTGCCATCCTCATAAGTCCCGTTTCCATGCAGGCTGTCTGCCAACAGCTCCAGAAACGGGGAAACTCTGTTGTTTTTTACTGTATAATGCAGCCTGCCTGGATCCTTTTCCTGCTGCAGCATCGTCAAATACGGCGCCCAAATCTGATTGCTTTGTACCATATAACCACCTCAATTATGACCGCAGTATTCCGGTCCATTCATATTCTTCTGTACATAACTGCAGCTCCGCAAGCAAAAAATACATTTTTTCATAACGGAAAATATCTTCCGGATCTTTCGCTCGCAGCATCACCGCGATCTTCCGTTTCTGTTTAAAAAAAGACTGTATGCGGATAAACGGGTTCATAACGATCGGCTCTGTTTCTCCCTGTATATCCGGCCGGATATCTATCAGTTCAAATTGTTTAAATACTTCATAAGAATGCAGCATCCGCTCGACTTCCCCTTTTGTCCACAAATACCGCGGCTGTCCAAGCGCCTGCCTGTCTGCATGGCTCAGCGTTCTTTGATTGGTCTGCAGCTCATATTCCAGGGCCGTATGGTCCTTTTCCTCATACATAGGTTCTATTTTCAGCAGTTTTAACTCTTTATGCATCTTTTGTTCCGTCCGCACAAGCATCTCCTGATCTGAAAAAACAACCGAAAACAAATCTTCCCCTTCCGGCACAGCCAGATACCCTGCATGGCTGTCTTCCTTTGGCATCCGGTGGACATAATACGATATGTTTCCGGCCACAGACACCTCTATCTGCGGACTGCACATCTGCTCTGACACATTCCAGACGAGCACCATCTCATCTATGACAAAATCAGAAAGCTCTCCCATTTCTATAGCGACCTTTGATACGACGGCGTCCTGCGGCACGCCGCCTTCCCGGTCTGTAATGTCAAGCATTTTATATAAAAAAGGACAGTTGATGGTATGCCATTGCCTGCGGTTTGCCATAAACTGCTGATAAAGATCGTAAATGGCCTGCTGATATGCATAACAATATGAAAAAGACACTGTCGTACGGTAATTGCCCAGATCCGTTTCTACCTCGGCATAAAAGGTTTGATGCAGACATTCACAAATCTTAAGATAATCACAGGCTAAAAACAAAGTGCCAAGATACCCCGGTGTGTGCTGTTCCTTTCTTCGGATCTCAAACAAACTGCGGCTTGCACTGTCCAGCCCGTCCTTTTTGCAGACTCCGGTATAGATATAATAATGGGAATCCGGATCTTTTCTTTCCTGGTCTAATTTGTGTTCCAGATTCCAAAAACTCTCTTCACTATAATCCAGCAGTTCTCCAAATACATCCACCAATACGTCCTGCAGCAGCCTTTTCTGTACAGGATCCTGAATCTGGGAAATTCTGGACTTTAACAATTCTTTTCTGTGCTCCATCTGCGCAATCCTCCACTGCCGCCACCTACTGTCATTTACATGCATTCCAAAACGGCTTTACACCCGGCCTGATCCTTCTGTTTATCCCTGCGCCTGTGTTCCATCTGCGTTTTCGGCTTCCTGTGCCGCGCTCTGCTGTCCTCCTCCGGTATCCTGACCGGCATTCTGCTGTCCGCTATCCTGTCCTGATACGGTATCCTGCCCCTGCGCGGTCCCGGGATTCTGCGCAGCCGTACCCTGTGTCAGTTCTCCCATCTCCGTATAAATTGCCTCCATGCGCTCATCCCAGATGTTCAGTTCCCGATAGACTGCCAGCGCATCTTCATACAGCTCTTTTGCTTTTGCAGTGTCGCCGCCTCTGGCGGCTTCTTTTGCCTGAAGCGCATACTTGGATGCCTGTGCGAGACGCTCTTCCTGTGCTTCTTCCTCAGCTTTTATTTCCGCTTCTGTAATGGCCTGTCCTAATGCCGTTATGTCCTGATACAGCTTGTCTGCGTCTTCGTTGGAACCGGTAAATTTGTTGTATCTGGACAACGCCTGCTTATACAGCTCCCGCGCCCGCCTCGTACGTCCTTCTTCCAGCGCATTGTTCGCATTTGCGATATAGGTGTTGATTTTAATGACGGCCCTGTCTGCCGCCGCGGCCTTCTCTTCCGCCTCCGCCTCTGCCTGCTGCGCCTCTGCTTCCTGCTGCGCCTGTGCCTGTTCCTGTTCGCTTTCTTTTTGTTTCTGACGGATCGCAAATATTTTGGCCTGTACATCACCCTGCAGCGTCAAATCCATCATTTTCGTCAGCTCGCTGAGTGCACGGTTATACTGAAACAGCGCTTCATCATAGTCTTCGGTAGACTGATACATGTCTCCCAGCGAAATATACTGCATAATCTGCAGCCGGAGCGTAATTTCTTCGGTCTTTTTCTCCGCGTCCGCGGAAAGCGCATCAAACCCCTGATAAACGGCTTCCTTCTGAATCTGCCCGTACAGTTTTAACGCCTGCTCGTACTCACCTGCGAGATAAGCCGCCTCCGCCTCCTGATACAGCGTCAGAATGGCTTCTCTTTCTGTAACCATATCCAATAAATCTCTTTTTTCTTCTGTATACTGCCCGTTATACAGACTCAATCCTTCCGCCTGCCTGACTGCCTGTTCATATTCTGTCAGCGCCTTGGTGTAATTGGAATAATCCATATAGCGGGTGCCCCGTTTATCGTATGTCTCTACTTCCCTTATTTTTCTCCTGTCCAAAGCCCGCATGCATAAAATCACAATGCTTACGACGATAAAAACAACTGCCAGTACAATGATAACCGTCCAGATGATACGCTTCTTTTTTTTCTTTTTCTGAACGTCTTCTTTAAATGTTTTTTCTATATATAAGAACGCAGTCGTAAAACTGCCCATTCTCTGATCATGTTCTTCCTGCAGGCTCAGTAGCAGTTCCTGCAGAATTTCCAAAAATTCCCTGCCTGTTTTTGTATATTCATAAGCGTCGAGTATTTCTATCTCAGATAAGCGTCCCCAAAGATTGCTCGTCGCGAACAAAATCGTAGAACCCTCGATGAGTTCCATCGTCTTTGATACAAATGGCTTAACGCGTTCTTCTCTTCCCAAATACTCTGTCAGATTATGAATCTCCTCCGTTTCCGGCGGTTCTTCACTTTCATCTTCTAACTGCTGCTGAAATTTTGTCTGTGTCTTGCTGATATGTGTAAATATATTTTCATATAGTATATATAGCCTTGTATTGCCGCAGTACGCATACCGCATTCTCGTATAATCTGATACAAGTACAGTAATGCTTGTCTTTAGCTGGCAGCGCGTGCTGTGCAGCAAGATCTGCTCATTGGCATACCGGATATATTCCCGCAGCCGTTTCAGAGACGGTTTTTTTTCAAAAGCTGTCAATACAGCTTCTACAGCAAGCTGTGCGCTGTTTTCATCTGTCTCATTGTCATAGCTCTCCGCAACCGCAATACAGACATAGTTTTCCAGCGGGGTATATGCAACATACGTTTTTTCGATCGGATCATATCCCTGTTCTGAGATAAAATCCATAACCAGCTTACTGTTTAAGTTTCTCATAAATAACCCTCGACTAACATAATAGCAGCTGTTCCTGCCATTTTTCTGTTCTTTTTCTTAACGCCGGCTATGATCTGCCGGGCTTTCTCATACGGATGTTCTTTTTTCTGCAGATAAAAAAGCATTTCTTTTTCATTTAACGCTTCCCATACTCCACGGGATATCATTCCCGCTGTCATACCTTTTCCATAATTGATCTTTCCACAGCTTTCATGCAGCAGATGAAAATCTCTTCCGTCAAATAAAAAGCTCTTAGAACTTCCCACCGCATAGTAAAACAATTCCCTGCCCCTGATCCACTGCATGCTGACAGACAGATACGGCGTTTTTCCCAGATAAATAATTTCCCGCATATCCCGTAAGATCTTCATTTCTGCACCCTTAAAAAAATCTGCCGCTTCCGTTCCCTGCCGCATCAGGCGAAATTCCCGTACACATGCCTCTGCCGCAAGGATGGCGCCTCTTCTGCCGTTGATATGATCTGCGGTTCCGTCTGTAAGTACTGCAAGACATCCACTCCCGGAACAGCACGACGCAAAATAACTGCTCTGTACCTGATAAGAACCTATAGATTGGGCATTACCGATTTTGTATGCTTCCTGCACGGCTATTCATTCTCTTTCCAATTAAATACAAATCCATCATTTTCTCCGCATAACGGTACAAATATAAAAACGCTTTGGCCGATCTTAATCCTGTCGCCCGCTTCTAACATACGCGGTTCATAAACCGCATCCCAGTTGTCTTCCTCATCCAGTATATATACAAGCCCCTGCGAATCTCCGGGCAGCAGCATGGTCCGGTTTTTTTCCGGATCATACACAATAATCGCATGATTTCTCTGGCTGACGGTCTGGTCTCCGATAATCCGGATCTCCATATCTCCGGCACGCCCAATAAAATTTTTTTCCGCTATAATCCGATAATCGCGCCCTTTCGACGGGCCTTCCAGACATACGATCCATCCTGTCACCGGCTTTAGCACTTCCAGATCGTTTAAATATACGACATCACTGTATTTTCCAAGAGGATCTTCCTCCTTGTTACTGTTTTTATTCACGGCGGTATTGCAGTACGGACATACATTTCCATACTTTTTTTCACTAAATAAATGGCCGTTTTCACAACGAATCAGACCCATTTTGTTCCCTCCAGATATTCTTTTGTTCTCTTATCACGATTTTACATGTATCTGCATATAGCACGTCTGCCGCGTCCAGCTGATATAACGTACCTTCCTTCAGTCTGTAAATGACATTTTCGCTTCCTCTTTTCAGTCCGACCGGCCGGGTTGCTGAGAGCGTTTCAAAATACCAGCGGCCGCCGACCAGATTGCATACTCCATACAAATGCCTGTCAGAGTCCGGATCCTGTATGCTCTCTATAAACACATCTTTTCCGTTTTTGGCTCCCGTTACAAGAAAAGACTGTTTATCCTGCAGCAGCACTTCTCTTTTTATCTTTCCCTCGCTGTTTACAAGCAGCAATGCTTCAAAAGGCGACGTGCGGTCCCGTTTCATCCGCTGCAGCAAAAGAAATACAAAAACCGCAAAAATACAGGCTGCAAAAAATACAGACTGTATCAGAAACAGGCAGACAAAATCTCTCCATGGTTCCTTCGTCGCAGAAGGCAGAATATAATTGGATAAGTAATATATTTGAATCAGCAGGTAGACAAAAACACATGCTAACACACATCTGCCGGCTATCTGGTTTGTTTTCATATGCACTCCCATGTATTTTTAGAAAGGCGTACATGTACTGCACGCCTTTTCCTTAATCATTATTTGATGTAACGCTAAGACATGATTACTCGATCACTACGCCGTCAATTCTGTCTTTCTTCTGTTTTACAACGAGTTCAAATTCACCGTCTGTCTTTGTGAATTTTTCGTTATAAGATACTACAAACGCATGAGAAAATTCATATTTTCTCGGCGCTGTCGCATGCTGGTACTCTACCGTTACTTTCTTGTACGCATCTGCGCTTTCCGGTTTTACCAAAGCCCATGTTGCCATGCTCTTTGCAGCGTCACGCATAAACAGCTTATCCGCGTCAAAAGAAACTTTGCCGTGAATTACCAGCTCTGCTTCGATGTCAGAAGATCTGGCGAAAGAATCTTCCGGAATTTTAGAGTTAAAAGAAACGTCAATAATTTCCTCACTCAATTCAGTTACATCGGCAATCACAATTTTGTACGCCATGAATATTACCTCCTTTTTTTATTTTTACTGCTATTCTATTAACAGACGTAAACATCCGCCCATTAATCCGTATTGATCTGAAGCTCCATATTTTCGGAAACTCCCGCAAAGTTAATCTCTATATTATAGGTTGTATCATTACAATCGCCCTTTTCAATTCCGTCGCCTTCCCGCAGGATAGAATTCGCATAATTCGGCGACAGCTGCCACTCTTTGACTTTTCCGCCCGACTCAAAGATCCGGTCGATTCTGTCTTTCTTATAATCGCTTGTCATCGCGCCGATCATCCGGTATAAATAAGTTCGGGTCGTTTCTCTGAAAATGCTTTCAAATCCGCCGTTCTTGCTTTCATTCATACACCGGGATTTGTACACGGTAATCAGATTAATGGAATTGCCGTTCAGCTGATTTTTATCCGAAGAAAATACAAACCCATATTTATGTTCATTAATCACACTCTTTGTTTCAGCCGTATAGCCCGCAATTTCTTTCGGCATCGTAGTCGTTACTGTCAGCGCGTTATCTCCGGCCTCAATATCAAACCGGACACCCGGATATTCTTTCTTTACCTTGCCTGCGAATTTGGAAGACAAATAATTCGGACACTGGTAAGCCGCTACAATTCCCGCCGCTACATAAGCGGCTCCGATATAGACGCCATAAATCCAAAACTTCATAAAATCGTCTCTGTCTTTGGAAAACTCCAGTGTGCCGTCCGCATGGCGGATGGCCTTAGACCCAAGGACTACCCGCGATTTGTTGCTTGGAATGACCGTAAAGTTCGGCAGGCACGGGATCGCGTACCGGCTGTAATCCGCATTCTCCAGTTCTTCGGTATTTTCCATATATTGGTCCATGCCATGCGTCGCCAGTTTTAAAAATGTCGTGTCTTCGCTGGCTTCAAATGAGAAAAATACCTGAATCCGATAATCCTTAATCGAATCCAGCAAAAACTGCAGATCAGAAATCGGCGTAGGCACAAGAGTTACCCCATGGTCCAAATCCCCGGTATAGCCAAACTGACGCATCGTGTCTTCATCCAGCTCCATTTCCCTTTCTTCGGAATATTCAATATTCGGAACAATCCCAAACCAGATCGTATTGCTGTAATCAGACTTGTTATTGACGGTTTCCAGATATTTTTTCAGATTCTCCAGGTTTTTTTCCTCCAGAATCTCATCCATACTCGCATTGACAATGAGCAGGGACGGACGCATCATCGGCGACTTCGGCTGATACTGATCAAAAAATGCCTTCACACTTAAAATCTTTTCAATTAACAGCTTTGCCGTACGGATAAACGCCTTCTGCCAGCTTGTATTAATCGCGGAATATTTATTATAAAGTTCAATCTTATCATTGATGTCCATCCCAATCAGCTTGTCCGGCATTTTATCTGTAAACGCGGCGACAATCAACTCTTTGGACAGCGAAGACGCCGCTGTTTCCTCATCATATTCCTGTCCGACAGATGTATACAATTCATGCATTGTCTCATTATACTGCTCTTCAATGACAGAAATCGACAACTCTTTATAGCTGATTTTTTCTTTTTCGGTGCATCGGAGACTGCTGCCAGCTCCGCCTTGCCAGACGTTGCAAGTGCGGTGCTTTCTCCTTTTTCCCCTTTATCTGTCAAAAGCCCCGCCGGATTGTCCGATACCTGAAGCGCCACAATTTCGGCTTTTTCATTAAATACCGGAAGCGCCGGACGAAATTCTGTAATGCCTTTCTGGGATGCACGCACCGCTGTATCCAGATTGTCTTTGATCATTCCAAGCATCAGCGTCAGCTGCGAAGCCGTCTCATTATAATATTTTTTTGTACGGTCCAGCTTGGATTTGAGCTTTACCACAGCATCCTGTTTCGCTGGTGAATCACTCTCAAATTCTGCATTTTTATTTTCCAGATACGAAATATCCTTTTTCAGTTTCTTAATCTCTTTGAGCGTTCTATGCGGCGCCAGCATCTCCGTAACCTTCTCATAGTTAAAAGACGCATTCGTTGCACCGGACGCTTTTTTGTTGTCCATAATAGAAATGAACATTTTTAAAAATGTGTTACTGCGGTCAATGACTATTTTTTTCACAAGCGGATCCGGAATGCCGGCAGGCTTTGTCAGCTCGTACACCATTCCCCGCTCCTGATCAAAATAACTGTAAATCGTTGGCTGGAACTTTTTTAAAAAGTCATCAAAATTTTTCACAAGCAAAGCCTTATTAATCTCGTCTATTTTTTCATCCGTAAGGCTTCTTGAATTTTCATCCACATCCGACATAATGTTAAACATGTTAAACACTTCCGGATTTACGACGTCAAACAGGATCGTCCGGTTTGTCTGTTCAATAATTTCCATAAACGTCCTCCATTGTACTTAGAAACTGTACGTAAATAACCTGCAGCAGTTCCTTAACAGTTAAGCAAGCTAGGTATTTTATCAGATTGTACTATATATATCATAATGCCCAAAACTATTTTTGTCTACTATTTTCTACAAACTTCATATGATTTTGTACTATTTTGTTAAATATTTACAAATTCAGTATCTTATTTTTGTAGTTTTTGACACGCTAAAATGACCATGACAACTGAACGCTCTTATGATAAACTGAACACAACTTGTAAGAAGATGGAGGTGACTTTCAAATGACAAAAGAGTTTCAGGAATATGCTGATAAGTTAAAAACCGAAAAACTGTTCGAATTAGAAGAAATTTACCAGACACGTCTCGACGATTATATTCCCATCTTTCAAAAACATTTTCGTCAAATATGTGAAACCATTGTTCATCTGCAGAATAAACAGGAACTGGACGAAATATCGTATCTGGAATATACGCTTTTATTTACAAACCTTATACGCGGTGATGAAACCGCAGAAGTCCGCGTATACAATGACCACTGGTATTTTGACCCGCTGCAACACACTGTCGGCAGCTTTGATTTTTCCTTTTTATTCGCAAAATACAAAGAACTGCAGACAGCGCTTATGTCCGGCCGCAAAAGGTTTGCCGGCGCTGTAACGGCACAAGAAACTACCGCCTTTCTGCTCTCATGCGCCAGCCAGTTTTACAAATATGTTGTCTCCGCCTTCCGTTTTTCCATCCTGCCCTGTATACAGTCCGAACCATTTCTTTCTATCAGGCGCGGAAACGAATTTGAAATCAATGTCGGAGAATATATGGCCCATACCGAAGCCATTTACAAAGAAAACAGACAGCGCACCTCCAAAGAAACACTTGACTGGTTTGCCCAGCGGGAAGAATTCGAATATGCCTTTGAAGATTTTTCCGGTCTGGATTTTTCCGGCGCCGACCTCTCTGAAATAGACTTGCGCTATTCGAATCTGAGCGGGACGACTTTAGTCGGCACAAACTTTCAGGATTCCATGCTGTTTGGCACGCGTTTCTGTCATGCAGATCTTCAAAACGCGGATCTTCGGTACTGTCTGATGCATGAATCCGATTTTACCGGAGCAGACCTTACAAACTCATGTTTTATCGCGGCAAAAGCTTTCCGCGGCATTCCAAACTACAAAAAATGGTCCATTACCGGATACCGGAGTGTCAGCTTTCGCGATGCCAACCTTACAAATGCCGATTTTACCAAAACGCAAATCCGGGACGCCGATTTTACCGGAGCCATGATGAATGGCGCTATGATTGAGCGGACGCTTTTAGACCAGTTCGCCTTGTCTGAAAAACAGCTGCGGGAAATAAACATCATAGATGCGGACACATCCTCAAAATAAAAATATCAGAAAGGAATACAAGCTATGGATTATTTTCTTATGAAACAGTCAGGAACGGTCACAATCCCTAAAGAAGTCCAAATAGAAGATGCCCAGATGGAAGATGTTTCACCTGCAGACCCTTCTGTACGGATTACGCACAACCTGCCGTCTCTGGATAAATTTGACTATCTTGCAGGCGAACATCTTGTCAGCGACAATTTAAAGCTGCTTTTGGAGCAATACCTGCCGGAACAGCTCTGGCGCCCCTGCGTATTTGTGGATACAACGGCGGTAGATCAGAGAACCTTTTGGTTCCTTCCGAGCCTTCCATATGTGCCTGAGCGGGTTGTTGCCGCGTCGAACGGCATGCCTGCCGCTGTCTATGTGAATCCGGAAGATTTCGCGCAAAAAGCGCCTGCTATCCTCAATATCCGCAGTGCGAAAGGGAAGAGCTTTCTTGTTGTTCATTTGTCCGTTGCTGAAAGCATGCTGCGGCGGGGGATTTGCGGGGTAGAGCTTGTGCGGTTGTCGGATGCAGACGCTATGTAAAAACACCATAAAAAAAGAGCGGTCGAAAACATTGTCTTCTGACCGCTCCTTCTAATTTTTTCTTAATTTTTCTTGTTATTTTTCTTGTTAATTTTCATCCTGCTTTTCTTCACCTATATTACATTTTTGTCCAGTACTGCTTTACCTGACAATGACGCATCACCTGATCTACCAGATTACAAATCTTGCCTGCATTTAATGCTGCCGAACAACTGCCTGCCGGTTCCAACTGGCTGTATCTCTTATATCTGCTCATCTTTTGTTCATGCTTATATATACTGCCGGCTGTATACTCTTTCAGCAAGCTACTACATTTTTCAGCTAATGAGCCGTTTTTTTTAAAGCCATATGTATTCCACTCAGATAAGAATTGCTCTGTTGCAAGCAGCAGCGCCTCAAGCGCATCTAAAAATACCATTTTTCCTGCAGAACTGATCACCAGAAACAGAAGCAGCGTCTGACAGTTCCTTTTCTCCCGCAGCGCACTGCAGATTACTTTTTTATACATCTGAATACTGAATCCGGTTAACTGGTTCTGATACAATTTGTCATAAACAGAACTCACTATTATTTTATACTGATCTTCAAAATTCGTGCGCCCATTGTATATCCTCAAGTAGCCTTCCAGCCGCCTATGTAACGCTGTAAGCCAGTGTTCACTGTCATTTCCGCATTTGATACATTCAAAAAGCGCATATATTACATTGCAAATATCAAACATCAGACATTTTGGGTGAAACGCGCAGTACAGCGTCCAAAAATCCACATCGTCATCCTTTGCATAAAAGGCTTTTGTAATCTGCCAGGAAATGATCTCTACAACTAACTGTTCTTTTTCAACCCCAAACGCATCCAGCTGCTTCGCAGCATCGCACACCTGCATTCCATCAGATAAATCAACAAGCTTTTGGGGCAGCTTCTTCTGACAGCACATCTCATCCGATCCTTCCTCTTTTACGCTCCTGATTCCTTCTTTGGAATGATAGGTTATTCGCTCTTTATACTCTTTTTCCGCCGTACATTTGCATAAATGGTAAGAATCATTATAATCGCGCAGCTCTGGACATAAACAATATTTCCATTTCGGATCACAGTTCTTCTCTTCATATCCATAACCCATATGGTAAATACCGCCGTATAATGATAATGAAAATTCTTTTGTAATATCCATAATTATTGTGTGACCAGTTCCTTTTCAAAATCCATTTCAATCTGCATGCAATGTCTGAGCGTCCTGTCGTCTTCATAAGCTGGAAAACGCTGCAGATAGTACTCCTCACGGCTGCTGCAAATATTCTGATTGATCAGAAGCTTTACTTCCATATCTGTGAAACTGTACGTCAGATTACCTCCAGACTGAGATATTTTCTTTGCCAATTGTTCTTTTTTCTTCGTGACAGACCCCAGATGAAATTCTTCGGCATACTGTTCCATACGCATGAAAGGATAAATATAGTATATCAGATCGTCTTCATTTCCTGAAGCGTTCATTTCACCCGCAAAAAGATGCGAGCAGGCATATACTTTTCTATCCAAAGTTATCGTTGCACATGCAATCGTCCCTCCTCCGGTATCGGCTGATTTGATAACAGACGAGCATACGTCATCCGTAAGCAGGCCCTGTGCGTTTTTCTGAAACTGCACAAACTCGATTCCCTGCATCCGTCCTGCATTTTGAGCTGCTAATTCTTCATCCTTTTTCCCACTCATCTTTAAATAAAAACTCACAAAATGATTCATTTTCATTGTTTGATTTTGTAAACGCGCTTCTTTCAGCAGTTTACCTGCTTCCTTATTGTAATTACATATATCATTTATTTTGTTTGAAAGAAAATATGAGCTTTTGAAGCCAAAAATATGAATGATATCGTCGATCTTTGATTGATCAGCGTGTATCATTCGGCCAAAATTATACTTTTCTATCTGTCGATTTAAATATGTGTCATCCACCTCATATTGATTCAGGAAACCTGCCCCTAACACATAACTCAGCACATAGGTCAAAGCGCTGTATAAAAAGTGCATAACTTCCTTCGTCAGATGTCCCGCCAGAAGTACTCCTATTTTTTGATCAAATACTTTTTTTTCAATAAGCTTTGTACAATAATCTATCAATCCTTCTTCATCAATATGGTTCAATATCACATAAGGCACAACAGTCACTTTCGACATATAATTATATTTGTACACACGAATCATACATTTCTGTGCACAAAACGGTAATGGCTTCCATGTCCGGATCTGATCCTCATACAATATATATGTCTCCATCCCGCATTGCCGCTGTACACCAGACGCCAAATCGCTGCATCCGGCTTTCTCTGTCATACTGCAGATGCTTTCTGCTATACACGTCTCCAACTCCAGCTCCCAATACGGCAAATATGAGACATACGGCTGCGCCCCCAGATAAAAAGACTTTAAAATGTAATCCGATGCCAGAAGCCATGTTTTTTCCCGACATTGGTTATTCGCTTCCAGGCACTGGAACATATCGCTTTTTATTTTGTGCGCATCTATATTATTTAAAAATACGTTAACTTTGATCTGCTCCTGCAGACAGCCTTTTGAACGCAGATATTGATATACGTTATCCAAAGTTCTGCCGTGAAGCACCACATCGTCAACCGTTAATATCTTATTTTTTAACTCTTCTTCACTTAACAGGACAATCGACTGATTTGTGAGAATCCTGCCATATTCCTTGGCATCTTCTTCATACATATAAAAGACAATATCCCGATATTCCATATATAAATCCAGAAACCGCCTGCTGATAAAAACTTTTATTTCATATTCCATCCGCATAATATAGTCTATAAACTGTACGAGTTCTAAAAACATATCGTTTCCGATAGATGCCACAAGCAAATCAATTTTATCCTGTATGTTTTGACGTTTTTTCATATACTCACCTTGCTTTCTACAATCTATGTATCTTTCATCCTCCTGCATCTGGGTTGGCAAATCTGCCAGCCATTTGTATTATCCGCTTGATGCATCTGATAAGATACAAGATATGTACTGCTCTGGCCTCCTTGATTTTTAAAGTAAATCTGAAACGTCCATTCACAGCTATCATAACCAGCTTTCGGAAACTCCCACCAATGACAGAATATTCCTGCTGCATCAAATAATGCCTGGATGTTTTTGTTATTTTTTAAGCTATCTTTTTCCGTAACCAGCATACGGATGCTGTCATGATTCTGAAGGAAATTTCCTCCATACCCAGATATAAAGCTGTCATACCCCTCATCTTCCTCCGGTTCCGGAATCGCTAATGAATAGGATTCTCCGCTAATTTTATATGTAATTTCCTGAACTCTAAAATTACTGATAGGAATGATGTTTTGCATTTCAAGTTCTATAACAAGCCATATACAGGAACCCAAATCGTCCGACATCCGTTTGCCGAACGTTAAATCATACGCTTTTTTCTTTCTCTCTTCCTGTGTAAAACCATTATCGTTCTCCTCGAATATTTCAAAAGTCAATGTGCCAAAAAACGGGTTCGGTGCAATCTGATATTTTGCCAAAAGACCCTGTAACTGCTGCATCTGCTTTTGCTGTTCGTCCAATATATTCTGCTGCTTTGACATCATGTGATTCTGCCTGTAAGCAACCCATCCGCAAACAGCGGTGCCCAATGCCCCGATGTAACTACCGGCAAATGCAAACCAGTCTGTTGGCTTTAATTTTGAATCTATTGGAAACTTCAAATACCATTTTTTTGTTATAATGGCATTCAAAATTATGGGAAATAGAGCGAACAAGACGACAATTACCAACAAAATGGCAACTATCGTTATTACTTGAAATACCCTATTATTTGATAATTTTTTTATTATTGGTTCTTTTTTTACTGCTTCTTTTCTTAATGCTTCTTTTTTGAACACTTCTTTTTCTTATGGATAACTCTCAAAAAATTTATTATTTCGTTTATTGTTGCAAAAACATATTCTTTATATTATATGAAATTTTTGATATTATAGCATCTTTTTTTCTTTTGTCAATACATTTCCTGTCTATATATTATATTCTAATAATTTTATAAAAAACAGTCTTGTTTTATTTTTGTAGGTGTGTTATTATGAAACATAATTGTAGATTTAAGATATTGTATGCATTATCATTTGATCATGATCATAATTATATATAATATATCTGTTCTGTCTCGTTATTCAACTGCTTTGACCATCTGCAAAGTTTTCCCAAAGCAAAACATATTGAGCTTGAACTATATTGTTAAACCCGTTGTTATCATAAAAAATTAAATGATCAGCCACAGCTGGTAAAAGTTCTGATAAACAGCTACCCACAAAATCTATAGTTAAATTTATGGAGAAATAAATGAAAATTTTAGAAGTTACAGAGAAAACTCCATCACTGACAGAACAATTACTCGTTATATGGGAAAAGTCCGTAAAAGCAACGCACCTGTTTTTGTCGGAGAACGAAGTGGTAGAAATAAAAAAATACGTTCCGCAAGCCTTGAATGGGATTGCGCATTTAATAATTGCCGAAGACAAAGACAGCCGCCCTGTTGCATTTATGGGGATTGAGGAACAAAAACTTGAAATGCTTTTTATCGCACCCGAAGAACTTGGAAAGGGGCTTGGAAGAAAGCTGCTCCAGTATGGAATTGAAAATTATTCCGTCAGCGAATTGGCCGTCAATGAGCAGAACCCTCTTGCGAAAGGTTTTTATGAGCATATGGGCTTTCATGTTTACAAACGGACAGACCATGACGAGCAGGGCAATCCGTATCCGCTTTTATACATGAAATTGAAATGAACATCCCAATGGCAAAAATAAGGGGGGAGCGTATGACAGATCTGAATACACCGCAGCTGGAAACAGAACGGCTACGATTAAGAAAATTTACAGAAAACGATATAGAAGCATTGTACCTGATACTGACAGATAAAGAAGTTAACACTTTTTTACCGTGGTTTCCTTTGAAAGGTATTGATGAAGCAAAGTCTTTTTTTGAAACACAGTATGCGGCAAATTATGAAAAACCTCAAGCGTATGCTTACGCTGTCTGTTTGAAAGAGGACAACTATCCGATTGGCTACATGAAAGTCGATATGAATGAAAGCCATGATTTTGGCTATGGGCTTCGGAAAGAGTTTTGGCACCTGGGAATTGCCACAGAAGCCGGGAAAGCTATTATAGCACAAGTAAAAAAAGATGGCCTTCCCTATATCACAGCGGCACATGACGTTAACAATCCCCGCAGCGGCGGGGTTATGAGACAGGTTGGAATGAAATATCAGTATTCCTATGAAGAACAATGGCAGCCAAAAGATTTTTTAGTTACCTTTCGAATGTATCAGCTGAATTTTGACGAAAAAGACCATAGTGTTTTCAAAAAATATTGGGATCATTCCACTGTTCATTTTATAGAAACAGGGATTTAATTTATGGCACAATATGGGCAGGCGGAACATAGCATGAACAGCTCAGAAACGCTTAAAAGAACTGTTGGATCTATGATGGAAAAAACCAACACGGTTTTTTCCATCAATATTATAACAAAATTACATTTCCTGAAACAACTCTTTCAGCTTTGGATATATCCCCCGAAACGTCTGATACCGTTTCTCATACAACGCAGCCAGTTCTGCATCCGGCTCCACCGTATCCGTCACTTTCACAATCGCCTGTGCCGCCTCTGCCACATCCGCATACTCGCCGTTTGCAACTGCCGCCAGCATGGCAGCGCCAAGAGCCGGCCCTTCTTCACTTGCCAGTGTATCTACCTGGATATTTAAGATATTCGCAATCATCTTCTTCCAAAGCGGACTCTTCGCTCCGCCTCCGCAGATTTTTGTCCGGGTGATCTGAATACCCAGAAGCTTTGCAACTTCAAAAGAATCCCGCAGCGCAAATGCAACGCCTTCCAGCACGGCCTGCGTCATGTCCTCGCGCGTCGTGTCCATCGTCATGCCGATAAACGTTCCCCTCGCTTTCGGGTCATTGTGCGGCGATCGCTCCCCCATTAAATAAGGTAGAAAATACACATGATTTTCGCCAAGATTTGTAATCCCGCTCTGCTGCGCCGCAAACTCTTTGGTTCCTAAAATATCTTCCATCCACCATTTATTGCAGGATGCCGCGCTGAGCATGCAGCCCATCAGATGATAATGCCCGTCTGCGTGCGCAAACGCGTGCAGCGCATTGTGGCTGTCCATGGCAAACCGGTCACTGGCGATAAATACGGTACCGCTCGTTCCAAGAGAAATGTTGCAGCTTCCATCACCTACTGTTCCCGTACCTACTGCCGCCGCCGCATTATCTCCGGCTCCGGCAGCTACCACCACCGTTTCCGGCAGTCCCAGCATCTTGGCCACTTCCGGCAGCAACGCCGCGACCGGCTCATAGCTCTCATAAATATGCGGCAGCTGGCATTCTGAGATCCCGCATATTTCAACCATTTCTTTCGACCAGCACTTGTTTTTCACATCCATCAGCAGCATGCCGGAAGCATCTGATACATCTGTGCAGTGTACTCCTGTCAGCCGATAAGCGATATAGTCTTTTGGCAGCATGATTTTGCTGATCCGCGCAAGCAGCTCCGATTCGTGCTTTTTCATCCACAGCAGCTTTGGCGCCGTAAATCCGGCAAACGCAATATTGGCTGTATACTGTGAAAGCTTTTCTCTGCCGATCACTTCATTCAAATATTCTGTTTCCGCCATCGTTCTGCCATCATTCCACAGAATCGCCGGCCGAATCACATTGTCCTGGCCGTCTAGCGCAACAAGTCCATGCATCTGTCCGCCAAAACTGATGCCTGCTACCTGGCTCTTGTCCGCATCTGCAGTCAGCTCCCGAATTCCTTCTATACATGCCTGCCACCAGTCTGACGGATTCTGCTCCGCCCAGCCTGGCTTTGGAAAACTGATCGGATACTCTTTTGTAACGATTTTTTCAATGACTCCGTCTGTCCGCATCAGCAGCAGCTTGGCGGCAGATGTGCCAAGGTCAATTCCTATATATAACATTTCATTCTCCTATCCATAATACCATTCATGATCTAAGGAACCGTATGTAAATAACCCACACAGCTGTCACTGGTTATTTAGTTTCTAAACAGGTCTGCGCATATGCTGCGCAGACCATAAAAGCGTAAATTTTATACAAAAGGATTCTCTGTCTTATAACGCATCTCTTTTGGCTGATTAAATCCTATTTCTTCAGGCTCCACACCAACCAGCTTGAACACTTCAAACAGGCTCTTGCCAAAATGTCCAAACGCAACAGCCCCATGATGCGGATAATTGCCCTCAATTAATACATGACGGTAAAATCTGCCCATCTGCGGAATCGCAAATACGCCAATCGAGCCAAACGATTTTGTCGCAACCGGAAGTACTTCCCCCTGTGCCACATAAGCGCGTAGCTTTGCATCCGCTGTACTCTGCAGTCTGAAAAATGTAATGTCGCCAGGCATGATATCGCCTTCCAGCGTTCCCTGCGTCACTTCTTCCGGCAGCGTGCGTGCCATAATCATCTGATATTTCATCGAGCAGGAAGACAGTTTGCCAGAACTTGTATTTCCACAGTGGAATCCCATAAAAGTGTCTTTCAATGTATAATCAAATTTTCCTTTGATACTCTCCTCATACATATCCACAGGAACCGTATTATTAATATCCAAAAGCGTCACTGCATCCTCACTGACACAAGTGCCGATAAATTCGCTCAATGCGCCGTAAATATCTACCTCGCAGGATACCGGAATGCCTCTTCCTGTCAGGCGGCTGTTTACATAACAAGGCACAAATCCAAACTGTGTCTGAAAAGCCGGCCAGCATTTTCCGGCAATACATACATATTCACGGTATCCTTTATGCTCCTTGATCCAGTCCAGCAATGTAAGCTCATACTGCGCCAGCTTTGGCAATATCTCCGGCTTCTGGTTCCCGGCGCCCAGCTCTTTTTCCATATCCGCCACCACATCCGGAATCCGGGCATCATCTTTATGCTTATGGAACGCTTCAAATAAATCCAGCTCTGAATTTTCTTCGATTTCAACACCCAGGTTATACAGCTGTTTAATCGGCGCGTTGCAGGCAAGGAAGTTCATCGGACGCGGTCCGAAGCTTATAATCTTTAAGCTGCTAAGCCCAATGACCGCACGCGCTACTGGCAAAAACTCATGAATCATATCCGCGCATTCCGCAGCCGTACCTACCGGATATTCTGGTATGTATGCACGCACATTGCGCAGTTTCAGGTTATAGCTTGCATTGAGCATCCCGCAGTATGCGTCTCCACGTCCGCCAATCAGGCTGTCACCAGATTCTTCCGCAGCGGCAACAAACATTTTCGGCCCTTCAAAATGCTTCGCCAGTAATGTTTCTGAGATTTCAGGGCCAAAATTGCCAAGATATACAACAAGAGCGTTGCAGCCGGCCTTTTTCACATCTTCTAACGCCTGCTGCATATGTATCTCACTCTCCACGATACAAACCGGACATTCGTAAATATCCGCTTCATCATACTTCGCACGGTATGCCTCTACCAGCGCCTTCCGTCTGTTTACCGAAAGACTCTCAGGAAAACAGTCCCGGCTGACAGCTACAATGCCTACTTTTACTTTTGGAATGTTTTGAAACATAAAAAATCCTCCTTTGCTTTCTGTCACGTATTTGCTACATACATTATAGAAACACAAAGCAGGATGCACAATCAAAAACTTGTCTTACTTATGGCTCTTTTTTGTCTTTTGATTTTTATAATAATTTTTTCCGATACTCCGCCGGCGGCATATCATATTGCCTGCGAAACGCTTTTGTAAAACTGCGGCTGTCCGGAAATCCGCACTCCAGCGCAATTTCCCCGACCGGCATCTGCGTATTCATCAGCAGCCGGTATCCGGCCTGCGTACGTAAATCCGATAAGTAAGTTTTATAATTAATGCCCGCATATTTCCGAAACATTCTGGATAAATAAGCCGGCGAAAACCCAAAAATATGCGCAATCCCTTCCAGCGTCAAGTCTTCCCTGTAATTTGCCTGAATATAATTCGTAATACGCGAAAGCCTGTCCAGATTTTGATTCTGTTTTTTCCGCTCCTCATCTACTTCCAGGATCCGATAATCTGTAATAAGCAGATACATAAGCTGATAAAAATCGCTCAATATCCGAAACAGATAACCCGGCTGCCTATGCGCATCCGCTTCCTGCATGCGCTGAATAAGACAGGCCAGCTCCTGGTCTTTGCCGCAGGAACGTGAAAACAGCAAATGGTCAGCATCCCCCACATAAGAATCAAACAAGCCTCTCGGAATCTGCAGAACAAGCGTAAAATTGGGATCCGGACAGTCTATGCTGTGCACTTCATTAGAATTTACCAGCATAAACTGCCCCTGTCCCAGCTGGTACAGCTGCGCATTAATGTAAAAATCAATGCTGCCCTCCAGCACAAGAAATATCTCAATCGAGCGGTGCCAGTGCTTGGATACTTTATAACTGCCGTCTTTCCCTTCAAATACAAACAGCCGAAACGGCAGATTTTCATTCGGCAATACAAGCTCATGTCTAAAATCCATGAATCAGGGCTCCTTCTGCATCATTTTATCTAACTGATCCTGTACAATCCGGTAATGCTTGTCAAAAGCATTCATTGCAGCCTGTAAATCTTTATCTATCAACGCGTGATAAAGCGCCCAATGAGAACGCCTTAACAATTCTGCCCGCATTTTATTCTTCAGTATTTTCGTACGAAAGTTCTCAATAAACTGATCCATCAGATTATAGAGCATAGAATTGTACAAAATCAGCATCCGGTTATGCGACGCGCTTACAAGCTTATGATGAAACTCAGCGTCCAGCTTCGCGCTCTCCTTCGAACCCATCGGCTCATCCATTTTCAGCAGGATCTGCCGCATCTCTTCTAGTTCTTCCGGTGTCGCTGTCTCAATAGCCAGACGAACTGCCGCATATTCATAGCCGATTCGAATATTAAAAATCTCAGAAGAATCTATTTCCATCAGCGCCATAACCATATTGACTGATTTGAGCATATATTCGATTGGGTCACAACGGACATAATTACCGCTTCCCTGCATGCATTCAATCAGCCCTGTAATTTCCAGCATATGCATCACTTCCCGGATCGAATTACGGCTGACGCCCAGCTTATCAGCAATTTCCCTCTCTGTTGGTATTTTATCATTTAATTTTAATTTCCCCGATAAAATCTGCTCAGAAAAATAATTAAACACATACTCATATGTTTTTTGGCCATTTAATTTTGAATTATCCATTCTTTTATCACTTTCCGCTTTTTACATAGAGGCTGAACTGTAATGTTATGAGATATTTTATTACAATAAGAGGAAATTTGCAACACAAACGTTATGGTTCCTCACTTTTGGACATTGTGGGGCGTTTTTTTAGTGGCTATGCGGACGCTGGATGAGGGGCGGGGCCTGGATTTCGGCTCC
>CAOKJJ010000007.1 GCA_948468465.1 uncultured Eubacterium sp. | reverse complement strand
GCAGCTTACTTGAATGGAGCATATGTCAACATAGAAAGCGATAAGATTTAAGGAGGTAATCGATTACGGAGGTGGCTGATTTCCCAAAGATATCGGAAACAACCGAATCTAATGCGACATTACAAACAGTAAGCGCATTCTGAAATCGATTCTTCTCGCTGCTTCTGCAGGAGGTCAGTTTATACCGGTATCTCGTAAACTCCCTGAGAATACGGATCTCTTTACACGGTATATAACTTCCCGGAACAAGCCCCAGTCTGAACAGATCCCCGATCCATTTGGAATCCTTGGTATCGTCCTTGTTCCCTTTGACAGCTTTTACCCATTTGGGATTAGCGATGGTGACGTTGATTTCGTCTTCCAAAAGGTTGAACACAGGTATCCAGTATTTTCCGGTGGATTCCATACAAATGTCACGACAGGAATTGTCCAACAGCCATTTCTTAAACTCAAGAATGGAATTGTTGAAGGTGGAGAAGCGATTCTTCTGATATGAAGGCTGAACTCCGGAAGTGGTTTTAATGATTGTGGCAACGAGAAAAGATTTGTGAACATCGACGCCACAGCAGGTTTGATAAACAACTTTCATAGGCATAGCTCCTTTCTGAAAAATAGAGAGAAGCCATTGACTGTTCCACCACACATTTAACAAGAGTTAAAACAATTCTTAGTGTACGGTCTGAAAGAGCCACTTATTTGTGCTTAAAAGGAGGAACTTACACTGATTTATATGCTGTCTAAAACGAGAGAGTTTTTACGACTCACCTCCCCGTGCTCTATAGTATAGCTTCTCGCTTTTATTATAGAGATAATGTAGAAGGGAGTCGATACTTTCATTACTATTTGTGCCGCCAACTGAAAGGCGGCGGAATGGAGATTTATATGGATAATCAAATTCAAAACTCAATAGTGAGTTTTATTTGGGGAATTGCAGATGATTGTTTGAGGGATGTATATGTACGTGGTAAATATCGTGACGTCATTCTTCCGATGACAGTTATTCGTCGTTTGGATGCAATGTTGGAAGATACAAAAACAGATGTTCTTAAAATGAAAGATATTATGGATAAGGCTGGTATTACAAACCAGTGGCCGGCTCTATGCAATGCTGCAGATCAGGCGTTTTGCAATGCTTCTCCGTTCCTACTGAAAGATCTGACAAGCCGTGCAAAGAAACAGACACTTAAAGCCGATTTTGAAGCATATCTTGATGGATTTTCTCCTAACGTTCAAGAAATTTTGGAGAAATTCAAGTTTCGTAATCAGATTGACACAATGATTGATGCAGACATTCTTGGTGCTGTTATTGAAAAGTTTGTTTCTCCGACCATCAACCTGAGCCCAAAGCCAGTTTATACAGATGATACAATGACTACAATCAAGCTGCCTGCATTGGATAATCATGGAATGGGAACCATTTTTGAAGAACTCATTCGTAAGTTTAATGAGGAAAATAACGAGGAAGCAGGCGAACACTGGACACCTCGTGATGTTGTTGAACTGATGGCAGACCTTATTATTGTTCCGGTGGCAGATCAGATTATGGATGCAACATATTCATGTTATGATGGAGCTTGTGGAACAGGAGGTATGCTCACTGTAGCACAAGATAGACTTTTAAATATTGCAAAAAGACGTGGCAAAAATGTTTCTATTCACTTGTTTGGACAAGAAGTTCAGCCTGAAACATATGCTATCTGTAAAGCTGATATGCTTTTGAAAGGTGATGGAGATCAAGCTGAGCATATTGCATATGGATCTACTCTTTCAGCAGATGGTAATGCAACTCGTCAGTTTGACTTTATGTTAGCAAATCCGCCATATGGAAAGAGCTGGAAATCCGATGCTGAAAAAATGGGCGGAAAAAAGGACATTCTTGACAGCAGATTTAACGCGTATTTAGAGGATGAAACACAGCTTAAGATGATTCCAAGAACAAGTGATGGCCAGCTGTTGTTCCTTCTGAACAATGTCGCAAAAATGAAGAAAGATACTCCTCTAGGAAGTAGAATTGCGGAAGTTCATAATGGATCTTCTATTTTTACAGGCGACGCTGGTAGCGGAGAAAGCAATGCTCGTAGATATCTTATTGAAAACGACCTTGTCGAGGCTATTATCGCGTTGCCTGAAAACATGTTTTACAATACTGGTATCGGAACATATATCTGGGTGTTATCAAATAAAAAGGAAGATAGACGTAAGGGCAAGATACAGTTGATTGATGCAACTGCAATGAAGTCACCCCTTCGTAAAAATATGGGTAAAAAGAATTGTGAATTTACACCAAAAATCCGAAAAGAAATTATGCGTATCTTCCTTGAAATGGAGGAGAGCGAAGTTAGTAAAGTATTTAACAATGAGGATTTTGGTTATTGGGCTGTTACAGTAGAGCGTCCGTTACGCCTACGTGTTTATCCCGAGCGCAAGATTCCAGCTGGTGTTCTTAAGGATGTAGAAATGGAAAGCTATCTTTCTGCAATAAAATCACTTAAGCCGTCTGTGAAATTAGATGACTGGAAGGCTTTTGCCAAAGCAACAAAGTTGAAAGCAGCACTTTTGAAAAAAGTACGTCCATATATCACAGAGAAAGATTCTACAGCAATAGCTATTGATGGTGAAGCAGACGTAGAACTTCGTGATACAGAAATTGTTCCATTTACTTATGAAGGCGGAGCAAAAACTTTCATTGAAAATGAGGTAAAACCGTATGCTCCAGATGCATATATTGACGAAAAGAAAACTAAAATTGGCTACGAGATTAGCTTTACAAAGTATTTTTTTAAGCCTACAGAATTTAGAGATTTAGATGAGATTGCGGGTGAACTTCGAGATTTATCGGCGGCTAAGGAATCAGCAATTAACGAGCTTATTACACATGGTCTAAAAGCAGATGTTCAAATGAAACCGAGCGGAATCAATTGGTTAGGAGATATCCCTGCACACTGGAAAATGATAAAGTTGAGACAAATTCTTCATCCAGTATCGGAAAAAAATCATCCCGAATTACCATTGCTTTCCGTAGTAAGAGAGCAGGGCGTGATAATTCGAGATGTTGATGATTTAGAAGCTAATCATAACTTTATCCCTGACGATTTAAGAGGATACAAAGTAGTAAGAAAGGGCCAATTTGCTATGAATAAAATGAAAGCATGGCAAGGTTCTTATGGAATATCTGATTATACAGGAATTGTTAGTCCTGCATATTTTGTTTTTGATGTAGACTTTGGTAATCTTGAGTATTTTCATTACGCAATCAGAAGCAAAGTATATGTAAACTTTTTTGCACAGGCCTCAGATGGAATACGTGTCGGTCAGTGGGATTTATCTATTCCCAAAATGAAAGAAATACCTTTTATTGTACCACCGGAAGATGAGCAAGAAGCAATTATTAAATATATACCACAGATTTCTGCATATTTTGATAATGAAATCGAAAGATTACAACGAAAGATTGAATTGTTATTAGAACAAAAGAATAAACTGATTTCTGAAATTGTAACAGGACGAGCAAAAACAATGTGAGGAGGTGTAAGCTATGGCTTTTACAAACACAAAAGAAAATGGGCTTGAATCCCTTATTGTGAAATGGCTTGTTGAGCAGAATGGCTATGAACAAGGAACGAATGCTGATTACAACCGCGATTATGCCATTGATGAGATACGCTTATTCCGCTTCCTTCAAGATACGCAGCCGGATGCATTAGAAAAGCTTGGTGTATTCAAAACTGATATGAAAAAGAAGCAGTTTTTAAATCGTCTGCAGGGTGAAATTGCAAAGAGAGGTGTCATTGATGTACTTCGTAATGGGGTGAAGGTGTACCCTGCAAACCTAATTATGTTCTATCTTACGCCTACTGAAAATAACGCTAAAGCGAAAGAAATGTATGAGAAGAACATTTTCAGCGTAACTCGCCAGCTAATGTATTCAAATGATTCTACAAGATTGGCACTGGATATGTGTATATTTATCAATGGACTTCCAGTTATCACTTTTGAGTTGAAGAATCGGCTTACAAAGCAAAATGTTGATGATGCAGTTCAACAATATAAAAATGACCGTGATCCGAGAGAGCTGTTATTCCAGTTCAAGCGTTGCATGGTTCACTTTGCAGTAGATGATGCACGCATTAAGTTCTGTACTAAATTAGACGGAAAGAACAGTTGGTTCCTACCTTTTGATAAGGGGGATAACGATGGAGCTGGTAACCCACCAAATCCAGATGGTCTTATGACTGATTATCTTTGGAAGAAGATTCTTACTAAGGATAAGCTTAGTCGTATCATTGAAAATTATGCACAGGTTGTTATTGAAGAAGATCCTGAAACCAAGAAAAAATCAGTAAAGCAGATTTTTCCTCGTTATCATCAGTTGGATTGTGTAGAAAAACTACTTGCAGACGTTAAAGCTAATGGTGTGGGAAAGAGATATCTAATTCAACATAGTGCAGGCTCCGGAAAATCTAATTCAATAGCATGGCTGGCACATCAGCTTATTGGCCTCGAAAAAGATGGACATCCAATGATTGATTCTGTACTTGTTGTTACTGACCGCCGCATCCTTGATAAGCAGATTCGAGACAATATCAAGCAGTTCATGCAGGTAGCTAATACGGTTGCATGGGCAGAACATTCAGGTGATCTAAGAAAAGCTATCCAAGCTGGCAAGAGAATTATTATCACTACAGTAGAAAAGTTCCCATATGTCGTTCCCGATATAGGTGCTGCACATAAGACGAATCATTTTGCTGTTATCATTGATGAGGCTCATTCCGGCCAAAATGGACGGAACTCCGCTCAGATGAACTTGGCCCTTTCAGGCCTTGCTTCGGAAGATGAAATGGATAATGAAGATAAAATAAACGCTATGATGGAAGGGCGTAAATTGCTTTCGAATGCCAGTTATTTTGCATTTACAGCAACTCCAAAGAACAAGACATTGGAGAATTTTGGCACACTTGTTGTTGATGAAAACGGCAATCCTGTTTTGAACGAAGATGGAGAAGCGCAGCACAAACCATTTCATTCGTACACAATGAAACAGGCAATTCAAGAAGGCTTTATTCTTGATGTGCTGAAATATTACACACCGATTTCAAGCTACTATAAGTTGATGAAGACGGTGCAGGATGATCCGATGTTTGATAAGAAACGTGCCCAGAAAAAGCTACGTGCTTTTGTTGAAAGTGATAGCTATACTATCTCACAGAAAGCAGAAATGATGGTTGAACATTTCCACGAGCAGGTTATTTCAAAGGGGAAGATTGGTGGACAAGCCCGTGCTATGGTTGTAACATCGAGTATTCCTCGTTGTATAGAATATTACTATGCAATTAATAAATGCCTTTCAGCCAGACACAGTCCTTATAAGACAATAGTTGCTTTCTCTGGAGAGCATAAATATCAAGATCAAGAACCTGCGTTGACATCTGCCGGATTAAATGGTTTCCCAGATGCGAAGATTCCAAAGATGCTTAAGACCGATCCATACCGAATGCTTATTGTTGCTGATATGTTCCAGACTGGTTTCGATGAGCCTCTGTTACATACAATGTACGTAGATAAGATGCTTTATGATATTAAGGCTGTTCAGACATTGTCTAGGTTGAATAGATGTCATCCGCAGAAACATGATACTTTCGTGCTGGATTTTGCAAACAGTCCTGACATGATAGAGAAGTCTTTCTCTAGATATTATAGAACAACATTGCTTTCTGGTGAAACTGACCCTAATAAGCTGTATAATTTGATAGCGACAATGGAAGAATATCAGGTCTATTCAGAGGAAAATGTAGAACAGTTGGTAAATCTGTATCTTGATGGTGCAGAAAGGGATAAACTTGACCCTATTCTTGATATATGCGCTGTGATTTATAAGAACTTGGATACAGAAGACCAGATTAAGTTCAAGAGCTCTGCAAAGGCGTTTTGTCGTACCTACGGCTTCCTTGGAGCTATACTCCCGTATGGAAATGCGGAATGGGAACGTTTGTCTATTTTCCTGAATCTGCTTATTCCGAAACTTCCATCACCTCGTGATGATGATTTCTCAGAAAGAATTTTAGATGTTATTGACCTTGACAGTTATAGATTAGAGGCTCAAGAGTCAATGTCTATTAAGTTGGCAGATGAAGATGCAGAGGTTGCTCCTGTCCCTGCAGGAAAAAGTGGTCATATTGTAAATCCGGAAATGGATTTACTTTCAATTATCCTAAGTGACTTTAATGATATGTTTGGAAATATTGACTGGAAGGAGCCTGACAACGTCAGACGCCAGATTCTAGCAATTCCGGACATGGTAGCAAAGGACGAACGCTATCAAAATGCAATGAAAAATTCTGATAAACAAAATGCTCGTATGGAAAGTGAACGAGCTTTGCAACAGGTCATTTTCTCAGTGATGGCTGATAATATGGAGCTATTCAAACAATTTCAGGACAATCCGTCCTTTAAGAAATGGCTCTCAGATATGGTATTCAATATGACCTATGACCCAAAGAGTGGTTCAAAGGTTATTGAATACCCACAAGTTGAAACAAATGCAAGTATGGTAGCTGAGTCGCCTACGCCATACGGAGCAAAGAAAGAATAATGAAGGAGGCGCAGCATGAGCGATAATTTATCTAAAACTGTACACGGAGATTTTGATGCGGTATTTTGTGAAGTAACACAATCAAGTCCGGTATCATGGATAACGCAGGGTGAGCTGCGCCTTTTTCACTTGAATATACGCAATAATAAATTTAATCCGGAAGAGATGAAGAAGCTCCTTTATAGAAATATTGGAGATTATGTGTTTTCTTGTGCCAAAATTGAGCATTTTAAAGTAAACGGAGACGCATATGCGATTGTATCGCAGGCATTGAGAGTGCTTCGGAAGAATGGTGGAGCAGACATAAAGGGTACAGGCTCCGAGCTGGGAGAACTGTTACTATATTCATTTTTAGAGGAAAAACTAAAGGCACCTAAGTTAATGAGCCGGGTGGAGTTATCTACTGACGCTAAGCAGTATGCAAGTTCATGTGATGGAATCCATCTGCTGACAAGTGGTGTATCCGGGGTGCCATATCATCAGGTAGTATTTGGAGCTTCAAGTATTGTTGGAGATCTAACATATGCAATTGATGCGGCTTTTGAGAGCATTGTCGAGATAGAAAAGAACGAAGATAAAGAGTTGCATATGGTTGACAATGTCATTTTTGACAGACTCCTAAATGATGACGAAGTTGAACTCGCTAAACAGATTTTTATTCCTTCGCCTAATCCAATGGTCAATTATAATACTTCATATGGTATTTTCTTGGGTTATACAATTGGCTTGGACCCGAATCAATATAGTATCGCAGAGTTTCCGGGAATAGTTGAGGAAAAAATGCAGGAGGATATTCGACGTAATATTGACTATATTCTCCAGAAAATCAGTGACAATAATTTGAATTTGCATTCATTCTATTCCTACTTAAATGAACTTCATGAGAATATCCTGTTTAATTACGCATTAAAGCTCTTTCAGATTCAAGGTGGGAAAAGAGAATATAATCTGAAGGATGCACTCAGATTTGCAGATTTACTGTCAAAATCTACTCATCCGACCAATAGTGATAGTCATAAGATGTGGACTCAGGAGTTAATTATTCTTTTAAATGAGTTGCACCCAGAAGACGCATTGGTAAAGCTATACGCCGGTTCTGTTTTTTCGAGTGCTGGCAATCATCAAGGCTTGCAGATTATCAACTCTGAATATCAAGATATCAATGTGTTTGAGAAGATATTCGAACAATTTAGAAATGATTATTTGACGATTCCAGCAGCGCCGGAAATGAAGTTTTTTAGTGCTCAAAAAGAAGCATATGATCATTTGACAGATCCATGTTTTAGTTATTCTGGTCCAACATCGATGGGAAAATCTTTTATAATGAGAATGTTTATCAAAGATGAAATTCTACATGGGGCGAAGAAAAACTATGCACTTATAGTGCCGACCAAAGCACTAATCAATGAAGTTCGTTCTAAAATAATTAACGATCTTGAAGATAACCTTAAACGGTGTAATTATAGAGTTGTAACTGCGGCAAGCGACATCGCACTGGAAGAAAATCATAATTTTATTTTTGTACTTACTCCAGAGCGTTTGCTTTATTTGTTAATTAGCAATCCGTTATTGGAAGTGGATTATCTATTTGTTGATGAAGCACATAAACTTTCAGGAAAAAATAGCAGAGGTCCATTCTACTATAAAGTAGTTAATATGCTTTTGCAGAAGGAGAAGAAGCCTCATTTTATTTTTGCGTCACCGAATATTCCTAATCCACAAGTTTATTTGAGATTAATGAATGAAGCCATTGAAAGCAGTGATGAGAGTAAACTGGCTACTACATATTCTCCGGTTGTGCAGATAAAGTTTCTTATGGATCTTATCAATAATAATATTTCGGCCTATAACGAGCGAACAAACCATTGTATTCAGATTGCTTCTATAAAAAAGTCAGACGTCAATCTTAATGATATGCTGTTATTGTTCGAAGGTAAAAATCTACGATTACCGCCAGAGAAGCGCAGTCAAACTATTGTGTATTACAATGGTCGTGCAAAGGCAATAGCTGCAGCAAGAAACTTTGCTGAATCAAGAGGTATTCTTGATAAAAATGATCCGGAACTAGATTCACTTTCAAAAGATATTATGCAAGAAGTGCACGGAGATTATTATCTCGCCAGCATGATAAAGAAGGGCGTAGCTTATCATATTGGGTATTTGCCTGCTTCCATACGTACTCGTATAGAAGATTTGTTTCAAAAGGGAAATATCACCATAATGTTTTGTACAAGCACGCTTCTTGAGGGCGTTAATTTACCTGCTGACAATCTTTTTATTACGGACAATAAAATTTTTAGAAGAAAAATGAATCCGGTGGATTTTAGAAATTTGATTGGTAGAGTTGGTCGTATCAGCTATAACCTATATGGAAATGTATTTTTCGTTTCAGATGAGAAGTCTGTATCATCTGAAAGCTATATTGAGATGCTTCAAGGGCCGATACCGGAACACAGGAATGTAGTGTTTGCTGATACGCTAGAGGCTATTGAAAATATTGTGCTTTTTAGTATTTCAAACTATTTTCTGAGGTTTTCTAACGAATATAAAAAGATTCATGGTGTCGATGAATTTGATAATAACTGGTATGAATATGTCGAGTTTGGAACCACTGATGAGTTAAGACTACGCTTATCTTTGTTGGATTGTGGAAACACAAGTGTGATGACAGAAGCAGCTAGTATTAGGTTTAATGCTCCGAAACTGTTTCTGGAGGAGGATGCCTAATGAAGAAAATTGAAGGTTCGCCTAAGAATCTAAAACAATTATTACAGAATACAAAATATTCTATTCACTATTATCAGCGTGAATATATGTGGCAGCGTAAGCACATAGAAGAATTGATTGATGACCTTACATCAGAATTCTTGGAATATTATAAAACAGATGATCCAAGACAAGCTGTAGCTGATTATGGCGCATATTTCATGGGCTCCATTGTTCTGGCAGGAAGAGAAAATGCGATTATTGATGGTCAGCAAAGATTTTCATCTTTGACACTATTGCTGATGTATCTTAACAACAGATTAAAGACTATCGGCCAGAGTTATAATATGATTGAGACTATGATTTTCTCAGAATCCTTCGGTACTAAGTCTTTCAACATCAATGTTGATGACCGTCAGGATTGTATGAATGCAATTTTCAACGATACTGATTTTGATACTACCGGTGCCGGAGAATCTGTAAAGAATCTTTATGGTCGATATCAGGATATTCAGAATGTTTTTCCTGCAGATATTAAAGATGACATGTTATTGCATTTCTGTGATTGGGTTGCGGAGAAAGTATTCTTTATTGAGATTGTAGCAACAACTGAGCAAGATGCTCATAAAGTATTTGTTACAATGAACGATCGTGGTTTAAGCCTTACATCTACAGAAATGTTAAAGGGGTATATTCTTTCGGAAATTAAATCTGATTTATCGCGCGAAAAGATGAATGGTATTTGGAAAGATAAAGTTCTTACATTAAAAAAGGATGACGACAAGGGCGATGAGACATTTATTAAGGCTTGGCTTAGAGCACACTACGCGGAAACAATCCGTGAGACAAAAGCCGGTGCTGTAAATAAGGACTTTGATATAATCGGTGGTTCCTTCCACAAGTGGGTACGAGATGAACATGATAAACTAGGTCTTAATGGCTCTGATGATTTTGAGTTGTTCATAAAAAAATTTGCAAAATTCGCAGAGGTTTATGAGCGTATCCGTCAGGCAGAAACAACGTTCGCTGAAGAAACAAAGTATGTATATTACAATGCGCAAGTTAACTTCACATTACAGCCACAGCTATTATTAGCACCTGTATGTTATGAAGATTCATGGCCAGTTATTATTGAGAAGATTAATCTGGTAGCAAGATTTATTGATGTTTTGATTGTATCCAGAGTAACGAATTACCGCTCTGTAGATTACAGCACAATTAAAAACTTTGTTTTCAATGTTACTAAGGATATCCGCATGACAGACATACCTACATTGAAACAGAAATTAGAACAGCAGTATATCAATCTTGCATTTGACCCTGCAGCAGCACTGAGTGATTTAAGACTGAACAGTTTTACTAAGAAATATATCAAGAATATCCTTGCACGTATTACTGGATATATTGAAGAGCAGACTGGTGTTGCATCAAATTATTGTAATTACATGAATACTCAAACAAAGAATCCGTTTGAGATTGAGCATATTATTACAGACCATTATGAATGGTTTACGGCAGAGTATTCTGACCAAGATGATTTTAGACGTTGGAGAAATAGCATCGGTGCTTTATTACTTCTTCACAAGAGCATTAATGCAAGCTTAAATGATGCAAAATATGATTATAAACTGAAGAAGTATTGTTCTAATGAGGGAAATATTTATACAGAATCACTTGGTGAATTAGCGTACCAGAATAACCCTAAATTCAAGAAGTTTATTACTGATAATTCTCTTGGATTTAAAGCTTATGTATCATTTGGTAAGAATGAGATTACTGAGAGAATTGCTGTTCTCGTTGATTTGGTAAAACTTGTTTGGAATGATGATATGTTTATATAACCTAGCGAAAGGAGGCAGGTTTCATGGTATTTAATACTTTTATAAAATGCCAAGTTTGTGGATGTATTACTAGAGTACGTTTACAGGTTAGCTGGCAAGAGGAACATCCGATAGAAGTAGCATGCGGCAAATGTGGAACCTCCTTGTCAGGTAGCGTAAAAATAAGACAAGATTGTCCGGGTTTAAATTTCTCCTTTGATAATGCTGATGATGTTCAGGACGAGAACGCGGATTATGTTGTTGAATGCTCCGGTGAGTTCCCAACAGCAAAACAAGCAGAAGCAGCCGACTTAGAGGGCTTAGTAGTAACACCGTTTATTCGATATATGAATTGTATGAAGACGGATGACTCTTATGAAGAATTTGTACAAGCTGTATCCAAATTGAATGCAACTGCCAAAAGGTGGAAGAGTTATAAAAGAATTCTCACCTTAGCGAAAAACAATAGCGAGTACCTAACCCAAGAAATTCAAAAGGAATTTTCTGGTCAGTTTTTTCAATGTAGAGATGAATCGGAAACATTGAGAGCTGTTCACATGATTGAGGTACATGGTCTTTATTCGGCGTTAAGAAAAGATATCCTTAATGATCTTTCATTTAGTGCAGGAATATTGAAAATGGATTCAGCACAAATGAAGAACTTAATTGATTTTCTTAATTCTCATGATGGGTTCCACCTTGAAGAATTACAGGAGCTTGTCTATAAGGTCTACGATGAGTTTATGACAGTATATCAAAGACTTATACCTGCATTAGCGATACAATACTGCAAAGAGAACTCTTTTGATTTTGAACATGAAGGTTTTACAACAAGTAGTTTTGATAGCGTAAAACAGTTCTATTTGGATGCTTATGAGGCATTGGGCAATTTGCTGGTTATACCTGTAGCGCTCAATAATATTAAATACAGGTCTGATATCAATGCTATGAATCCGATTGAGAAGAATGTAAATTCTTTGGAGGACTATATTAAACTCACAAAAGCATCAAGATATCATTTCTGTTTAGATTCTGAAGTTTACACAGGCTTTTTGAAAACACTCGTGAATGCGAAATTGAGAAATGCTATCGGTCATAATGATATTGAATACAATTCAGTAGACCAGCTGATAACGTATATTCCTAATCCGAAAGACAGAACAAAAAAGAAAACAGAATACCTTCTTCAGTTTGAAAATGAAGCTATGCATATGTTTCAAGCTATATTGGGTGTCTCTGAATATTTGTATCGTCTGAAGGAACTTGAACTTATGTATGATGGGAAAATTCCTATTATGGTTCAGGAAAGAGTAAAATGGCCGAAGAAGATAGGCCGCAATGAATTGTGTCCGTGTGGAAGCGGAAAGAAGTATAAGCGTTGTCATGGGCGATGAGAGTATACAGAATATTCGTTTATTGTTTATTATAGAGTGATTTATCGAAGAAGGAGGCCTCCTATTTGGAAAAGAAAAAAGACGAAGTAACTATCCGTTCCAGTGCGGCGGAATATTTGACCTATGTTGCTTCTGTTGGAGATCAGGAAGATAGCATTGAGATGCGCTATGAGGATGAGAATATATGGCTGACACAGAAGATGATGGCCACATTGTATGACGTTGGTTTGCCAACGATAAATGAACATATTAAAAAGATTTATGCAGATAGTGAATTAGAAGAGTCTGCAACTATTCGGAATTTCCGAATAGTTTAAACCGAAGGTTCACGTCAGGTGACTCGTGATACAAAGCATTATAATCTTCAAATGATTATTGCGGTTGGATTCAAGGTTAATAATGAGTGAGCAGTACAGTTTCGCAAGTGGGCCAATGGCATCGTGAAGGACTACACCATCAAAGGTTGGGTCATGGATGATGAACGCCTGAAAAATGGTGGCTCTGTGCTTACAGTAGAATACTTCGACCGTTTGCTTGAGCAGATTCGTGAAATCCGTCTCTCCGAGCGAAGATTTTATCAGAAGATAACAGACATCTATGCTACAGCTCTTGATTATGACCGAACGGCGAAAACAACAAAGCAGTTCTTTGCAAAAGTGCAGAACAAGATGCACTATGCAGTTCACGGACATACAGCAGCGGAGTTGATTTATGAGCGGGCCGATGCTGATAAGCCACATAGGGGATTAACCACTTGGGCAGCAGCACCGGAAGGCAAGATTGTAAAAAGTGATGTGAGCGTTGCGAAGAATTATCTGAGTGAGCAGGAAATGCGTTCACTGGAGCGTATTGTATCTGCTTATCTGGACTTGGCAGAGGACCGTGCAGAACGTCATATTCCGATGACAATGGAGGACTGGGCAAAGCGACTGGATCTATTTCTGATGGCTGATGACAGAGAGGTTCTTCAGGATGCAGGTAAAATCACTGCTGAGATTGCTAAAGCAAAAGCTGAAACTGAATTTGAAAAATATCGTGTTATTCAGGATAGGCTGTTTATGTCTGATTTTGATAAGTACATGCTGGAACTGGAAGAGAATGCGAAGAAGTAGCAGCATCGCCATTAAAATTTTCAGCTTGCCAAGGTCGAGTGCATGGGAGTTGGGTTATCAGTCGGGGCGAAAAATAGCTGATGACCTGTTCTCTGTACGAAGAACAGACAAGGTGGAGGCGTTTGTGTCGCAACCGAATATAAAAAGTGATTTGAGATTTGATGGAACAATGGATTCTAATAATAAAGATATTATACTTTTTACAAGTAAAAAATGGGAAGGTTTTTGGCTGCGAAGCATTTAAATATGTTCAACTATATGATGATGGTGATGTTATATGTCCTGATTCAATATATGAAAGAGATTTCGTTGATATATATTATAATTCTGTCTATTTAAAAAGAGAAAGAATATATGTTGAAGAGCAAATGTGTGATGGTAATTGCCAAGAAAAATGTCCTGTTCAGAGAATGATGAGGAAAGTTGTAGGTTTATAAAAGATATGGATCAAAAAATTTTTATCCAGTATAAAAAAGCTCTGAAAAATAGAACTATTGATATTGTTTGTAGAGGCATTCTAATAAAGGATGTCTCTATTTTAAATAAATATTATGAAAAAGAATCTATTAAAAGAGCTTGTGAAGAAGGCTGTCCTAATTATGGAAAAAAATGGAGTTGTCCGCCATTTTCAAAACCTTATTATGAATTAATGGACGGATATAACGAAGCAGTTCTGATAAGTTTTTCTGTAAATATGAATAGCTATGTAGAGATTAAAAATAAATATACTGCAATGAAAGCGGCGAATGTAACTTTAAAAAATCTTATAGAAAAAGTAGCGCGAAAAATCGAAATGGAGTCAAAAGGATACGCATTACTAAGTGGAAGCTGTAGATATTGTAGACCATGTGCATGCAAAATAAAACAAAAATGTAAGCACCCAGATAAAATGCGGTATAGTATAGACGCAACATATTTAAATGTACAAGCACTATGTGAAGAATTATTAGGTTTTGAACTTTTATGGTATGAAAAGAAAACATTACCTAAATATACAAGCACGGTTTCGTTGATTTTTTTTTAATGAGAATTTTGTGAAAGAGGTAATGCTGGAAATTATAAAAGATGTGATTGAAAATTATTGAAGCATAACTGTATAGTGAGTTGGTGCATAAATATTTATATGTATACCAAATGTGAGAAAGTGGATATTGCTCATATTTTTTGCGTTAAAGGAAGTAGATTATATGAGAAGAACTTGATTTGACGGCTACGGAGAGTAAAGCCACCTATGAGGAAATCAAGGATTATGTACTGGAACATATGGGATTATAAGTTAGCAGTTTATATATTGCACAAGTGAAGCAGAAGTATGGTATTATTGAGAGAGAAAATTATAACTTGCCAAAATCGGACAACCCCAGACAGCCGAAATGTCCACTAGAGAAAGAATAGGCTATAAGAGAAGCGTTGAAGCATTTTCGTATGATTTGGTGAAAAATAGGTCGCATAGTGAATGAATAGCAAAAGTGCAACGGACGTTGCACTTTTTAGTAGAATTGAGGTGTACGAGTGAAGAACCGAGAAAATGTGAATCAGAAATCAAATATTATTATTTATACGACAGAAGATGGTCTGACAAAAATCGAAACGACTTTTGACGAAGATACGGTATGGTTATCCATTGACCGGATGGCAGAATTATTCCAAAGAGATAAATCAACGATTTCAAGACATATAAAAAATATTTTTTCCGAAGGAGAACTGGTGAGAGAATCAGTTGTTGCAAATTTTGCAACAACTGCGGCAGACGGGAAAACTTATCAGGTTGATTATTATAATCTGGATGTTATTATTTCTGTGGGATATCGCGTTAAATCCAAGCGTGGTACACAGTTCAGAATCTGGGCAACAAATCTTTTAAAAGAATATATGAGAAAAGGATTTGCATTGGATGATGAGCGCCTAAAGAATTTAGGTGGTGGAGGATATTTCAAGGAATTGCTCGAAAGAATCAGAGATATCCGTGCTTCTGAAAAGGTATTTTACAGACAAGTTCTGGAGATTTATGCCACTAGTATTGATTATGATCCCAAAGCGGAAATATCTATTCTTTTTTTCAAAAAGGTGCAAAATAAAATTCATTATGCCATTCACGGTCAGACAGCGGCAGAGGTTATTTACACAAGAGCAGATGCTGAAAAAGATTTTATGGGACTTACAACATTTGCCGGAAATCAGCCGACATTGAAAGAAGCTGTTGTTGCGAAAAATTATCTGGATGAAAAAGAACTTCGGGCAATGGGGCAACTTGTATCTGGGTATTTGGATTTTGCGGAGCGTCAGGCAGAGCGTGAACAGGCAATGACCATGAAAGATTGGGCGGAACATTTGGACCGTATTCTTACAATGACTGGAGAGCAGTTATTGCAGGGAAATGGAAATATTTCTCATATGCAGGCTGTTAATAAGGCAACGGATGAGTATAAGAAATATAAAGCCAGAACTATTAGTGACGTAGAAGAGGATTATTTAAATTCTATAAGAATGTTGGAACAAAAAACAGATAAGAAATGAAAAAATATACGATTTAAGTTTGGCCAACGGTGAACATGTTGAAAGTATCGTGTTGCTTTCAACATGAATTGGCGAAAAAGATCCTTTTGGAAAATCCTGGATCGAAGTCAGAAAGTCAAAACTTTCGATCTCGAGAGCGCGACATATATTTGAATTGGGACAAGAGAAGGAAGCATTACGTATTATTATTGAAAGCAAACATACAGAACCGCATCATTTGATTCCATTATCCGCTCATCGTGATTTCCCAGGAATTGATTTAGACCGTGAACAAAATATTGTATCGCTTTGTAGCAATTGTCATAATTTGCTGCACTATGGTGCCTCATACAAAGAAGTATTATATGAGTTATATATTCAAAGAAGAGAATTATTAAAGCAGATAGGTATAATGATATCGTTCGAACAATTGTTGAGGTATTACTGAATGCTTGGTTCTTTACGGAAATAATGCCGTTGCTTGACTTAATAATTATAGAAAACTCATAATGATAAGACATAGAAATGTATTTTCTGCAAAGATGAGGCAACAAAGATATTCAATGAGCGACTGAAGGCAGCATTTTGCTCTTGATGTGGCGAAAATGATTCTGTTAAAGCATCCGGGAAAGTGGGAGATAAAATATAACGAGAAAAACGATGGTGCGAAGAAATTATGGAATGCTGTGGCTGAACCGTATAAGCCGGAAGTCCATTATCTGAACGAAGAGGAAACGGTTCTTTCGTTTGAAGTGGCTGGTAAGATAATAGCTGCTTGTGGGAATGATTGCGCAGCTTGTCCGAGGTATATAGCTCATCCATATGAGAAAACTGCTGAAGAACTGCGGCACGCCGCAGAGTTATGGATGAAGATTGGATATCGTGACCATATCGTTACAAATGAAGAGATTTCCTGCACAGGGTGTAAGCCGGAAAACTGGTGCCGGTATCATGTGATTAAATGCTGTCAGGAAAGAGATATTAGTACATGTGGGGATTGTTCAGATTATCCTTGTGACAATATGAAAGAGTGTTTTGAGGTTACAAGATCATTTGAGCCAGCGTGTCGCAAGGCATGTACCGATGAAGAATATGAGTTGTTGAAGACGGCTTTTTTCGAAAAGGAAAAGAATCTGAATACGAAGAGGAAAATGAAATGATGCTCATGACAGCAAGGTCGCCTTTTTATAACCGAATTTCTTTACGGAAGTGACATGTTTGTGTTGCTTTCCTGTCCAAATATCAATATAATGTACATGAAGTGATGGAATTAATTCAGAATGGTAAGGTTAAAGGATAGTGAAAATATGGCAAAAAGTAAGAAAACAAAGGTACATAAAAGGATAGATGGCCAGCTTTTGCAGATGAATAAGAAATTCAGCAATCTTAAAATGAAACAGAAAGACAAGATTACAAGCTGGGTGTATGAGGAATACAAAAAGTATGTTACGGAGTATGAAAAAGTACCTGATGCATTGGCAGATGAACAGATTATCAGGACAGTCATTGATAAGATAAATGCAGCAGAGATCTGGATACCGGATGGTGAGATATACGATTATTATCGCAGAAAGAAACCACACCTGCAAAAGCGTCTGGATTATGAAAAAGTAATCAGGTTTAAATCGTATGTCAGCTATTATAAGAGTATTGTTGACCAGGACAGGGCATCGGTTGTGATCTGTAATCTTGAGCATGAAATTATCTATATGAATCCGGCAGCAGTGGCCAGCTATGCGAAGCATGGCGGCGATAAGCTGATTGGAAGTAGCCTGTTAGATTGTCACAATTTGGAATCCAGAGATAAAATACAGCAGGTACTGGAATGGTTTGCGGCGGACGAAAGCCATAATATCGTTTATACTTTTCATAATGAGAAGCAGAACAAAGATGTCTATATGGTGGCGCTTAGAGACGAAGGCAAACTGATTGGATATTATGAGAAGCATGAATATCGTGATGCAGAAACTATGAAACAATACGATTTGTGGTAATATTATGACAAAGGATAAGGACTTTATCGCAAAGAGAAGCTCCGGCAGGACCAAAATGGAAACGGCCTATGATGTGGACAAGAGGTGATAGAATGTTACGCATAGCAATTTGCGATGATGACAATAGTGCGGTCGCAGCACATAAAAAGATTGCGGAAACCTGTCTCATGCAAAGCAGCAGTGCAGGTGAAATAGTCGGTTATACGACCAGTGGGAATCTGCTTTATGATATTACAGAAGATGGTTTTTTCTTTGACCTGATTTTGCTGGACATAGAAATGCCGGGTAATACTGGAATGGATATTGCGGAAAAAATTAAACCCTTTCTGCCGAATGTAAAGATTATTTTTATTACTTCGCACATTGAGTATGCGATAGACGCCTTTGAACTATCCATTTTTCGATATGTGCCAAAAGACGATATAGATAAGCGGCTGTTCTGCGCGATACAAGACGCTATTAAGCTGATTGAACTGGAAGATGGGAAGTCCTATACAATTCAAACGAACAGCCGCTTTGAAAAAATCCCTTATAAGGAGATTTATTACATTGAAAGAGATGGGAAGAATGCGAGCATTTCTACTGTTGGTGGAGTATCTAAGGTACGGAAAAGTCTGCAGCAGGTTTATGAAGAATTAAATGCGGAAGAATTTATCTATATTGACCGAGGCTGTATTGTGAATATGATACATATTATGCAGATTAAAAACGGTATGGCTGTTTTGAAAAATAGTGTGTCACTCCCGATCAGCCGCACACATTTGCAAGAGGTTAAGGCACAGATTAATAATTATTGGGGGACACACATATGACAGGCTGGCTTCTTGGCTTCTCGGACTTTATAGCTGGCGGCATACGCTCTATGGTTTGTCTGTTCCTGATTTTTCGGCTGCTTTCTGTCAAAAGGCTTGAAAAGAAATGTATAGCAGCGATTTTGGCGGGTGCTATGGTAATTTCTGTTATTCTTTCTGTGACAGCATTGCCGGATTTTTATCGGATGATTTTAGAAATCGTTTTGATTGCGGTTTGTGCCTGCTGTTTTCAGGCAGCAGATACACGAATGGGTCTGTTTGTAGCAATTTTTTATGAGATTGCGGTTTCGTTTTGGCAATTCCTTTTAGCGGCTTGGCTTGGTGTAATTTTCCGTTCTTCTGCTTTCCTTGACGATAGAACAGGATATGGACAAATTGCGGTCTGGGTTTTTCTTTTATTGCTGATTGCTTTGATCTGGTATATTTTGCGGCGCCCGAATATGACTGGCAAAGAAGCGTTCCGCTTTGCTTCTGTAATTGTCCTTACAGATTTTGCGGCAGTTATAACCTTGTCTGAGCAAACTGTCCTTGCGATTGCTGATGATACGTTAGATATGTGGACCATTTTGGCGGTTGTCTTGATGATGTCTGTTCTTGTATTTAATATGAACAGGCAGTATGAGGTAGAGAAGGAACTGGCGGAATTAAAATCGGAGCAGGCGGAGTTATTGGAGCGTGACTATACCACCCTGAACAACGCTTATGCACTCAATGCAAAACTGTTCCATGATTTTCATAATCATATGGGTGTGCTGCGTCAGCTGCTTTCACATCGTAAGACAGATGAGGCTATGCAATATTTGGACGAATTGCAAATGCCTGTGAAAGAGATGACGGATATCATATGGACCGGAGATGAAACCGTAGACTATCTCATAAACAGTAAGGCTGTAATCGCAGAGAAAAATGGGATAAAGTATCAGGTACAGGTAGAATTTCCCCGCCGTACAAATCTTAGAAGCGCAGATTTGTGCGCAATATTGGGAAATCTATTGGATAATGCGCTGGAAGCCGCAAAGCAGATACCGGTTCCTGAGCAGAGATGGATCCGGCTTACCATCCGCCGTATTAATCAGATGCTCATTATAAAGGTAGAGAATAGTTTTAGTACACCTCCTGTAAAACAAGACGGAGCGTTGAAAACTTCAAAGGACGGGAACGGGCTGCATGGCTGGGGGTTAAAAAGCGCTCAAACTGCTGCTGAAAAATATGATGGAATGGTTCAGACATCTTATGACGGCCATACATTCAGGGCTGTTGCATCTTTGTCTTATCAGGCTATATCCGTTCGATAAATGATGATGGAAAACTGCAGGGCAGGAACGCCCTGCAGTTTTTTCGTGGTCAAAAACCTGCCGTTTACGGACACTGCCGCATAATCACACTTTTTCAGATATAATACAGATACAAACAAATAAATAAGAACTTATTCGAGGAGGTAAAAATTATGCGTCATGTATATATTCGTGGATTGTTAGGGGTTATTTGGTTAGTGGCTGCTGTTGTAAGCGGTATCTCAGGCAGCATTGAAATGGCAGTTCTCTATGTCATTTTGGGTGGAGTATTTTTGCATTCGGCTTATACCATATGGAAACAGGAAAAAGATAATCAGGGAGGCCGATAAAATGAGTACGTCTTTGTTGACGATAAAAAATTTAAGTGCATGGTACAGCAGTGAAAAAACGGTGCTCCGGGATCTTTCTTTAGAACTGGCTGAACATGAGGTTGTGGGCTTGATTGGGCTAAACGGTGCCGGGAAGACAACATTTTTGAAGGTGCTGTCCGGTCTGCTCCCGACCTTTCATTCCGATAGTATCCGATTTTACGGACACCCTATGAAATTTAGGGAACGGGATTTTAAACTTTGCCGCTATACGGTGTTTGCCGAGGATAATTCTTTTCAGTATTTTACCTTTCGAGAATATCTTTCCTATGTATTCTGTGCATATCAGAAAAAATTACCGGATGTTTCAGAGCTGATACAGGGATTTCATTTTGACGATTATGCAGATATTTTACTGAAAGACCTTTCAACCGGCAATCGGAAAAAAGTTTTTTTGATTACTGCTTTTGCGCTGAAACCAGAACTGCTCTTACTCGATGAGCCGGTGAACGGGCTGGATTTTGAAAGTACGGAGTACCTGTACAGGCAGATCAGTGGATACAAGGAATATGGTACAGTCTTGTTTTCCTCTCACATTCTGGAAAGCATTACGCTGACTTCTGACCGTGTGTTTGTTTTGGAGGACGGGCAGATTCGTCGGAAATTTGAAAGTGGACAGATTGACGCCGCAGGCATTCGGGAGGCTCTATGCTATGAAAATGATATTTAAGGCTTTTTCAAAGAAATTATTTGGTGCAAAATATGAGAGGCTGACACGGGCAATTTTCATCTGTCTGATAATGTTTTCAGGATTATATATTGCCGGTGTTCGGGTTCGGATTTCACCGTTTATTTTATATCTAATGGTAAGTACCTTTACCGCAGGCGTGATGTGGCAGGCTCTTTCTTCGGAAGATAACGCAGCTAATATGCAGAATATGATGATGCTCCCCGTTGAAGGGCGGAAATTTGTTTTTTCATATGCAGGTGCTATGGGCATATATACTTTCCTGACGAAAACAATGGTTCTGCTGGCAGTTTTATTGGCTGTGTCTGTGTGGAACTGGACAGAAGTTTTAGGCAGTATCCTTTGCGCAGTAAATGCCATCCTTATGACTGCCGCCGTTTTCGCTTGGAGAAGATATTGGTATGCAGGAATTTTTTGGCTTGCTGTGATAGGAATGGCTATTTTTTTGGGGTGGAAGAAACCGTGGTTTATACCCATGATATTAGCTAACATCATCTTAGCATTTATGATTTTGCAAAGTGCCGATGCATACGTCTTTTATTTTCAGCAAAAGAAAGGCAGCTCAATGATAAAGGGGCGAAAATATCATTCAGTATGGATTTATTTCTTTCGGTATTTGATAAGCCACAAGAACTATTTCATGAATACTGTGATTATGTGGTGTGCAGCTTGTGCATTACCTTTATTTTTCCGGCAGATGGACAGCCTGTTTGTAATTCCGCTTGGGTTTGTTGTCCTTTCCTTAAATACGCCTGTCTGCATTTTGTTATCCTGCGACCGTGATTTAGAACAGGCGGTGCGTTTTCTGCCTGGGCAAAAGAAAATATTTTGTATCCCTTATTGTTTATTCATTTTCTTATGTAATATAACCGCGGATGTGTTTTTCCTTTGCAGCTGGCAGATTCAGATAGGCGGCATTACGGTTCAGATGATTGCTGCCGCTGTTTTCTTTGCTATGCAAAGTGCGGTTTTTTCTGTTCTTTTGGAGTGGTTTTACCCTGTTCGTGGGTGGAAAATCGAGAGCGATTTATGGCACCATCCTCGAAAATATATTGTCCCTGCGGTTATGCTCTTATTGGCAGGAGTAGTTGGTACATTACCTATGATTGTATTTTTGCTGATTTTTTTGTTGGTTGTTGAAATTTGTGTATTGCTTAAATAGATAATCGACTGTATGAATAAAAAATTACCCGAAAAAAGAAAATAATACATGTCATTTTTAGACGTTCTTTGATAAAATAAAAATTAAAAGCAACATGCCAAGAGTACAGTAGTAAAAAACAAAGAAGGATGGTGTGGTTATGAAAAGGATGGGGATCATGCTCGTATGTCTTGCGTCTGTATGCCTGCTGGCCGTCGGGTGCATTGGCTGCGGGAGGCAGGAGGGGCAGGAGGAAAACCTGGTTTTTGGGTTTAGCGTGTACGATAACAGCGCGAGTTATTTCAAGCGGATGTCGGACGCGGTCAGCCTGCGCTGCACGGAGCTGGGCATTGGCCTGGAGGTTCGGGATTCCGCAGGAGACGGAGATGTGATGGAGGCGGACTGCAAGGAGCTGGTTGAACAAGGGGTGGACGCCCTTTTGGTATCGCCCTGCCGGCCGGAAAATTTGGTGGAGATCGTGGAGCTTGCGCATAAAAAGGAAATCCCCGTAGTCGTCATTGACATCGGGGATGGCGGTTCGGATAAAGATGCCATGATCCTTTCAGACGGCTATGGCGGCGGGGAAGACGCAGCAGATTACACGGCAAAGCTTTTGGAGGATGCGGAGGGTGCGGCATCGGACGGCACGTTGATCGTCAAGTGCGAGAAATCCGCCATTTATGCCAACCAACGCGGGGAAGGCTACGCGGCCGGGATGCAAAAGCACGGCTACCGGATAAGCGCGCAGGTCTACGCGAACTCCAAGGAAGAAACAGCTTATGTCATGGTAAAGGAGATCCTGCAGCGGGATTCCGGTATTTCCAATATTTTTGCGGAAAACGACGCCATGGCACTGGGTGCGCAAAGGGCGCTGGAAGAATGCGGCCGCACGGACATTGTAACGGTTGGTTATAATGGGGATACTGAGGCGATTAACAGCATCAAGGCGGGCGGAATGAAAGCGACCGTAGCGCAGCAGCCATTCCAGATGGGGTACCAGGCGGTCGAGCTGGCTAAAAGCTTTCTGGAACAAACAACGGTGGAATTTGATGAAGCAGAAGAAAAGATTTTATACACGGATGTCTATGTCATTGGGCGTGATGGGCAAAAAATAATGAACGAGTAGGAGAAAGAAATGAAAATTCGCAAAAAACTTTACCAGATGAACAGCCTTATGACAAGGGTAGCAGCCGTGGTGGGCACAGTGGCCGTCGTGGCGTTGCTGGTTTCCGGCTGGCTGTACAAAAGGGCGTTGGATCAATACGGTTATGCGCAGGGGGATATCGGGACGATGCTCTCCCTGCTGTACCGGGATGGCACGCAGATCAGGGATATTTTCCTATTGTCCGATACCAAAAAACTGGACCAGAAGATGGAAGAGCTGGTAGAGACAAACCGGCAGGCAAACGAGTATATGGATAAAATCGGAAACGGGCTGGCCCGTGGCGACAAAGAAGATTTCGAACGCCTTGGGCAAGCCGTGGAAAACTACCGCGTTTCACGCTACGAGGTGATAGCGCTTGGCCTTGCGAACCAGAATGAAGCAGCCTTGGAGCTGTTCCAGCAGCAGGCGGAGCCTTTGCTGAATGAGTGCATCGGGCTGGCCGGGGATTTCATGGCCAAAAAAATCAGAAAGGGGAACGCGGTATCAAGATCCTTGTCTATTGGCGTGATTGTGCTTTCAGCCTTATTTGCGGCTGCTGTCTTAATCGGTATCCGAGGGGCGAAGCGGACCGCAAGGCGGATTGGGGAGGAGCTGAGCGGGCCGTTGGAGCAGCTCGCGGAATCAGCCGGATGCATTGCCAGGGGCGAGGTCAGCACGGAAATCCCCATACAAGGCGAAGGCGAAGTAAAAGAACTCGCGGAGGCGTTTTTTAATATGGCGCGGCAGCTGTGCGCATATATTGATGACATCACCCGCGTACTGAAAAATATCGGGAAGGGCGATTTAAGGTACGCCTCCCAGGTTGACTACATGGGGGATTTCAAAGAGATCGACCTTACCATGCATGAAATCGTTTCACAGCTTAGCAGCACGATGTCGGTCATCCGGGAATCTGCGGACAATGTAGCCATTTTTTCGGAAGAAATATTCAAGGCGGGGACGTTTTTGGAAGTCGGTACAGAAAAGCAGCAAGAAGAAGTGGAGAAGCTGACGGGTGCCTTGAAAGGCTTTTTGGAACAAATGGAACATAACTGCCAAAAGACCGAGGAAATCCAGGAAAATGTCTCATCTGTCACAGGCGAAATAGACAGGAGCCAGGAAAAGATGCAGCAGCTCATGGAAGCGGTCAGCGAGATCAGCGACACTTCCAGGAACATACAAAATGTAATCACATCCATTGAAGACATCGCGCAGCAGACGAACCTGCTTTCTTTGAACGCTTCGATTGAGGCCGCGAGGGCAGGTGAAGCAGGGAAGGGATTTGCGGTCGTGGCATCCGAAATCGGCTCCCTTGCCGGGCAGTGTATCCAGGCGGCGCAGAATACGAAGCATTTAATCGAGACTTCCAATCAGGCAGTCGCAAACGGGAACCGGATCGCGTCCGAGACAAACATGGTGCTGCATGAGATGATGGGCGGCTTAAAGGAGATTATATCCTATATTTCCTTCGTGTCATCGTTTTCCAATGAGTACGTCCAGGAAATGCCGCAGCTTTTGACGGCAGTGGAGCAGATTGGGGAAGTTGTAAAAGACAATTCCGCAGCGGCTACGGAAAACTCCGCGTCCGGAGAAGAACTTAAGCAGCATGCAAAAAACTTGAAGGATTTGGTAGAAAAATTTACAGTATGATGAATAGATAGCGGAGGTAAGCTATGAGACAGTATGAATGTTACGAAATAAAATTAAATGGATCGGCACCTGATGAGTATGTTGCCGTCTGGCTTTTCCCTCCTGCAGTGCCAGACTCGTGCATAGAAAAACTAAGGGATTATTTGAAACGAATATAAATAAGATATAAAAGGGCAGGGGAAACCAAGTCAAAAGCGATTTGAGGTTTTCCTCTGCCTGCTCTTATTTCTGCGCCTGCAATTTCTCCAGGAATTTTTGCGCGGCTTTTGTATGCACCTGATACCGTTTCCAGATAATATGCGGGGTTACTTCTAACGCTGGCTGAATCGGACGGAAACACAGATTGCTGTCCTCGGTTAAATTTATTAATCCATCAAAGCAAATGGCATAGCCAAGCCCCTCTTCTACCAATAAAGAACCATTAAAAAGCAAGGTATAGGTCGCGGCTATTTTTAATCTTGAGATATCTGAAATAATAAGTCCCAGGGTCGGCCAATGATTCCGCTCTTCTTGTGAGGATACGATCAACGGTTTGTCTATAAGATCTTCCGGTGTTATAAATTCCTTTTCGGCAAGGTCAGAATCCTTACGCATAAATACGCCGAAAGTGTCTGTGAAAGGCGCCTTTATGGAATCATATTTTGAATGGTTCACTTCACCGTATATCACACCGAAATCAATGAGGCCTTTATCTAACTGCTCCATAACGAAGACGGAATTTCCACTGGAAATATGGAAACGAACATCAGGATAATCCTGTTTCAGCTCATAAGCGGCTTTTGCAAGAATGCGGTTTCCGGCGGATTCCCCTGCACCTATATAAATGTTTCCCGATATAGGTTCGTCCGAGAAACTAACTTCCTCCTTTGCTTTTTGCATTAAGTCAACGATTTCTTCCGCGCGCTTGCGTAAGAGCATGCCCTCTTCGGTGAGCGTGATTTTTCTGCTGCCGCGGATAAAAAGCTGTTTGCCTAATTCTTCTTCTAAATTTTTGAGCTGCCGGGAAAGGGTCGGTTGTGAAAGATGCAAAAACTCTGCTGCCCCGGACACGCTTTCCTCTCTTGCAACAGTTAAAAAATATTGAAGCACACGAAATTCCATGAAAGTTCCTCCTGATATGGGCTTGTACATAAATACAATATCATAAGCGTAATATGCTTGTCAAGCATACAAATATATGTAAGATAAGTATTTGCTATATTGAAAAAAAGGGCTTATAATAACATAGTAACTCAATATAGAAAAGAGGAAAACAATGAGTGCAAATGAATCTTTGGACTCTATGGTCCAAAATCTGAAAGATGCAGGCTGTGATTCTGAAACCATCGAAAAATTTATGGGGGATCTGCAAAATGGAAAAGAAGCGAGCGGCTTGAAACGGCTTGCTGCACACAGAAAAGACCTGCTTGATTCCCTGCACAGGAAACAAAAATGTATCGACTGCCTGGATTACCTTGTCTACCAAATGAAAAAAGCAGACAAATCATAGAAACACTGAAAGGAGTAATATTTATGACGACCATTACAAATAAAACTTTTGATGAAGAAAGAGCCCTTTACGCGGCACAGGATGTTTTCGTAAAGGACTGTACTCTTGACGGCCCTGCCGATGGTGAAAGCGCTTTTAAGGAGAGCAGGAATGTTGCTGTGGATCACTGTTTTTTCAATCTTCGTTATCCGTTCTGGCACGATACGGGACTGAGCATTAAGAACTCCGAAATGACCGAACTTTGCAGGGCTGCCCTTTGGTATTCCAAAAATGCAGAAATCGCTGATACCAAACTCCACGGCATTAAAGCTCTGCGTGAATGCCGGAAAATCAAAATGCACGGCTGTGACATTATTTCCCCCGAATTTGGCTGGTCAATACAGGGAATGGAAATGGAGGACTGCACCGTCGAAAGCGAATACTTTATGATGCGTTCCGATCATCTGACGTTCCATGATGTCCGTATGAAAGGGAAATACTCGTTTCAGTATATCACTGATTCTGTATTTGAAAACTGTGTATTTGATACGAAAGATGCGTTCTGGCACGCAAAGGATATTGTAGTGAAAGACAGTGTAGTGAAAGGCGAATATCTTGCGTGGTACAGCGAAAACATGACTTTTGAAAACTGCAAAATCATCGGGACACAGCCTCTTTGCTATTGCAGGAATCTAAAGATGGTGAACTGTGAAATGGTTGATACGGATCTTTCTTTTGAACGTTCTGAGGTGGAAGCTACGCTCACCGCTTCGATTGTCAGCATTAAAAATCCGATGTCCGGGCATATCTATGTGCCTGAGGTGGGCGAGATCATTATGGATATTGAAGAGGCGAAGGGTGAGGTTATCATTACCCAAAAGTGCCAGTGCGCTTAATGCAAAATGATAAGTCCATTTGAGGTAACAGTTTTTGAGTGTTCCAGATTTTGCCTGTTTTACAGTCTGCTTGACAAGAACAGAAAATTGGAGTATATTAAATTTAATTAAAATAGATTAAAAAAATAAACTTTGATTTTAGCGATGGGGGAACATATGGCTAAGGATGTAACTTTGGCGGATATAGCTGCGAAAGTAGGGGTGAGTACGGTTGCAGTTTCCAAGGCGCTGACAGGAAAACCGGGAGTCAGTGATGAACTTAGGGTCAGGATTAAGCAGGCAGCGGAACGTATGGGATATATATCCAGCGTATCGGGCAAATCAACTGTTACGGAAACGGGAAATATCGGAGTGATCATTCCTGAGAATTATTATGGGCATTCCATTTCATTTTATGGACAGTTATATGAGAAAGTAGTTAAGGCATTGTATGACAATCAATATTATGGTATTTTAGAGCTTCTTACAAAAGAAGATGAGATGGATGGAATTATTCCAAAGGTGCTGCGCGACTGGAAAGTAGACGGATTGATTTTTATGGGGCAGATGGATGAGGGGTATATTCGCAAGATAGTGAGCCAGTCAGAGCTGCCGGTGTTTTTCCTTGATACGTACAGGCCGTCTGTTACTGTTGATACAGTAGTTTCGGATGGGTATTATGGAACCTTTATGCTGACAGATTATCTGATCAGGCGCGGGCACAGGAAGATAGGATTTGTAGGAAACATTGATGCTACGGACAGTATAGCAGACCGGTTTTGGGGATACAGAAAAGCGTTGAGAGTCCATCATATAGAATTTGAAAGCAGTTGGGAAATACCAGACCGCAGCCAGCATGGGAATATTGGCAGGCAGATTTTATATGAAAATAGAGCGATGGACGCTTATGTATGCAATTGTGATCACGCGGCACATATTGTCATTCAGGATTTGGAAAAGATGGGGTATGCTGTGCCAGAGGATGTGTCGGTAGTAGGCTTTGATGATTTTCTGCCGCCCGACTGGGGCAGGGATGCAGACAGGATTACCTCATACAGCGTCAATATGGAACTGATGGCGCAGACATGTGTGAAATCTATGATAAAGAAGATACGGCGTCAGAAATATGTAGAAGGCATTCAGATTGTAACTGGAAAGATCGTTGAGAAACAGACGGTAAAAGACCGGACAGAATTAAAATAAAAACATATATGAAATTGCTGTTTCACAGCAGGAATATCATGCCAGGGATAAATATTATCCCTGGCATATTTTTGTTTCGTGAAGCAGACTTTTAATCTTTGTTAATCAGAAACTGTTATGTAAAGTTATTTCATGACAGTTCCTTAGTTTATATGCTGTGTGATTTATGTAAAGTTTCCCATTGATTTTAAGTTTGTTTATTAACAATAAACAAGAAATTGTTTGCAAAAAGATTAAAGAAAATGTTGAAACGATAAGAAAACGAGTGATTTTGAAGTTCACGATAATAAAAAAATGTTTATTAACAGGAAATAAATTAAAAAATGCAAAAAAAATAAACATAAAATATACAATATAGACAAAAATTACATATTGAATTTGTTGATAATATCAAAAATAAATATAAGATGAAACAATTCATTGACTTTATAAATTAACTTATATATAATTAAAATAACTTCAAGCAAGTTAATAAAAATTAAAATTTGATGACTGAGGTTTGGAGTATGGATCACAGAAAAGAAATCAGGATGCAGGATATTGCAAGGGAATTAAATATCAGCATAGTCAGCGTATCGAATGCCTTGAATGGAAAAAAAGGGGTGGGAGAGGAGCTGCGGCAGAAAGTAAAGGATAAAGCAGAGGAGATGGGGTATGTTCCGCAGCGTCTGAAACAAAATCCTGAAAAAGAGGACTGTGTTTATTGTATTGGGATTGTAATTGCAGATAGATGTAAAGAAGGAATTTCATCTTTTTATATGAACATCTATAAAGAAATTGTCCGGTGCATATCGGAACATGATGGCCTGACAGTATTGGAATATGCGAAAACAAAGGGCTGTGGTTTTACGGGCGTGGAAATTGACGGAATCATATTTTTGGGAGAGGCTGGCATGGATTTTATTCATAATGTGCAAAGCGGGCGGAATGTGCCGGCGGTAGGAATTGATTTCTATGGACCAGATAATCTTATGGATTATGTAGTGCCGGATTATTTTCATGAAACGCAGCGTATGATACAGCGGCTTATGGATGCAGGGCACAGGGAGATCACTTTTACAAAAACTCCTTATGAGTCTGGTAAAATGCTGGATTGTTATATGGGATATTGCAATGCGCTGCAGATCAATGGCATCAGGGAATGCAGAACAGAAAATAAAGAAACAGATGCAAGACTATTAATGGAAAGGCAGACTTACAGCCGCAGTATGGAAAGGATACTGGCGCGCAATAGCGTTGAGCTGCTGATGAAACGATTAGGCGGGGAAAGCGGCGGACATAGCATCCGGATGGTCGCATGCCATACATAACAGACAGTATAGAAGGAAACAGACAGATATTTTACGAAGGGGCAAAAAGAATGTCAGATGTGAAATTGAAAGATATTGCAGAACATTTGAATGTTAGTATTGTGACGGTTTCCAATGCCCTTTCCGGAAAAAAAGGGGTAAGCAGCTCACTGCGGGACGCAGTTATACAAACAGCAGAAAAATTAGGATATCAGGCATCAAAATACCGCGACAGGAAGAAAGAGATCCGTTTTGGGGTTGTTTTGTCCGGAGATGAATCTGACAGAGAGGCTTCTTATGAACGGGCGCTTTACCAGCAGGCTGTTTTTGCTTTATCAAAGCGGGGGATTTCGGTTATGCTGAAAATCCTGAATGAGAAAAGCGAACTGCGTGCAAAGATGATGCCGGAATGGGGCAGTGCCGTGGACGGGCTGCTGCTCATTGGAAAGGTAAGCGGCAATGAAGCAAACCAGTTATTCCGGATCGTAAAAAAGCCAGCGGTGCTGCTTGATTTTAGAAATTCAGACTTGCCGTGTGATGCAGTAACGCCAAATCATTATTTGGGAATATACCGTGCCGCAAAATATTTGCTGGAGCGCGGGCATGAAGATATAGCATTAGCATATGGTTTTGGGATAGATTTTATACAGGAAAGCTGCTTTGGTTTTCGCAGATGCATGGAAGAATACGGCAAGGCAGTGAAAAGAGAATGGATGATGGAAATCCAGGCAGCAGATGGAGAAGACGGTAATTTTAGCGCTGCTTTTCCAGAAAAAATGCCTACAGCGTTCGTATGTGCTGGCTTTCGCACCGCATACTGCTTATATGAAAAGCTGGAACAAAAAGGATATAAAGTTCCAGAGGATATATCGGTGCTTGTGTATGACTGTGCCAATATACTGGATATATCTGGTTCGGCGTTATTCAGGCAGTTTGCATTCTGCGGGCCGGATATTCAGATGATGGCGGAAAGCAGTATATTGCGGCAGGTCCGGACTACTGCTACGGCATTAACTGCAACAGCTCCAGGGATAATCAGATTGCAGCGATGTGTTATATCAAATGGCTGGTAGAAAAATCCGGTTTTGCGCAGAGCGAGGGAGGGCTTTCCATCGTGCGCGGCGATGAATATCCGGATGCCTTAAAGACATTGGAAGGCGTGGAGCTTGTTATTAATAATCCATCGGAACCTGGTGAAGAAAATCTTTTTAATGATATTAATAATGATTCTGAACTGGGACTGAATGTATCAGGGGCAGTTCCAAAAGAAATTGTAGAAGAAGCGGTTTCCGGAACGAAAACGATGGAAGATATGGTTGCCGAATGGAATGAAAAATGGACGGCGGCGCAGGAGTCAAATGGCGTGACACATTAAAACAGAAGAGGCGGGGAGAGAATCTCCGCCTCCGCCTGAAAGAAAGGAGAAAGGCTGATGAGTGAAAAAAAGAGTTTTAAGGCATGGATTCAATCGGGAAAAGTAAACCGGAACCTGTGTATTTTTACTTTTATGTTCATACCGGTAGCTCTGTTGATTGTTTTTACTTATATACCGTTTTTTAAAATGATCGGGTTTAGTTTTTATGATATGTAATACATCGGCGACCGCGAATTTGTAGGATTTAAAAACTATTTAGAGGTATTTACAAGAAAAGACTGCTTTCAGGCATTGAAGCTGAGCCTGTACTATATTGTGGCGTCTTTTATCCAGCTTGGCCTAGCGCTGTATTTTGCGTCTGTTTTAAGCTTTAAGGTGAAAGGCAGCGGGATTTTCAAGGGCCTTATGTTTTTCCCGTATCTGGTATGCGGGATTGCGGTAGGGTTTATCTTTAAATTCTTTTATACGAGAGGGTTTGTGCTGGATACGGTACTTCAGTGGTGCGGATTTAATTTGGAACAGCTTCCTTACTGGCTGAAAGATACGAGAATAAACAATATCTCGGTCGCGGCGACTTCCATATGGCGGTATATGGGACAGGGAATGGTTATGTTTATAGGCGCAATTATGTCGGTGGACGCATCACTTTATGAAGCGGCGGATATTGACGGTGCAAACAGCTTCCAGAAGTTTCTTTATATGATCCTTCCTAATATTAAGACAATTATCGTGCTGAATATGATTCTGTCTATCACAGGTTCCTTAAGCGTATTCGAGCCGCCTTATGTTATTACCGGCGGTGATTTTGGAACTGGCACCTACTTTGTCATTATGAACAGGCTGGCTCATGAAAGTCAGAAAGTAGGGCTTGCATCCGCGATGGCGGTTGTGCTGCTGATTTTAATTATGATTGCCACGATGATCCAAAAATGGGTAGAGAAATATTACTTTGGCGTAGGTGATATGGAACCGCTGCGGGATATTAAACGACGTCAAAAACGTAAGGCAATGACATCAAAAGGGGGTGTGTAGGAATGGCGCCATACAAAACAAAAAGTATGATTTTGACAGTATTAAAATATTTTACACTGGTTTTTGGTGCATTTGTATCAGTGCTTCCGATTGTGACATGCGTCATTACCGCTTTTAAGTCGCCGGAAGAATATGCATCAACCAATGTCATGACTTTTCCTAAGAGCTGGCTTAATTTTGAGAATTTTATACAGGCATGGTCGCAGGCAAACATGGGTATCGCGTTCCGCAATTCTGCAATCATACTGGTCTGTGTGCTGGCCGGTTCCATTATGACAGGTTCCATGCTTGCCTATGTGCTGAGCCGTTTTAAATTTAAAGGCAACGGACTGGTGCGTAATATGTTCCTGTTTGCATCGCTGCTTCCAGGCATCGCGATGCAGGTATCTGTATACCAGATTATGTACAGCCTGGGTTGGATCAATTTTCTGCCGGGATATATTATCATGATGTGCGGGACGGATATTATTTCTATTTATATTTTTATCCAGTTTTTTGAGAATATTCCAAACTCGCTGGACGAATCGGCGATTATGGATGGATGCACGTATTTCGGAGTTTTTTTCCGTATTCTGCTCCCACTGTTAAAACCGGCGATTGTGACGGTTATGATTTTGAAGGGTGTAGGAGTGTATAATGAATACTATACGGCAAACCTTTATCTGCAGGATAAGAACAGACTGGTTACGGTTGCGACATCTTTGTTTAAGTTTACGGGGCCTTTGGGAAATCAGTACAATTATATCTGCGCAGGCGTAATCATTACGATGATACCAGCGTTGATTGTATTTATACTTTGTCAGAAACAGATTTACGGCGGGCTGGCTGCGGGAGCTGTAAAAGGATAAGCCAGCAGGAAAGATTTTAAAACGTTAATAATGAAAGAAATAAAAAAATAGGAAGAGCAGAGGAGTGGACAGATGGGTGATATAAAAATTATAGGAGCGGCAGTTCCAAATATGCCTTGGCAGGAGCGGCAGGCGGACGGAAAAGCATGGATGCCGTTATGGAGGTATTCAGAAAATCCGGTTATCGGGCGCAATCCGCTGCAGGGGGTAGCCAGAATATTTAACAGTGCGGTCATGCCGTATGAAGGAGCATTTATCGGCGTATTCCGAGGAGAGCAGACGAATGGGATTCCATATATTTATCTTGGAAGAAGCAGCGACGGCATTCACTGGGAGTTTGAAAACAGGAAAATTTCTTTTAAAGACGAAGACGGCAATGATTTCATGCCGCAGTATGCATATGATCCAAGACTGGTAAAGGTGGAAGATACATATTACATTATCTGGTGTCAGGATTTTTACGGAGCTTCCATAGGCATGGCAAAGACACAGGATTTTCAGACATTTACAAGAATCGAAAACCCGTTTCTGCCGTTTAACCGCAATGCCGTGCTGTTCCCAAGAAAAGTAAACGGAAAGTTTCTGATGCTTTCACGGCCAAGTGACAGCGGACATACGCCTTTTGGAGATATATTTCTTTCGGAAAGCTCCGATATGGTATACTGGGGCAGACACCGGCATGTAATGGGAAAAGGAACGCAGTGGTGGCAGAATGTGAAGATCGGCGGGGGAGCTGCGCCGATTGAGACAACGGAAGGATGGCTCTTATTTTATCATGGCGTTACTGCAACCTGCAATGGCTATGTGTACAGCATTGGCGGCGCCATTTTAGATATAGATGAGCCGTCTGTAGTGAAATACCGCTGTGATACATTCCTTCTGACGCCGGAAGAATGGTATGAAGAACGCGGTTTTGTGCCGAATGTGACATTCCCGTGCGCAACGATTCAGGATGCGGAAAGCGGAAGGATTGCCATTTATTATGGAGCGGCTGATACTTATGTAGGGCTTGCATTTACAACAGTGGATGAAGTGACTGCTTATATTAAGGAACACAGTGTTCTTGCAAAAGAAGACACAGAAATAGGAATACGCTGAAAATTTGGAGGAAAACATTGTATCAGACATTGCTTAAAACAGAAGTAATGAAACATTTGGAAACAGGAATCATACCGTTTTGGCAGAGCATGAAAGATGAAGAAAATGGAGGATTCTACGGTTATTTGGGATATGATCTGAAGCTGGATAAAAAGGCTGTAAAAGGATGTATCTTAAACAGCAGAATTCTCTGGTTTTTCTCCAATGCGTATCTGCTGCTTGGAAAAAAAGAACTGCTCGAAAACGCTGCCCATGCGTACGGCTTTTTAAAAGACTGTTGTCTGGACAGAGAGTACGGCGGCGTATATTGGTCCTTAACGTATGACGGAAAACCGGAGGACACCACAAAGCATACGTATAATCAGGCGTTTGCGGTCTATGCGCTTTCTTCGTATTATGACGCTTCGAAAGATGTGCAGGCGCTGGAGACGGCCCGCAGCCTGTATCGGCTGATGGAAGAAAAATGCACGGATGACCAGGGATATTTGGAAGCGTTTGAACGGGGTTTTCAGCCGGCAGAAAATGACAAGCTCTCAGAGAACGGGGTCATGGCAGAACGGACGATGAATACGCTGCTGCATGTATTTGAAGCTTATACGGAGTTTTACCGTGTATCAAGAGAAGCGTGCGTGGCAGACAGACTGCGGTATATGCTGGATCTTATGGCGGATAAGATTTATAATCCAAAGCTTGGCCGGCAGGAGTTTTTTTTTGACAGCAACTGGCACTCTTTAATTGACCTGTATTCTTACGGACATGATATAGAAACCGCATGGCTGTTAGACCGTGGACTGGAGGTTTTGGGTGATGTTTCCTATACGGAAAAGATAGCGCCGCTGACAAAAACCATCACGGAAAATATATACAGCAGGGCTTACGTCGGCCATTCCCTCGTAAATGAAGCCGAAAACGGGATTGTGGATACGACGCGTGTCTGGTGGGTGCAGGCAGAAGCAGTTGTCGGTTTCCTGAATGGGTATCAAAAGCAGCAGGAACAAAAATATCTGGAAGCGGCAGCGGATGTTTGGAGTTATATCAGGGACTGCATGATTGACAAAAGGCCGGGTTCCGAGTGGTTTGCGAAACTGGATCAGGATAAAAATCCAATCCCGGATCCGATTGTGGAACCGTGGAAATGTCCGTATCATAATGGAAGAATGTGCTTTGAGGTAATCAAAAGGCTTAAGGGGGATTCATATGCTTCATAAACAGTATTATGTGGAACAGGCAAAAACAGACCGTCTCATTGCAAGAAAAAATCAGAAAAGCAGCTTTTACAACGGTATTTATGACAGATACGAATATCCGGTGCTGACAAGGGAATTTGTACCGGTTCATTGGAGATATGATCTGAATGAGGATACAAATCCGTATTTCATGGAACGTCTGGGAGTCAATGCGGTCATGAATTCCGGAGCTATTTATCTGAACGGAAAATACTATCTTGTTGTGCGGGTGGAAGGAAATGACCGGAAATCTTTTTTTGCTGTCGCAGAAAGCAGCAGTGGAATAGATGGATTTCATTTTTGGGATTATCCGATTGAGCTGCCGGATACCTGCCCGGAAGAAACGAATGTATATGATATGAGGCTGACTCAGCATGAGGATGGCTGGATTTATGGCATTTTCTGCTCGGAGAGCAAGGATGACGGCAATCCGGACCTGTCTGCGGCCGTAGCAGCGGCAGGCATTGTGCGGACAAAAGATTTAAAGACATGGGAGCGGATGGATAATCTGAAAACACTGCGTTCTCCACAGCAGAGGAATGTTGTCCTGCATCCGGAATTTGTGGATGGAAAATATGCGTTTTATACAAGGCCGATGGACGGATTTATTGAAACCGGAAGCGGCGGGGGAATTGGTTTTGGACTGTGCGAAGATATTCGACATGCGGTAATTGATGAAGAAAAGATTATAAGCAGGCGGATTTATCATACGCTTACGGAAGCAAAAAACGGCGCTGGGGCGCCTCCGATCAAGGGAAAGAAATGCTGGATTCATATTGCGCATGGCGTGCGTAATACCGCGGCAGGGCTGCGCTATGTCCTGTATGCGTTTGGAACGGATTTAAAGGTGCCGTCCAAAGTTATCGCAGAACCTTCCGGCGTGTTTTTAGTGCCGTTTGGTCAGGAAAGAGTCGGGGACGTGTCCAATGTTGTATTTACAAACGGAGCAGCTGTCAGGGAGAATGGCGAGGTGTTTATCTATTATGCTTCCTGTGACACCAGAATGCATATGGCTGCAACTACAATTGACAGACTTGAGGATTATTTGTTTGCAACGCCGAAAGATCCGCTGCGTTCGGCAGGCTGTGTCAGACAGAGATGCAGTCTGATCCAACGAAATCTGGAACTTTTGCCGTAAGACAGTTATATCCGGGCAGCATGGAAAAAGCTGCCCGGATAACAAAGGAATCAGGGGAGTGACAGACTCTTTATGGGAAATATTTTTAAAGATGTGAAAGAAAAAACTTCCGGCATGGGAAGGAAAGAGGCGCTTTCTTATTTATTTACGTATTACTGGTATCATATGCTGGCTTTTGTTTCTGTGGCTGCCCTGATTCTTTTATTTGCGGCACATTATGCTTTTGGGAACAAAAAGCCGCTGTTCACCTGCATCATTGTAAACCAGAAGATGGACGAAGCAGAGGATTTGCGCATTCGCGACGCTTTTGCAGAGGATGCTGGCATTTCATCGGAAAGGGTTGTTATGGATTCCAGTTATCAGTTCTCTTATGGACAGATGAAAATGCAGGGAGTAAATGAAAGTTCCTATGAAAAATTTTTCTTTCAGTGGAGCAATCATGAGATTGATGCAGTGATTATGCCGGAAAGCTTCTATTGGCACTGCAGAGAAATGGGCGGAGATTTTTATGTGCTGGACAGAGAAGACGCGGCAGGGATGGAATTATATATGGATGGGGAACAGGCAAAGGCAGCAGTGCTTGGAGCGGACTGCCTGATACAGGCGGATGCAGGGCAAAAGGATGAAAAATTGCTTCTGGCGTTTCCGGAATCAGGGGAACACGCAGAACTGAGAAGGAATTTTTTACGGTTTGCATGCGAAAATCGTTCCCTGCAGTCAGAATTAAAATAGAGGAGTGAGACAATGAAGATTAAACCTGACAATGAAAAATTATCCTATACAGGAAGGATTGATTGGAGCAATCCGAAAGAGCCTGTTTTTATATTTCCATGTACCAGCGTATGCATGCGGTTTACGGGGAATATACTGAAACTGCATGTAAAGAACCGGCAGGCATACTGGGATAATTATCTGGGCTGCATTTTGGACGGGAAGCAGACAGCGCTTCTGCTCCCGGAAAACGGATCGGCTGTTTTGGAAATTCCTGTGGAGCAGACAGATAAAAAGGAACATGAGGTCATGATTTTTAAGCGCCAGGATGCTTGTCATGAGGTCGGTTTTCTGGGAGCGGAGATCGAAGACGGGGCCTGTCTTTTGGACATGCCGGATAAGCCGGAACGAAAAATCGAAGTATACGGGGATTCGGTATCCGCGGGAGAAGTGTCAGAAGCAGCAGAATATACGGGCAGGGAAGATCCACAGCATAATGGGGAATATTCCAACAGCTGGTATTCTTATGCATGGATGACGGCAAGAAAGCTGAATGCGCAGATTCATGATATTGCGCAGGGAGGGATGGCGCTGCTGGATGGAACGGGATGGTTCCATGAGCCGGATTATATAGGCATGGAAACAGCATGGGATAAGATACGCTATTCCCCCGAACTGGGGGAGCTGCTTTCATGGGATTTTGAAAAATACGTGCCGCAGCTTGTAATCGTTGCGATTGGCCAAAACGACAGTAATCCGCAGGATTATATGAAAAATGATTTTTTCGGGGCAAAAGCGGAAAAATGGAGACGGCATTATCTGGATTTTTTGCGGAAACTGAGAGATAAATACCCGGATGCCTGCATTGTATGCTGTACAACGCTTTTATGTCATGACGGATCATGGGACCGGTCTATTGGACAGGCAGTTCGTGAAATGGGAGACAGCAAAGTGACGCAGTATATTTTTAAACGCTGCGGGACCGGGACGCCGGGGCACCTGCGGATACCGGAAGCGGAAGAGATGGCGGAGGAGCTCTCAGATTATGTTCATACGCTTAATATAGAAGGGTGGAAGTAAAACTATGCAGAAAGTGAATTATTCAAGGCTTAAGAATTGTATGCGCAGAGCTGAGAAAGGGAAGACGCTGTCTGTCGGCTTTTTCGGAGGTTCTATTACACAGGGATGTGCCGCTTCGGAACATGAAAAATCTTATGCTTACCGTGTGTTTGACTGGTGGAGGCATGCATTTCCAAAAGCAGAGTTTTCTTATATCAATGGAGGCATAGGGGGAACAGATTCCCATTTTGGAGTTTCCAGAGTCTGGCAGGATTTTTTGATGTATCAGCCGGATGTTGCCGTGCTGGATTTCAGCGTCAATGATGTGGCAAACGACAATGGGAGGAATGAAGCGTTTTTTCAGGAAACCTATGAGGGACTGGTGCGCAGGATTCTGACAAGTAAGACGACGCCTGCGGTTTTGGTTTTGAACAATGTGGATTATTCTATGGGAACAAATGTCCAGCAGTGCCATAATGAAATCAGTGCATGGTACGGCATTCCTCATGTCAGTATGAAAGATACGCTGTATGAGCAGATGAAAGCAGGCTGTTATACCCAAAAGGAGCTTACTGCGGACGGCCTGCATCCCAATGATAAAGGGCATGGGCTGGTGGCTGCTGAAATCATTTCCCTGCTTGAGGAGATCAGACAGCATATGTGGGAAGAGGAAGCAGAGTATGTAATGCCAGAGCCAATGACAGCGAATGCCTATGAGCATGCCAGAAGAATTACAATCAGAGAAACATCGCCGCGGCTTGACGGATTTCAGATTGATACCGATGAGAAAACAGGGCGTCTGGACCTTTTTAAAAATGGATGGACAGGGAGAAAGGCGCAGGATCGTATTTTATTTGAAGAAGAGGCGTCCTGCATCGCGATACAGTACCGAAAATCGGTTGCGGGACCTGCGCTTCGGGCAAGCGTAAAGCTGGATGGAGATGCATCGCATACATGGATTCTGGACGGAAATTTTGAGGAAGACTGGGGAGACTCCGCACAGACTGCCGTGATTCTCCATCATGGAGAAAAAAAGAAGCACCGTATTGAAGTAGAGATTCTGGACGACCAGCTTCATGATGCAGTACCGTTTTATTTAATATCACTGATTCTCGCATAAGTATGGAAGGAAAAGGAGGATGACATGAAATTTCCAAAAGATTTCATCTGGGGCGCGGCAACGAGCTCTTATCAGATCGAGGGCACGGCAGCGGAAGAAGGAAAAGGGGAACATATATGGGATGTGTATGTAAAGGAGCCGGGCCATATCTATGAGGGGAACAGCGGAAAGACCGCCTGTGACCATTACCATAGGTTTTGTGAAGATGTAGGCATCATGAAAGCGATCGGACTGAAAGCGTATCGGTTTTCGATTGACTGGTCCAGGGTTTTGCCGGAAGGGTACGGCAATGTGAATGAGAAGGGGATTGCGTTTTATGACGCGCTGATTGACGAGCTGCTGAAAAATGACATTGAACCTTTTATTACACTGTATCACTGGGAACTGCCGTATGAGCTTTATAAAAAGGGAGGGTGGATGAACCCACAGATTACAGAGTGGTTTGGAGCATATGCGAAGCTTGTAGCGGAACGGTTCAGCGACCGGGTCAGCCATTTTTTCACGCTGAATGAACCGCAGTGCTTTGTCGGCCTGGGCTTTCTTACAGGGGAACATGCGCCGGGACTAAAAATGCCTCTTAGGGATACCTTTGAAATGGCGCATAATGCGTTAAAAGCACATGGAAGGGCAGTGCAGATGCTGCGGCAGTATGGGAAACAGAAACTGACCATTGGTTATGCGCCTACCTGCGGCATGTGTTATCCGCAGACAGAAAAGCCGGAAGACATTGAAGCCGCGAGACAGATGTTGTTTGCCATGAATGCTGAGGACAGCAACTGGACATGGAATGTTGCGTGGTGGTCGGATCCGGTCCTGCTGGGGCATTATCCGCAGGAAGGACTGAAACGTTATGAGCCGTATCTTCCGAAGATTACGGATGATGATATGAAGCTGATTTCAGAACCGATTGACGTATATGGACAGAATATTTACAACGGAAGATGTATCCGAATGGGCAAAGACGGAAAACCTGAGGATGCCGGGCGCTATGAGGGATTTCCGAAAACAGCCAGTTCCTGGCCGGTGACGCCGGAGGCTCTGTACTGGGGACCGAAGTTTTTATATGAGAGATATCAAAAACCTATATATATAACAGAAAATGGATTATCCTGTCATGATACAGTATCACTGGATGGAAAGGTGCATGATCCGAACCGGATTGATTTTCTGGCGAGATATCTGCATGAACTGAAAAGGGCGGCAGATGAAATTGATGTAAGAGGTTATTTCCAGTGGTCCCTGATGGACAATTTTGAGTGGGCAAAAGGATATTCAGAGCGCTTTGGTCTGGTGTATGTAGATTATCAGACACAGAAAAGAATTCTGAAAGATTCAGCACACTGGTATCATGATGTGATTCAGAATAATGGAGCAGATATATGAGTATATTGAAATTAAAACCAAGCTGTAAAGATTATCTTTGGGGCGGCAGCAGATTGATCAAGGAGTATGGAAAAGAGTATGAGGGAGAGGTGCTTGCGGAGACATGGGAGCTGTCCTGCCATCCGGACGGCCCATCGGTCATAGACGGAGGGGAGCATGCAGGAAAAACTCTGATAGAATACATTGAGGAAAAAGGAAAAGCAGTTCTTGGAAGCAGCTGCGGCAAATTTACAGATTTTCCGCTGCTGATTAAATTCATTGATGCAAAAGACGATTTGTCCATTCAGGTACATCCGGACAATCAGTATGCATTAAAAAATGAGGGACAGTACGGAAAAACAGAGATGTGGTATGTGATGGATGCCGGGAAAGACGCATTTTTATACTATGGCTTTCAAAAAGAAATCAGCCGTGAAGAATTTGCAAAGCGGATACAGGAGGACACGCTTTTGGAGGTGCTGCGCGCTGTGCCGGTACAGAAGGGAGACGTTTTTTATATTGAGGCCGGAACGATCCATGCCATTGGAAAAGATATTCTGATTGCAGAAATCCAGCAGAATTCTAACGTAACTTACCGGGTTTATGATTACGGCAGAACTGGAAAGGAAGGGAAGAAAAGAGAGCTGCATACAGACAAGGCACTTGCGGTCACAAAGCGCTCACCCGCAGCAAAAGACGGCAGCTGCTATCCGCATGTGGCAGACTGCGATTATTTTACGGTAGACAAGCTGAATCTGGATGGAAAAATGATGCGGGAAATGTCCGGGCAGGTTTCAGAACAATCTTTTGTGAGCATCCTGATACTGGATGGAGAGGGTGTGATTGTGAACCAGGGAGAAAGCGTGGAATATAAAAAAGGAGACAGCTTTTTTCTGCCGGCGGGATGCGGAGCTTATGCAGTGAAAGGAACCTGTGACGCCTTGATTACTACAGTCAGGGAATAAGAGAAGGAAATTGATGGAAGAGTATCTGTGATGCTAAGGAACTGCGACAAAAGACCACTTCACAAATGTGAAATGGTCTTTTTCATTCATCTCATGAGGGCGGTTATTTTAAATTTTTTCTTTTAAGTTTTTCATTAGCATCTTCTACATTCATTCTGGAAAGGACGAGCATAATAAGAACATCAAAGATAAACGGAAGCCACAGGTACATAAACTGCATCATAGTAAGGGCTGACTGCGGCTGCGTCGCATTTGTGCCAACATAGCCGCTGAGCTCCAAGAGCCATCCTACCACTGCCGTTCCGATGCCGCCGCCGATTTTGACTCCAAGAGACGTACAGGAGTACATCGTGCCGTCAACCCGCTTTCCCTGAGTCAGATATGTATATTCGGAGCAGGAAGCGATCACAGCATTCATGTCGCCCTGCCAAGGACCCTGTCCGAAAGCCGCAAGTGCTGTAAATGCCATCATCATAGGAATGCTCCCCATGTATCCGGCAACGACGACAAGGGCTCTGCCGATTACGGCGAGGATGTAGCCTCTTAGATTCAGTTTATACATGCTTTTCCACTTGCCTACGAGTGCCGGGGTAAAGATCAGCGCGATGATCAGCGGAATATTTACAGCCCATGCAAACTGGCCAAACAGGTTTTTATTCTTTAAGACCCATGTCATATAATAAATGCCGGCGCCAATCATAGCGCTGTACAGCTGCTGCAAGATATAAGCCGCGCAGATCATCAGATAGAACTTGTTTTTTATAAGCAGCTGAAATGCCTGGAGGAGTCCGTATTTTTCTTCTGTGCCGGCTGTCTCAGCCTTGTCTGGCTCTTCTTCAGGAAGTTCTTTTACAGAAAGGCAGGAGACGGTATTTACGATCAAACCTATAATGGCATAAACAATTGCTACAAGCCTCCATGCAGCAGTGCCACCGCCGCACATATCTACAAACCCTACCGTAATTGTCTGGATCAGAAGGCTTGTTGAAAATGCGAAAATAAAACGGTAAGATCCCATCTGCACACGTTCCTTGCTGTTTTTCGTAACAAGAGAGGTAAGCGCTGAATAGGCGATGTTGTTTGCCGTATAGAACACACTGTTTAACAGAGTGTATGCTATGAAAAACCATGTATACTGTGCTGTTTTTCCAAGGCTTGCAGGCACCGCAAAGCAGGCTACCAGCGTGATGGCACAGCCGATGTAGCCATAGAGCATCCATGGCCTTGCTTTCCCAAGCCTGCTGTGCGTCTTGTCAATCATAGAACCGAAAAAGATATCGGTAAATCCATCAAACAGTTTTGAAACAGCGATCAATGTTCCGACAATGCCGGATGCCAGACCGACCGTATCTGTCAGGTAAATCATGACAAAGGAGGATAGAAAAGCATACACGACATTACCAGCTACATCACCCGACCCATATCCTACTTTGTTATACCATTTTAAATATGTTTTTTCCTCCATAAGAATCACTCCTTCGTTTTTTTCAAATTTTAACAAACGGAATCCATGCGAACTCAAATCGGAACGCGGTATCATCAAACCGGTATTTATCCAAAACCACCGGGCCGCAGCTGTTGGAACCTATGCCGTTTAATGCATAGTCTATACAGAGTACGGTACTGTCGGATTCTGCAAGTTCGTAGTTGTGGGCCGCGGCCTCAAGCTCTTCCTGCGTATATACAGATGCGTTAAAGGAAAATGTCTGTTCACAGACTGCTGTCATTCCAAACTGTTCATGTTCCAATGTTACAAAATCGCAGTCGAAATGGCTGCCGTTTTCCTGCGGATGAATGTAATCCTCATGCATCTGGCTGACTTTGGATTGATACCATCCGTGGGACGAGCCCTGATGCTTATCCCGATAGCTTTCCTGCGGCCCCATTCCAAAATAGCTGATATCTTCCAGCTGTTTATTAAGAAACAGGCGTATGCCGAATCTTGGGAGATCCGGGAACTCTTTGTCTTTTGTCACAGAGATGATGGATGTGAGCTTTCCGGAGCCATCAATTTTCCAGGTGATTTGTACATCCAGTATTTTCTGGACGGCTGCGGCTACAACGGCCAGGCGCTCCATCAGCAGTACGCCATGGCTGTCCTGAAGCAGTTCGGTACAATAGGCTCTGGTATAGGCGTGGTCATAGCGTGCTTTTTTCCATTCTTCCCGGATATACATATCATTATCAGTAGGTGCTCTCCAAATGTTCAGTTCCATTGGGTGGTTCAGGTAATCTGTTCCTGCAAACTGCAGCTGTGTAAACATACCGGTTCGCTTATCCAAAATATAACGAAAGTTTTCAGACTGTAATACAATTTGTGTATCTGTTTGCTCAACTTTTATCTGACTGGAAGAGGATTCCTTTTCCAGCCACGTGACTGCCTGGCGGTTTCTGCCGTCCGCATTTGTTAGCTTTATTTCATCAAAGCCTAATATATGGCCGCGCTGCAGCAGAGGTATTTCCTTTTTTAAGCGGTATGTCAGCTTCAGATAAATTTTTCCCGCTGACGGAATTAATAGCTTCAGATTTATTTTTTTATCGCTATGAGGAGCGGCAGATATTTGATTCAGATTGCCGCTTTCTACGAGTGTGCCGTCCTGTGTCATTTCATAAGAAATTTCCAAATAGTCCTTCAAATCATCAAAGTCCATATAGTTATGCAGGATCAGTTCTCCGCTGCCTTCATCATAAGAAACGACTCTGACAGGCCGGTATACGTTTTTATATTCCAGCAGGCCGGTATGAGGGGTGCGGTCCGGGTATACAAGCCCGTCCATGCAGAAGTTGCCGTCGTGGATCATCTCTCCATGGTCGCCGCCATAATAGTACATAGTTTTTCCGTTAGCTGCTTTGCCATGCGCAATGGCATGATCACACCATTCCCAGACAAAACCGCCGCACATCCGGTCATCGCTGTGAATCATCTGAAAGTAGTCTTCCAAATCTCCCGGCCCATTTCCCATGCTGTGGCAATATTCCACCAGCAGAAACGGCTTGCTTCCATCCTTTACCAAATATTCTGATATTTCAGCCAGAGACGGATACATACGGCTGTAAAGATCCAGGTTTTCATAATGATAAGTGATGCCATAATTACGGTATCTTGCGCTCTCATACTGTGTGAGCCTGTTTGGGTCAAAATTTTTTGTCCATTCCAATGCCTTTTCAAAGCTGCAGCCGTAAGCGCTCTCGTTTCCCATTGACCACATAACGATGCAGGGACGGTTTTTATCTCTTTGTACCATAAGCTGTACACGATCTGTGATCGCATGCTCCCACACCGGATCATCAGCAATCTTTTCGTTCCATCGGCTGAAACGGTTCTGGTCAGTATCTTCCTTGCGGTACAGCATAAATGGTCCATGTGCTTCGAGGTCTGCTTCATCAATTACCATAAAACCATACTGGTCACACATCTGATAAAAATACGGAGCGTTCGGATAGTGGCTGGAACGAATGGCATTGAAATTGTGCTGCTTCATCAAAATAAGGTCAGCCTTTATCTGCTCGGCACCGATCACAAATCCTGTTACAGGATCGAAATCATGCCGATTGACTCCACGGAATTTGATTTTTTTTCCGTTGAAACAGACGGCTTTGTCTTTGATTTCGATAGTTCGAAAACCTATGCGGTCGGTAATTACCTCGTATTTTGTTCTGAGGATGAGCGTATATAAATAGGGATTTTCCGTGTTCCATAAAACGGGATTCGGCACAGCAAATTGTACGGAACCATCCTGTGAAATTTCTCCTGCTGCAACAACAGAACCATCCATGTCTTCGATGATTATTTTTGTATCTATTGGTTTTCGAAAGTAAACGTCCATGTCTACCACGGCATGGCCTTCTGCGATTTTTGTTTTGATGAAGTAATCTCTCACGGCTTTTTCCGGTCTTTTCAAAAGATACACATCTCTGAATATGCCGCTCATGCGAAATTTATCCTGGTCTTCCAGATAAGAACCATCACACCATTTGAGCACCAGGACAGCAAGCGTATTTTCACCTTCGTGCAGGAAAGAAGTTACGTCAAATTCACTGGAAGCATGGGACACCTGGCTGTAACCCACATATATGCCGTTCAGCCATACATAAAAGCAGCTGTCCACCCCTTCAAAGTTCAAGTATGCTTCAGGCGCGTTCGGATCTTTTTGATAGGAAAAAGTATGTACATATGCTCCGCACGGAATATCCTGCGGGACATATGGCGGATCAAAGGGAAACGGATAGCGGATATTCGTGTACTGATGGCTGTCATATCCAGCCATCTGCCATACGCCCGGAACTGGGATTTTGTCAAATCCCGAAGTATCATAGCCGCTGTCGAAAAAAGCATCATCTGCCTCATAAATACTATGATAGAATTTAAAATCCCATATCCCATTCAGCAGCTGAAACCGATCTGAATGCTCACGATGTTCAGCCAAATGATGCATCCGTTTCGATGCCGGGATATAGTAGGCTCTCGCGGGCATGGTATTGTCATGCAGCATACCCAGATCTTCGTAGTAACGTGGTACAATCATAATGCAGTCCTCCTTTAATATACATATTTTTGTTCTTTTGTTAAGTTAACGATAAGTCCTCCGAGTGCTGTTCCATTGTTTTCGTTCACTTAATTTGTTGATAAAATCATACATTCTGGAGTGGGAAATGTCTATAAACAGAAGTGGACAGAATATGCACAAAATGATACAATTAAGAAAAAATATTTTTTGCCAGCATATTTTCAAAGGAGATGCAGCTATGTATATTAATTCGGGATACAAAAATAATTCCTTTATTGATTTCAAAGATAAGAGCAAACCGCTAGTTGTGGGAAGCTGCGGAACATACCGACTGTCTTCTCTTCCAAAACTGCCCACTTACCGTCCCAGAGGCAGAGTGGATTTTCAGATTATTTATATAGCTTCCGGACGTGCGCATTTTCATTTTGACAATCCTGAGAATGACACGATTGTGACGGCCGGGAATATAGTATTATTTCGCCCAAAAGAATTTCAGAAATACGAATATTATGGCGTTGATAAGACAGAAGCTTACTGGATTCACTTTACAGGAAAGGATGTCACGAATATACTGAGAAAATATGGATTCCCCGATAACCGGCGGGTATTTTCCGTAGGGACATCACTGGAATATGAACGCGTATTCAAAAGGATTATTTTGGAACTGCAAAGATGCCAGGAGGATTATGAAGAAATGATGGTGCTGCTGCTGCGTCATCTATTGATCATCTTTCGTCGGAAATTAACAAACGATCATGAAATAAAAAACGAGTATCTGGATCGCGAAATGGAGACAGCAGCCTCTTATTTTAATGAAAATTACAACAAGGATATCAGCATTGAAGAATATGCCGCTTCAAGAGGAATGAGTGTCAGCTGGTTTATCCGTAATTTCAAAAAATACACCGGGACTACTCCCATGCAGTTTGTGACGTCTATCCGAATGACAAATGCCCAGATGCTGCTGGAAACTACCAGCTATGCAGTGAATGAAATTGCCCGAATTGTAGGCTATGATAATCCGCTGTATTTCAGCCGGCTGTTTCATAAGCAGAAAGGATGCACGCCTTCCCGGTGCCGGAAAAAAGAAAGTGTGATCCAAATGCGTAAATAAAGGACAGTCAAAGGAGGTGGAAGCATGATCATAAGTGCAAGCAGAAGGACGGATATCCCGGCCCGTTATTCGGAATGGTTTTACCAGCGCCTGAGAGAAAAATATGTCTTTGTAAGACATCCAAGGAACAGACAGCAGATAAGCAGGATCGATCTGTCGCCGGAGGTTGTAGACGGAATTGTTTTTTGGACAAAAAATCCGATACCCATGCTGAGCCGGCTTGTGGAACTTGAGAAGTATCCCTATTATTTTCAATTTACACTGACCGCATATGGCAAAGATGTGGAACCAAATATCCCATCCAAAAATAAGGAATTGATCCCCGCGTTCCGGCAGCTGTCAAAAACGATTGGCCGGGAAAAAGTAGTCTGGAGATATGACCCGATATTTTTTAATGATCGGTATACAATGGAATATCACTGTAAGTATTTCAGCGTACTGGCTGCAAAGCTTGGCGGCTATACGGAAAAATGTACGGTAAGTTTTCTGGATCTATACGATCATACAATGCAAAATATAAGGCAGCTGAATATCCGGCAGGATACGGAAAAACAGCGGATTGAACTTATGCAGAGATTCTCGGAAACGGCACACAGATATGGATTTTATATAGATGCCTGCTGTGAATCCGCGCAGTTCGCGAAACTGGGAATCCCGCATGCACATTGCATTGACAGAGAACGTTTTGAAAGAATAGGACATTATAAGCTGGATATTGAAAAGGACAAAAACCAGCGCCCGGCATGCGGCTGCATTGCCAGTATAGATATCGGCGCTTACGACACATGTCCAAACGGATGCCTGTATTGCTATGCAAACAGCAGCAAAAGCGCTGCTATGCGAAACACAGGCATCCATCATCCGTCAGCGCCGATTCTTATTGGAGAGATAGAGCCGAACGATAGGATCAAAGAGCGCAATATCCAGACATGTGTGGACGGGCAGCTGTCACTTTTTGATTTTATGTAAGTTTGCTATATAGTTTCACCGATTTTATTTAATGAAAAGTCATCACGTTTTTTGCATATGATATGCAGCTGACAAGGTGGCTTTAATTTATGAGCGCTCAATTTGTATGATTCGATGATGATGTCCAATAATTTTTGCTGTGTCAGCGATTCATCGCCCATACGGGTAACTCCGGAACCCAATATAGGCATACATACATCCATTTGTCCATAGTATTTATCAATTTCTTTCCATAATACTGACAGACAGTCGAGAAATTCATCATGCGTTAATTCACCGATCACGTATAAAATGTTATCAACAAAAACAAAACCCACAAAAATATATTCTTTTGTATAAATGACAAATTCCTGCTTCCCAATATTGGAAAATATGACAATATAATCATTGGCTCGGATCGCAAAATGTTCATCATCTTCAGACCAGCAAGGGGTCGGTACTAACATGATATTTTTAGCAATGTCTTCTGATGAAACATATAAGTCATTGTTCTTTATGTCTAAAAAAGCTGCTTGATAACATTCATTCCGTCCAATTTCAGGGCAAAAAATAATTTTCCATTGTAGTTTTTGAAATCGCTGATTTTCTCCAATTTATAAGGAGTATCATTATAGGACTGTAAATTTAATTCACTTGTTTTAACAACCTTTCCAGTTTCTCCATTTAAAAATTGTATCTGATAGGAAAAATCACTGGAAAAGTTGCCAATCAAAATATTTTGTTCGGAAGCATCTGTTTTTAAATATTCATAAGTGTTATTCATATTCAACCAAAAACCTTTCTTATAGAGTAATTCTCTATTAGCATCATTTTTATGGTGAATATCTGGATTCTCCCACAATACAGAGTCTTTTTTGATGTCGTAATATATGCAGCTGTTTTCTTGAAATATTAAAAAACCATTTTTATAAGAGATCAGAAAATAATCGTTTGTTTTTTCAGGATATATAACTCCGCTTTCAAATACTTTGTAAGATTCATGTGTGTGTTTATCAAGAAAAGAATAATCCGCACATTCACCATTTTCAAAAATAACGGTAAGTACATCTTCCTCATATCCTAATGGTAAAAGACCATAATCATGCTTTGAAAAATCTGAGTTATTTTTTTGCAGGAATGCGCCTCTTATTTCGTTTGTAAATGTGATTTCGGATATAACATTTCCGGACTGGCAATTAATAAGGAGCATTGTATTTCCGGTTACAGAAAGTGTAAGATCCATATTCTCTCCATTAATCTTAACATTTTCAAGTGGAATAAGTCTTGGCACATAAAAATTATTTTCTAGTTGTTTCTGCTTTTTTTCAAAAGTTATTTTTGCATGCTAAGAGTTGGTTTTCATCACACATTATGATGTGCATATCATGGCTTGTTCCGCTTTCAATCCATTCGGGGATTTTATACAATACTTCTTCTCCAGTCTTTATATTAAAAGCATGGACACTTGTATTTTTACCAAATATGGCAATATATTTTCCTTCCCCTTCCGTATAAATAGCATATTCATGAATCGGAACATTAATTTTAAATTGTTTAATAACTTCTATTTCATCTTCTTCAAATTTGTATGCATCTGTAGCCGACAATAATGCTCGTTTTGCTTCAGGAATAAATTCATGCAAATGGAATAGATATTGGTATTTATACGCAGGACTTTGAAAATGAATTTATTTCATTGACGGATATAGCTCGATATAAAAGTGATGACCCAACAGCAGTTATTCAAAACTGGATGAGAAACAGGGATGTGATAGAATTTCTGGGATTATGGGAAAGACTTCATAATCCAGATTTTAAACCCCTCGAATTCGAGGGGTTTAGAAAAAAGGCAGGAGCAAACGCATTTACAATGTCACCAAAGAAGTGGATAGAAGCTACAAATGCCATTGGCATTGCTTCAAAAGCGGGACGTTATGGTGGAACATATGCCCATAGTGATATTGCTATGTCTTTCGCAACTTGGATTTCGCCTGAGTTCCAATTATATATTATGAAGGATTATAGAAGATTAAAGACAGATGAAAATAGTCGATTGTCTTTGAACTGGAATTTGAACAGAGAAATTTCCAAGTTAAATTACAGGATACATACTAATGCAATTAAGGACAATTTGATTCCGTCAGAATTAACTCCTGCACAGATAGCTTATACATATGCTAATGAGGCAGATATGTTAAATGTGGTTCTGTTTGGAAAAACATCTAAGCAGTGGAAAGATGAAAATCCGACTGTAAAAGGAAATATGCGGGATGTAGCAACGCTGAATCA
>CAOKJJ010000006.1 GCA_948468465.1 uncultured Eubacterium sp. | reverse complement strand
CTCACCAGAAGGACAAAAGATGATAAAAGCTGTATCCAAAGCATTTGGAACGGAAAAACAGCCTGACAAAACAACCGGGAAAGAAACAGCTGTAACCAATACTTCTGCATCTGAAACAGTAGAATTTACACGAACTGTCGGCTAAGGCCATCACAATAAAATTCATCAATTATAAAGTATCATTTGAAAGGAAGAATACATGAAAAAATATATTAGCTGTGTACTATTGACGGCAATGCTCACAATGGCATCTGCCTGCGGAAACAGCAATTCCTCGCCGTCAGCAGAAAACGCTGTTTCCATGGATGAATTACAGGAATCTATGTTTTCTGCAGATACGACACTGCCGGAAATGACAAAAGTATCCAGCGAAAACGACCAGGCAGATATAAATTTTTCTTATTTAAGCGATCTAAGCTATGATTTGGTAGATTCTTATTTTTACGCTTATGCTACCGAAGGAACTGCTGAAGAAATTGCTGTAATCAAACTAAAGGATAAAAACGATGCTTCTACTATGATGCAGTCTATCCATGATCATATTGAAAGCCGTCAGGGAACATTTCAGGAATATGATCCTGAACAGGCTGTTTTGACTGAAAAAGCCGTTGTTACAAGACAAGGCAGCTATATTGCACTGATTATCAGCGCAAAAAACGGGCTTGTACAAAAAGCTTTTGAAACAAGCTTTGAATAAAGCCATTCAACGATTAACATACAAAGGAGACAGGAGATATGGTATTTAGCAGTATCGTATTTTTATGTATCTTTTTTCCGGCAGTCATCATCTGTTACTATATATGCCCAAAGCCGCTGCGAAATCTGTTTTTATTACTTGCAAGCTTACTGTTTTACGCATGGGGTGAACCAAAATATATTTTAATCATGCTGTTTTCAACCGTCTTTGATTATTGTAACGGCCGTCTGTTAGAGTATTTCGAATCAAAAAACAAAAAAGAAACATTTGGAAAACTCGTACTTGCCGTATCTGTCATTGGCAACCTCGGGATCCTTTGCTTTTTTAAATATACAGATTTTATTCTTACATCGGTCAATGCATTGACAGGCATGGAATTTTCATTGCTTCACCTGACATTGCCTATTGGAATTTCATTTTACACCTTCCAGACAATGTCCTATACCATTGATGTATACCGCGGCAAAGTAACCGCTCAGCATAACCTGATTTCATTTGGCATGTACGTCTGCATGTTTCCGCAGCTCATTGCTGGCCCCATCGTCCGCTACAGTGATATTTCAAAAGAAGTTGATATCCGCAAAACTTCTTTTGCACTTTGTGCATCCGGAATGCAGCGTTTCTTGCTTGGCCTTGGAAAAAAAGTCTTACTTGCCAATCAGATCGGGGTTCTATGGGATGAAATCAGCGGTCTTGAAACATCAGATCTATCCATGGCGCTTGCCTGGCTGGGCGCTTTTGCATTTACCTTTCAAATTTACTTTGATTTTTCAGGATATTCTGACATGGCGATCGGGCTTGGACAAATATTTGGATTTCATTTTCCTGAGAATTTTCAATATCCTTATGAATCCAAAAGCATTACGGAATTCTGGCGCCGTTGGCATATCACACTGAGCAGCTGGTTTCGAGAATACCTGTATATACCATTAGGCGGCAGCCGTAAAGGCAGGACACGTCAAATATGGAATCTGTTAGCTGTATGGTTTCTGACTGGATTGTGGCACGGCGCAGGATGGAATTTTATTTTGTGGGGACTATATTTTTTTGTACTCCTCGTGGTAGAAAAATTATTTCTGCAAAAACTTTTAAACAATCTTCCAAAAATCCTGCAGCACATTTACGCGCTGTTTTGGATTGTACTTGGATGGGTAATTTTTGCTTGTGAAGATTTATCCATGCTGAAAAATTATATGAAAATGCTGGTCAGCATAGATATCCCTGCTGTCAATCAGCTGGCGCTTTATGAATGGACCACTCATGCACTCTTTCTGGTCATATTGGTTCTGGGCTCCACACAGCTGCCGAAAAAAGTATGCGAAAGCATGCTTCAAAAAATTTCTTCCATATTTGGAGAAGGCACTGCATTCTGGCTGAAAAGTGTCTGGTGTTTGGCTGTATTATTGCTGAGCATGGCAATGCTTGTAAGCGGAAGCTATAATCCATTTTTGTATTTCCGGTTTTAAGTTTTTCACAAATCAGGTGTAACATCAAAAAGAAAGAAGAAACATTATGAAATTCAAAAAACTATCTCCCATGCTGTTTTTTATTACATCTGTGCTGTTTTTTACTCTTTGCGGCTGTTTCCTGTTTTTCATGCCGCAAAGGGAATTTTCTGAAAATGAAAACCGCTGTCTTGCTACCTTTGAGCATCCTACAATTTCCGGTTTTTTAGACACTTCGATGCAGGAAAATTTTACAGACAGCGCCAATGATCAATTGATCGGGCGAGACGTTTGGATGCAATGTGCAACAGCACTGCAGCACATTGCAGGTTTTCAAAATATAGGTGGCGTCTATTTAGGAAAAGACGGCTACTACTTTGAGCGAATTTTAAACAGCCATCTGTCAGAAAACCGCTATTTAAATAATCTGCACTATCTGGAAAAATTTTCAGAAACTTATCCTACAAATACTTTTTTCCTGCCAGTACCATCAAAGGGCACTATTTTGGCAGAGCAGCTGCCAGACCATGCGGTTCTTTATAATGCAGACAAATTTTATAAGCAGGCAGAACAACAGCTAAAGCGAACAGAATATTTGGATATCCGTTCTCTGCTTTTACACTCGGCATCTGATGATCAGCTGTATTTTAAGACAGACCATCACTGGACCATGCATGCAGCTTATCTTGCTTATACGAATTGGTGCAGGACAGTCGATCATACAACGATGCCGCTTTCTTACTTTGCCCCAAAATGCGTCAGTACAGAATTTTTCGGCACATTATATTCCAAAGCGCCGGATTTCCATGCACAGCCAGACCATTTATATTTGCCGTCCAATATTCCGGAAGCAGAAGTTGCCATTGATTCCAAATCGGTGGAAAGCATTTATGACTATAGCAAACTTGACACAAAAGATAAATATGGTGTTTATTTTGGCGGTAACTTTGGCAGAATTGATATTCATACAAAAAACAGCTCTCATGATAAAACACTGGTTGTTATAAAAGACTCATTTGCAAACAGCTTCCTTCCGTTTTTAATGGCCGATTATGCACATATTATTATGATAGACTTCAGATACTACAATCTGCCGATTTCCGAATTGTTAATGGAAATACATCCAGATGAGACACTTGTCCTGTATGAAATAAGTAATTTTGCACAAGATACAAATTTTTTTAAAATTTTAAAATAGAATGATTGACAATCATTCAAATTAAACTTAAAATAATATTAAAAGTTCGTATGTAAATAAATGTCTATAAACATTATTTTGTATCTTATGGGGGACAGAAGAATATGCAGATGGATCAGGAACAGAAAAAGAAATTATTAACCGCTCTGGCAGTTATCATCAGTCTGCCGGTTCTGGTTGTCGGCATTTGGGCAACGATCATTACCATTTTAGTTTCAAAAGGAAGCATGCTTGGCATGATATTAATCATTGCCGGCGCATTTATCGGCTATGCCGCTTCACTGATTGTCGCAAAGCTGGCTGCAGATGTAGTACATAAATTCTTATCAAACGTATCTGCCATCGCTGACGGTACGATTACCATTGATAATATATCTGTTCCGATCGGACAGAATAACAGCAAAGTAAACGAAATACTGAAAACAGTAAATGAAATAGCCGTCTCATATGCAAAGGTTATTTCTTCTATTGAAAATGCAACCACGGAGTTAAGTGAAGTAACGGACAATTTTAACAGTCTGTTTACTGATATGACAGAGGCAGAAGAAGACATGAGCAATAATGTGAATTCCATTTCTGAAAATATCATTTCACAGGCAGACCGCATGCAGATGATTACTGCCGAATTAGACTCTGTCAGCAATGAAATAGAACATATTTCATCCAATATTGAACATTTGACGGCAAGCGCCAACAAAATGCAGGACTGTAATAAATCTGTTGAATCCTATATTACAGAACTCATTAAGCTAAACTGTGAAAACAGCGAATCCATTGAGAAAGTGCGTGAGCAAACAGAATTGACCAATAAATCGGCAATGAATATCCGTACTGCAACAGAAATTATTGCAAGTATATCTAATCAGACAAATTTGCTTGCTTTAAATGCCAGTATCGAAGCTGCCAGAGCAGGAGAAGCCGGAAGAGGATTCGCAGTGGTAGCAGAAGAAATCCGCAAACTTGCAGACCAGTCCAAAGAATCCACAGAACAGATTAATGAAAGTGTAAATGATTTAATAGATAATGCACAGTTCAGTGTAGAAATTACACAAAAAGTAACCTCAGCATTTGCCGAGCAAACAGAGAAAATTAATTACACAAGCAGTTTGTTCGATTCTTTACGGACAGAAGTCAATCAAGTTGCAGATTCTATCAGCGGCATTGAATCAGAAGTCTTGAATTTAAATGAAAATAAATCTTCTATTTTGACAAAAGTACAAGATGTCACAGACTTCTCGAATGAAAATGAAGAAAGTGCAAAAACTACACTGGAAAATGTTTATCATTTTGAAAAAATCATTTCTTCCTGCCGCGATGCGACAGACCGGGTTACATCCGTATCTAATCATTTAATACATAATATTAAAAAACTAGGTTAAAAATTTTCTAATTCCTTTGTAACGTATGATGATATTAAAAATGTCCTTATTTTTCAATCATCATATATTACAAAGGAATTTTTTCTTGCAGCTTGCTTCATTATCTGTTATACTTGAGACACAGTTTTCATCTGTTACATAAAAAGGAATGACAATCCAAATGAAAGAACCTAAACAAGGCTACAAAATTTTATGGGAAAAAACACCATTGGAAGGTGCAAAAATTCTGCGGATATTATCTGGTCTTCCAATTGCCGACCTTCCAGATCATATCACAGGGTATCCTGTTACAGAACTTGGAAATTATTGTTTTGCACCTGAATGCAAACTCCCAAATACATACAAAACTTTTTATTCAGACGTTTCCAAAAAAACTGTTACAGAATTATGCGGAAATTATTTACAATCTGTGCATCTGCCGGATACATTAGAAATAATAGGTGATTATGCATTTTATAACTGCAGAAACTTATCTGATATAAGCTGTTCGAGCAGATTACATTCTATTGGCAGCGATGCTTTTATGAATTGCCATAACTTACACCAAATCTTTTTTAGATGCACTCCTACGGAAAAAAGCTGCTTACGTCAGATACTTACGCAGATTTCCTGGGATACTGAAGTTTTTTTTATTGGTAATTCGTCACTGGATAACTCCTCTAAACAAGCGGTGCTTCTTTATCCGGAATATTACGAAGCATATGATGAAATAGCACCTGCGCATATTTTTGGACGAAAAATTGTGGGCGAAGGATTCCGTGCCAGACAATGCTTCAAAAATGACATCATTGACTTCTCACAATATGATAAAACATTTTCAAAAGCTTGTGTGGAAGAATCCGAATCTACACTCTGTCGCTTTGCCTATCATCGTCTGCGTTATCCGTATCAATTATCTGATGAATGCAAAACTCAGTATACGAACTATATCCGCACACATGATAAGATTCTCTGTCAACAGTTTATAAAACATAAAAAATTTAATGACCTGAAATTTTTATTTCAGGAGAAATTGCTGTCTCCACAAACCAGCCAATCAGCGCTAACTCTTGCAGCACAAAGTGGATGGAGTGAAGGGTGTGCTGGTATCCTTCGCTGGAAACAACAACAAAAACAAATATCGCAGCTTACAAAATATAAATTTGAAGATTTTAATGAATGAAACAGGCGAAAAATGATGAATGCAATGGATAATCATAATTTTTTAGAAAAAACGCATCACAAAACGCAAACAGAATGGGAAGATGAAATGGCGCTGAAAATATTGGATTTCACCAGAAATGAATTATATCTGGACCTACGGTTTTTTCATGTTGCACTTTCATCCCTCATCCCGAAACCAAACAGCACACTAAAGACATTTGCTTCTGATGGTATCTGTCTATATTATTGTACGGAACAAGTTTTGCGCGTATTTAAAAAAAATCCTGTATTCTTGTCACGTGCTTATTTACATAGCATTTTACATTGTATTTTTACACATTTATGGATGACAGGAAACAGAGAACAAACACTTTGGAACCTTGCCTGTGATATTGCGGTCGAATATGTAATTGATCATATAGATAAGCCTTCTACCAGAAGGATTCTTTCTTGGCTGCGCAGCCGTACTTATCAAATGCTGGCTGACCAACATTCATACATCAGTGCACCGGTCATCTATCGAACCATCAGACAATTGGATTCTGAAATGATTTCTTCCCTGCAAGTGGAATTCTATACAGATGATCACAGATTTTGGTATTCCCCAAATACGGCTGCCCCTTTACAGCAAAAAGCCCAGGAACAATGGAATAAAATCGCCAGTCAGGTAAAAATCCAGCAGGAACAACAAGGAAAAAATGCAGAAAAAGGGGAACGTTTCGTAACTGCACAGATCAAAGCGCTAAGAAGCCGAAGAAACTATGGCGAATTTTTAAAAAAATTTTCTGTATTACGGGAAGAACTGCATATAGATCCAGATGAATTTGATCTTAATTATTACACTTATGGCCTTCAGCTATACGGAAATTTGCCGCTGATCGAATCCGTAGAGACGAGAGAAATAAAAAAAATCCGTGAATTCGTCATTGTAATAGATACGAGTGATTCTACAAGCGGACAACTTGTAAAAAACTTTTTGCGGGAAACATTTCAGATCCTCCATCAACGTGAACATTTTTTTTCTGCTTGTAAAATACGTATTCTACAATGTGACAACCAGATACGTTCAGACCAGGAAATTCAAAATCTGGATCAATTTGAGTCTTTCCTTAGCCAATTTACTATTATCGGAGGAGGAGGAACCAATTTTTGTCCGGCTTTTGCCTATGTCAATCAATTAATAGAACAGAACGTTTTTCAAAACCTGAGCGGTCTTTTATATTTTACAGACGGACAAGGTATTTATCCTAAAAAATGCCCGTCCTATCAAACGGCATTTTTGTTTTTAAACGACTATGACGAATCTAGTGTTCCACCATGGGCAATGCGGCTGCATCTGGAACCTGAAGAATTCGACACACCAATAGCAATGACAGGAGCTTACCATGAATATTAAAGAGGCAAAAGAAGAAATCAAACATACCGTCAAAGCCTATCTGGCAAAAGATGATACCGGTACTTACCACATTCCTTCCATTCGACAGCGTCCGATTCTCCTAATTGGTCCTCCTGGCATCGGAAAAACGCAAATTATGGAACAAATTGCCAGGGAATGCCACATTGGACTTGTTTCCTATACAATCACACATCATACAAGGCAAAGTGCAATTGGACTTCCTTATATAGAAAAAGAGACTTTTGAAGGAAAAACTTATTCTGTTACAGAATATACAATGAGTGAAATTATTGCAAGCATTTATCAAAAGATGAGAGACAGCGGACTGCACGAAGGTATTTTATTTATTGATGAAATCAATTGTGTCTCCGAAACACTAGCGCCAACTATGCTGCAATTTTTACAATGTAAAATGTTTGGAAATCAGTCTATACCAGAAGGATGGATAATTGTAGCTGCCGGAAATCCGCCACAATATAACAAATCCGTACGTGATTTTGATATGGTTACATTGGATCGCGTCCGCTATATGGAATTAGAAGCTGATTATCCTGTATGGAAGGAATATGCAAAAGCAGAACATATCCACCAGGCTATCTTAAGTTATCTGGAACTCCGTCCAAATAATTTTTATCGTGTAGAATCTGATGTCGATGGAATGTATTTCGTCACTGCAAGAGGATGGGAAGATTTAAGTTATCTTCTGAAAAGTTACGAAGAACTGCATCTTCCAGTAAATGAGAATGTCATTTACGAATTTATCCATCATAAAGAAACAGCTATGGATGCAGCTGCTTATATTGCACTCTTTTATAAATATCAGGATGATTATGGCATTCCAGATATTTTGTCAGGAAACATTCGCCCACAAATATTTGCCCGCATCAGCCATGCTTCCTTTGATGAACGTTTAAGCGTCACTAATCTGCTTTCTGATGGACTAATGAATTATTTTGTCCGCGCATATATAGAAAAAGAACGAACAGATTTATGGTATCATTTTTTAAAAGATTACCGTAACCAATTATCCGATGCAAAAGCACCGGACATCTGCTATTCCAGACTTCTAAAAAAACAGGAAGAAACATTTGCAATGGAGCTGGAAGGAAATCTTCTTAATCGATTACAGCGCAAAAATAAAGAATGGCTCATCACGAAGCTGAAAGACGGAGCACCAGAAAAAGGCCAAAATCCTCAGGAAGCATTTGCCCAGGCAAAAGCAAAATTTGAGCTGCAAACAGATGTTTGCAACCAGGCAGAACTGGCAGCAGGCCTCGCCTTAGAACATGCATTTGATTTTATGGAGCAAGCTTTTACTGGCGGACAGGAAATGGTTGTTTTTATCACAGATTTAACGCTTGGAATAGAATCTTCTTTATTTTTATCTGAGCATCCAAGCGAACGCTATACACATTATAATGAACAACTTCTGATCGGAACTCGCAGGGAGCAGCTGTTATCTGAACTCGCAAGAGAAACAGAACAATTTACGTAATTTACAATGATTGAAAAACAAGAGCAATTTGCAATGATCATAAATAATTGAAAATGCTCTTGTTTTTTAATGATATATGCAATTCTAAAAACATAAAAAGAAAGGAAAATTAAATGCATACTTTATATTTAGAATGTTTCAGCGGTATTAGCGGAGATATGACCGTTGCAGCACTACTGGATCTCGGCGCCGATAAAACTGTATTGGAAAAAGCGTTAAACAGCCTTCCCATCAGTGGATTTTCCATCAAAATAAACCGTATAAAAAAATGTGGCCTGGATGTGTGTGATTTTCAAGTAATTTTAGAACAGGAAAATCATGACCACGACATGGAATACCTGCACTCACAGACAACTTCAGATACTACACAATCTACACATACTGCACAATCTACACATACTCACAACTGCAGCCACGAACACTCTCATTCGAACAGTTCAGAACATACACTGGAACAAGATCATACACACAAAGAGACTCATTTACATAACAAACATCACACAAACATTAGTGAACATTCACATTTACATCGCAGTTTAACAGATATCCTTTTCATCATCCAACAGGCTGACATGACCAATCGTGCAAAACAAACCGCTGAAAAAATTTTCACGATACTTGGTGAAGCAGAAGCAAAAGCACATGGAACAACATTAGACCAGGTTCATTTCCATGAAGTAGGAGCCGTTGATTCTATTGTTGATATCATTTCTGTAGCTGTATGTCTGGATAATCTGCAGATTTCTGATGTAATCATTCCTTCCTTACACGAAGGTTGCGGTACTGTACGCTGTCAACACGGCATTCTTCCCATTCCGGTTCCAGCCACAGCAAATATTATACAAGCATATCAGATCCCATTGCAGATTACAAATGCCCAGGGCGAATTTGTAACACCGACTGGGGCAGCAATTGCGGCAGCGATCCGCAGCAAAGAACAGCTCCCAAAACAATTTCGCATTCATCGCATTGGCCTAGGTAATGGAAAACGCACTTATGAACGTCCAAGCATATTACGGGCGATGCTTATAGAAACATCTTTAGATAATAAAACTGAACTTTCTACAGATGTTATTTTCAAACTTGAAACAAATATAGATGACTGCACGGGAGAAATGATGGGATATGTTTTAGAATGTTTGATGCAAGCTGGTGCAAAAGATGTCCACTTTTATCCTGTTTATATGAAAAAAAATCGTCCGGCATATCAATTAAATGTATTGTGCAAAGAAGAAGACATTGCAAAACTGGAGCAAATCATTTTCGAACAAACTACGACAATCGGTATACGCCGACAGCAAATGGAACGTTCCATTTTACCCCGTACCATCAAAACATTACAAACTATTTATGGCGATATAAATGTTAAGATTTGCAGTCTTAAAGAAAAAAAATACGTATATCCGGAATATGAATCCGTTGTCCGCATCTGCCGCGAAACAGGTTGCTCATATCCGGAAACTTATCGTAAACTTTTGGACTTATGCCAAAAACAATTTTCTTAATATATAAGGCAATATGCACAAGTACTGGCCCTGCATGATAGGACATAATCACGAAATAAGCACATTCTGAATAAAAAGTATTTACATTGTTAAAAATAAATTGGTAGAATAAGGTTGACACCAAATTGTTTATTTTTACAGAAAAGGAGAGAAGTGCTTATGTTTCAAAAAAATGATTACGTAATTTATGGAAGCAACGGTGTCTGTTGGATCAAAGAAATTGGACCTCTTGACATTCCTGGCATATCAAAAGACCAGATCTACTATACGCTTGTTCCTTATTATACAAAAGACAGCCAAATCTTCACACCCGTAAACAGTACCAAAGTAGTCATGCGTTCCTTAATACACAAAGATACCATCATGCAGCTGCTTGATGAAATTCCCGATTTGGAGCCACTCTGGGTCAAAGATGAAAAGCAAAGAGAATCTCAATACAAAGAAACTCTGCGTAAATGTGACTGCAGAGAATTAATCCGTATCATTAAAACAATTTACCAGCGTATGCAAAATCGCATTGCAGAAGGGAAAAAAATAACAGCTTCTGATGAAAAATATTTTCATCTTGCAGAAGACCGTCTATATGGAGAATTTGCCATCATCCTTAGAATTGAAAAGGATCAGGTGCGTGACTTTATTTCAGAAAAAGTAAATCATACTCAAAAAATATCTGCCATATGAATTTATCCTTAAAAGCCTGTTATCTATAAAAATACCATAGACAACAGGCTTTTTTGTATTTATATCAAAATGAGAGATTTATGTTTTAACAGCCTGGCACCATTAATAATTAATAAAACTCCTGATGCAACTCCAGTTGTCAGCACACAAATTCCAAGCACAAGACTTGAAATCGCAGATGCATTCATCGCTTTGTATAATTTCTCATTCATGAAAAAATCCTCCTTCCTCATCTTCCTTTTATTGTTTATTTTATCATATAACACTAAAATAATTCAATAAAAATCCAATTATTTCGGAAAATGATTTGCCTGTAATTACTGCTAAGTGTATAATATATAATTAGAGTGTGTTTGAAAAATGCTCTGGCAACTATCAAATACAAAGAAAAAGAGGGAAAAGTATTGAATAAAAAAGAAATTATGGAAATTAAAAAAAGGCTGAAAAAAGAAGGATGTACTTTCACACGCATGTGTGGCTGTTATGTGGATAGTTCACATAACCGTATCACCCGACTCGGTAAAACCTTTTTAAATTTAGAAGAAGAAGAATTTTTTAAATATCTTGAGCTTGCTAAAAAAGTCTTATCCGGCACCCTTGGCAACAATCTGCTAGAACTTGATTTTCCATTATCAGAAGAAGAGCAGGGTGGAAGACAACAATTTTTACTTGGCTTGCGTGAAAGCAAACTAAAAAATGAAGATCTGTTAGAACGATTTTATGACCTCGTTATAGAAAATTATTACTATGCAGGCAATTACCTAATTTTGATCTTTCATGATGCCTATGATGTACCACTGAAAACAAAAGACAACAAAAGTCTGGATGAATCTGAAGAAATTTATGAATATTTACTTTGTGCTATTTGTCCAGTTACATTATCGAAACCGGGTTTGGGATATATAGAGGAATCCAATGAAATAGGCCTGCGTATGCGTGATTGGGTCGTTGGAGCACCGGACACCGGTTTTTTATTCCCTGCTTTTACTGACCGCAGTACTGATATTCATTCCGCATTGTTTTATACCAAAAACGCAAAAGAGCCTCAAACAGAGTTTATGGAAGGCGTTCTGGGATGCGATCAAAAAATGACGGCAGCAGAGCAAAAAGAAGTTTTTCGTTCTATCCTGGAAGATGCTCTTGGTGAAGAAAGCCGATATGAAACCATTAAAGAAATACATGACCAAATTCAAGAAAAAATTGTAGAAAATTCCGAATCTTTTCAAAAAAACGAGGAACCAGAACAATTAGAATTGTCAAAAATGGCGATTCGCGAAATACTTAATAATAGCGGCATCTCTGAAGAAAAGGTTGCTCAGGCAGAACAGGAATACGACAAAAAAGTTGGTGAGGATAAACTTTACGCAGAAAATGTCATCGACAGGCGCAAATTTGAAGTAAAAACCTATGATGTCGTCCTACATGTAAAACCAGAAAAAGCTGCTCAAATCAAGTCACAAATTATTGATGGACAAAAATGCCTTGTTATTCCAATGGATGCAAACGAAAGTATCAATGTTAATGGAATAAATACTACTGTATAGTTAGTAACATATAACAATTCGTTTTGAATATAGAACGATATAGTCATCTACATACAGTGCAAAAATGACATCATACAGTAATGATTATGATTCGATAATGTCTGTTATTTGAACATGTCTTAACAATCATTTCCGCAAAATGTAGAGCACAATTCACGGAAATAATTGTTAAGACATGCGTTTCATTAATTGCATATTTTTGAGGTTATTGTTATTGACAATATATTAGTTGATTTTTCATTTTAATTATTCGTAAAACTGTTCTTTTGCGAATAAATTTTTTTATTTACTTATATATTTGCAGCATCCTACTTCTTACTAGCCCGTTTCTTTACTTCTGATACTGGTGAAATTTCCATCACCTTCTTATTCCTTTATTCTATCAATATTTGTTAAATTTACTCCAAAAAGTTGAAGAATAGCTTTCAAATCTAAATAACGCTTAAGCATGGTTTTATATGCTTTAGCATCTTTGCCGTCTTCTAACATATAATCCTGCAGTCTTGAAAACTCCTCAATATTTCTTTGCATCATTTCTTTTTCAGTCATATAATCAAACTCCTTATTTTTTTATATATTATATCTGATTCAGCTAAATTTGCAAGATGCTTCTTGATCTGAGCTAGAATAATCCTCGTGCTTGTCAGACAGACGCACTATGTACTTTTATTACCATTTAGTAGCTGTTTTTCTAGTTCTGCATAATCATAAGTTCTCTGATGAAAATTATTAAAACTATTCTTTTTATTCTTGTCATCATTTTTAGAATGATCTTCATATCCAAATTTTAGACAAGACAACATCCATCCAGTTGCATTTTCAATATTATTTTGTTTTTTATATAAATTATATGCTTTCTCTATCTTTTCAAAATCATATTTTGCCTCTTTACATATAGTTCTTACATCTTTTGTCGTGAAGCCTTTTAATAAACTTTTTACATCAATGATAAAATCAATTTTATCATCCTCTGACATTTTTTCTTTTGATAAAAATACTTCCTCTACAGGATCTACATTTTTCCCCGTTAAATCAACAATAAATTCTACACCATATACCTTTGCTCCTCTTCCACCCTTTAATGGACTAAACGTAACCTTCATATCTGTTTTTTCATTTATTTCTTTTATAGCTACATCTAATACGCTTCTTTTAAATTCATACCATGTATTAAATTTCTTTTCAGGCGATTTTTCTACTGCCCTGTCAAAATTAGGCGCTTGTTTATTATTTAGCTCTTTCCGGACAGCGTCCAATTCAGCATTTACAACCCCCATATCCAATTTTAATTCAGAAAGATTAAATTCTATATTGAATACTTGTGTTTTTAATTCTTTAGGAATTCCTTTTCTATAGTACGATTTACTAGACAATAACTCATATAATCTAAAACTGTATACATTTTTAAATTTAAGCATCGTAGGCAATTCCAATACTGTAAAATTTGCCTTAAAATCAGACAAATATTCTTTAACGTCCGAATTGTAGAATATACTAAATATCCCATTTTCGTATCTGGCTCTATCCACAACTGAAATATAATCGAATACTCCACCATTTTTATTTGGATCACTAAACCCCAATGTCCTGGAAGTCATATTGATAGCTACTGGTTCCAGCTGTGAATAAAAAGACCCTGCATTCGCATTTAATAGTTTTCTCAGTTCATTTGCAGTCATGCTGCATACTATCCTGCCATTTTTATCTTCAACATATTCTTTTTTTTGAATCTTTGCTAATGATATTGCAGTTATTTTGTTTTCAAGTAGGCTTGACGAATACTTTGCGGATATTAAATAATTTGATTTTGAATATTTATTATCCTTATATGGCGTTTTTTTCTCTTCATATTTTTCTGACATATTTTAACTCCTATTGCATTCTACAATTTCACCGTTATAATATATTATTATCTACAATCTAACCGCTAAAGTCAACTACAATTTCACCGTTAAATGTGTTTTTTTATTTTTTTTCTACGTTTTAACCGTCAAAAAAGGAATCTTATACAAAACAGCACGTCATAAATTTATTCTCATTTATTTTTGTCTACATAATAGAACGTTAAATATAACATTTCCTACAAATTATAACGCTAAATATTTATACAAACTCATATATTAAAAAAATTTTTTCCCTTTTAACGTTAAAATACGTAGAATTTCAAAATGATTTTCTACATATTACCCTTTATAAGCATAGATTTTCAACTTATCTTTCTACATTTCTAACGTTAAAAGATACATTTTTATTCTACAATTATTACCGTTATAAACTACTCTTATTATCGTTAGTATATACGATACTATCTTACACGTTCTACATAAAATACCGTTAAATGATATTAAAACTATATATTATCCTAACTTTAAAAAAAATAAATAAAAAAAGAAATGTTGAAAATTAAAATATATCAATAAACATTTCACTTCCTTATACTGATAAACTACAAAACTAGTTTTAGTGTTTTTAAAGAAAGGACCAAAATCTTTCAGGTATCGGTATCTTTTTCCATTTGAATTTATATAAGCAGTAAAATAAACTACATTCAACATCTATATGTTTAGTTAAACGTGCATTTTTCATGCTATGTGCAGAAAATTTTCAACTTTTCTTTTTCCGATGATACTTGTAAAAATTTGATACATTGCCATATAGTAATCGCCAATCTTTTTGCTGACAATATTAAATTCACCCGTATAGATTGCTTTTCTCATGCACTACAGTCCGTCCGCTTTTGCCAGTCAGCTGTGGAAGAAAGTCATAAAGGTACAGATAATTTTTATTGATTTTTAGATCCTGATAAGAAAAAGCATACGTGTTTTGATGTGTATACTTTTTTCAGGTCTGGATTTTTTATCCAGCCTTACATCATGCTTCAGAATAGTTTTCTACCATCGGAATATTGTACCAATTCTTATTATTCTTATATTAGCTTTTTTATAACGGATATGTTCATGGTATCAGGTTTTGAGATAGTGAGGGATTCCTTATGGGAAGTAATTTCTGTACAATTGTGTATAACCAACTGATAGATGTTATGAAAAGACTGGATGCCTTGAAATCCGAATGTAAAAAATGCCATAAGGAAACAAAAAAGCCTTAATGCTATAGTAAAAGCTTGGAGAACTAAAATACACGGCTAAAGGAAAAATTTTCCTCAATAATGAGAGGTTTTGTTTCGGGACACCATCATTCACAGACTAGTCGGAAAAGGCGCTGACTACCTATAACAACAAGAAACCGGCAAAAAAATGCGGTTGCTCAGACAAACTACCATGGCAGTAACTTTTCTAAAACTGATATAGAAAAGAAAATACGGGAAGGTGTCATGGAACACTGTGCGGAAGAAATCGGAAATGGTGAAAAACTTTATGTTTCAAGATATTGTCTTGATCTGGATATAAAAGTCACTTCAACTGAGATCCGTAAACATGCGGATGGAAATCTTATATCTCGGATGAATGCAGGGCTGGCCAGAGCTTGAGGTTTGTGATTGAGAATGTCATACTCAATTCCAGTGAAGTATGCACAGATGCAACCGATGTAACAACCATCGCTGCCGGATGCTGACGTTAAAAAACTGTTTCAGAAATTTGAAAGTTCCGCAAAACATCTGAACATGCATGGCCATATGTTCTGTGGGCTTGGAATTCTGGCAGACAGCACTGGCAACTGGGCCTGCCTTTCTTTATTCAACTGCCTCCATGATTGTCTAAAGGCAGCCTGCCATTGGAAGGGAGACTCTGTTTTCTATGCCTCTCGTGTGGTTCAAATATTGAAGGATGCGTACCGTGCCTCTGAAACGTTTGGTATCTGACTTTTTTGCTGAACCGGTATTCTTTTATTGTCAATGCGCTGGTAAGACTCAATACTCTTAACAATAGCGGAAAGAGCCGGATGAAAATTGTCACCAAAGTTAAGAATTCCTGCACCGCTTTTTAAAAGACTGCACCCTAAAAACTTTGGAGGAACCGTCCGCCAAAATAGGGTCAGCTATTCACCTGTAAGAACTGTTTTTCCGCCTGAGGTGTGATTTCATATTAATATTTTTAATGGCTGCCTCCTATAGAAGGCTCTCCTGCTTTCTTTTGTTCTCCAGTTTGTCGTTCTCTTTTCGTTCTTGAATATAACTTTGATTATCCATTTTGATACATCTTATGTTTTTGATATGATCTGCGAAAACAATATCATTAAAGCATAGGAGTTTTTATGCTCCACGCAGCGCTACGACTTAGCCTGTCTCCTCCCCTCCGATTTTAGATGGGATTAAAAACTTTCTTATTTATGCTAACATGCGGAGACGCCCCGGCATGGATGCGAAGTTTGAAATGTCTTATACGACGTTATAGTAGGTTTGTCAGGAGGAAAATAAAAAAATATTATTCTTATCATTTATTAGCAGAATAAAGACAAGATGTTACAAAAGTAGGGGTAGGGTAAATGCGCAGAGGAATGAATCAAAATAAATGAGGAGATACAAGGGTTTTGAGTTTTCGAGACGACATAAAATAATTAATGAGTAGTTGAGAGCTATTCTCTTCTACCCATTTTTTACGATTTGTCAATTAGAATATATAGTTATATCGTATTATTAATATTTCTACTTAATTATTTTTTTATTCCACGATATATTCCACGTGCAATTTAAGCATCGTTTTCAACTCCCGTAATTGTCCATTCAACTGGCCAAATTACTCCACATAAAGCCGCTGTACCGCACCCCTATTTGCACATACTGTCAGTTCTGTAGTTGTACCAAGTTGTTCTACTTGATCCGCAATAATAGCTCCAGAAGCAATCGTACCTGATTTTAATAATGTTGCTGTTTTTGCGCCAACTTCAAAAGCGGTTTCAACATTTGCGTTTCTTGAATCTTTCATAATAATTACCTCCTTTGATAAATTTTATATACTATATTGATATATAAAATTTATCAAAGGAGGTAATTATATGTTAGAATTTTAGAGTGTTTTAAGAATTTTTTCATTCAAGATTATATTATGTTGGTGAAGTTGCTTCATGATTATTATTATAAAATTCTATAGCACTAAGTATATATTTTTCAACATCTTCGTCTTTAATATTTTCTGGTATTATTTTTCTTACTTTTCTAAAATCCAATTTATGACTTTGAGTAACCGTTACTCGAAGTTGCACTAATTGCGATTCAATAAAAATTTTTTTGTCTTCAAATTTTGAGAAATTTTTCTCTTTCATATTGTTTCTTATAGCCTTCAACATTTTTTCATTAATCTTAAAATCTTTCAAGTATTCTAATATAATTTGTTGTGATTCTTCGTCTAAGAAAGCTAATTCATATGCTACTCTAATTGATATTGTTTTTTTGTTTACCATTTCTTTTGCTTCTTCTATCAATTCGTTTAATTTAAGATATATGTTGATCATCTTTCTTGTTAATCCATGCTCTTCTCCTATTTTATCTCCAGTTAACTTTGAGTAACCGTTACTCATAGTGACCCCTTGGTGTCGCTCAGCATCCATTTTCACTTTGATAGAATACGCCAGTTGCATAGGCTTATAATCATTTCGCTGTCTATGTATTAAATTATCATCAATACATATAAGTTCCATTTCTTCTTGGGAAATATTATTTTTGAGAATATATGGAACTTTAACATTAAGTTCTTTAGCAATATCTACACGATTATGTCCGCTTAATATCATTAATTTATCATCTTTTTTTACACATATAACTGGAGTAAAGATACCATTTAATTTAATGGATTCTTTTAATCTTTCCCGATCTTCTCCATGATGCAAATCTAGTCGGAGTTTTTCATCTTCATAAGGAATAAAAATGTCTGCCGGAGCAGTAAAAATTTCATTTTCTGATTCTGTTTGTTTCTCTAATTCTCTGACCAATGTTTTAGTAATATTATCTTCTGACATTTGTTTACTAATCATTGAGCCAAAATCCAAATTTGCTTCCCGAAACTGATCTCTTTTAGACATTTATATCCTCCTTACATTTATCTATTATTTTTTCTGTTATCTTTCTATAATCAATAGATGCATTATTATGTCTTTCATATATCTGCAGAGGAATAGAAAGAGTTTTTACTTCATTCATTTTTGTTGTTTTTCTAACTTTTGCAATAAATACATCACCAGGCAAATTTTGAGCAATATCTTTAACATATTCTTCTGCTTTTTTATATGAAATTGTTGATTCATAACACGCTAATATAATGCCGATAATGTATGCATGAGATTCTTTGTTTCGTGAATTTCGTAAACTTGTTAAATCTTGATCGACAGCTATAATACCTAGAATTGAATTTACATCTGACAGAGTAGGGCATATAATATAATCAGCTGCAATATATGTCATATTTAATAAAACGTTACGTGCTGGCGGATTATCTATAATAATAAAGTCATATTTGTTTAATAAAATTTCACATACATCACTTAGCAAATAAACATCGTCACGTTGTAAATAAGTTGCATCTGCTCTTGACAAGTTTGGTGTTGCTGGTATAATATCATACCATTCATTTTTTTGAATAGCATCTATGAGTTTACAGTTGCTTTGAAAAACATCATTTATTGTATTTTCAATTTTAGCTTTGGAACATCGAGAAGCGTCGCATTGTTGATCTAAGTCGATTAAAATCACCTTATAATTTTCTTTTGATAAGCATGTTGCTATTTCAATTGCAGAACTTGTTTTTGCCGTACCTCCTTTTTGGGTACATAAAGCAATAATTTTACCCATTTTATCCCTCTTTTCTTATTTATAATAGTATGATTATAACAAGGCTTTATAGAAAATGCAATTGCATATTTATAGAAATATTTGCAAAATATTATTGAATATTATAAATGAGCAAATCAAGATTTTTACTAAAGTTATTTAAAATTGCACATAAAGAAAGCTCCTTGAAGCAGCTGGTTCGGCAACAAGAATATCATTTTAAAAGTTGTAAAGTCGTGTTCTTGAAATAAAATAAGAACATATAATCTGCATTCAAAATACATGATATAAAAAAGTTCTACAAGAATTTTAAGATAAATATTTTAAATGTGAAGCATTTCATGTATAATAGTACTAATTAATTTTAAACAAAACAATTAAAATGAAGGAGACAATTAAAAGTGGAAAAAACAAAAGTACCGATAAGATTACAGAGAGTGCGTCAGCGTATGCAAGAAGAAAAAATAGACGCATGGATTGTATTAAGCAATGATTATCACAAATCCGAATATGTGGGAAAATATTTTAAATGCAGAGAATATATATCAGGATTTACAGGCTCGGCAGGGACCGCTGTAATTTTGCAAGATGAAGCAGGCTTATGGACAGATGGAAGATATTTTTTGCAGGCAGAAGAAGAGTTGAAAGGAAGTGGAATATCCTTGTACAAGCAAGGAGAAGAAAACATTCCTGAAATTGAGGAATATTTACTTCAAAAACTTCCACATAATTCTTCTGTCGGGGTGAATGGAAAAACTATTAGTGTAAAAGAATACTGCAAATTAAAAAAGAGGTTAGAAAAGAAACAGATTAAAATTTGGTTGGATGGAGATTTAGTCGGAGATATATGGTCCGAAAGACCTGAGATGTCCTGCAAGCCGATTTGGGAATTGCCGCTTTGTTATGCAGGTGTTTCAAGAATAGAAAAGCTGAACATGCTTCGTGAAAAATTAAAAAAAGAAGGAGCGGATTGTACATTAATATCTTCTTTGGAAGATATAGCATGGACATTAAATATACGGGGAAATGACATTGCGTGTACGCCGGTAGCAATCAGCTTTTTGATCGTTAATGAAAAAGAAACAATATGGTTTGTACAGTCAAAAGCGGTAAGCAGAGAATTGAAAGAAAAGCTTTTAAAGGATGGAATTATAATACGAAGCTATAATGAAATAGATCATTATCTCTCAGATGAGACAGAAAGCCGCAATTTATTTTTGGATCCAGAACGTACGAATATGCATATATTTGAAAAAATTCAAAAAAGAAAATTTGCTAATGGAGGCAACATTTTAGAAGGAAAAAATATTACTTTATTAGCAAAAGCAATTAAAAACCCGGTAGAAATTAAAAATATGTATATTGCTCATAAGAAAGATGCCGTAGCATGCATAAAATTTATTTACTGGCTGAAAAATCATGTAAATGAAAGAATAAAGAAACAAGATCAACATTTGAACAATGATAGAAAAGATCAGGATACATGTACTAAATCTTTTCATAAAACAACAGAACTTACGGTAATAAAGAAGATGGAAGAGTTTCGATGTGAACAGGAACATTACCTTGGGCCAAGTTTTCATACTATTGCAGGATATGATGAACATAGTGCCGTTGTTCATTATCATGCAACACCTGATACGGATTGTTCCTTAGAAGCGCGGGGCTTTTTATTGATTGATTCAGGAGGACATTATTTAGAAGGGACTACGGATATTACACGTACGATTGCGCTTGGGCCGCTGACAGAAGAACAAAAACATCATTATACACTTGTCTTAAAAGGAAACATAAATTTGGCGGCGGTGAAATTCAAATATGGAAGTCCAGGAGTTAGTCTTGACTGTTTAGCAAGAAAACCCTTGTGGAAAGAGGGACTTGATTATAATCATGGTACAGGACATGGGGTAGGATATCTTTTAAGTGTTCATGAACCGCCAAATAGTTTTCGGAATAAAACAAGTGAAAATCGAGATGAGTGTATTAGATTGGAACCAGGAATGATAACCTCTGATGAACCGGGAATATATTTGCCTGGAAAATATGGGATACGATTGGAAAATTTGATTGTATGTAAGGAATCAGAGAAAAATGAATTTGGACGTTTTCTGGAATTCGACACATTGACGCTTGTTCCATTTGAAAGAGATGCAATACTCGTAGAAGAATTGGACGATTGGGAACGGGAATGGCTGAATCAATATCATGCTAAAATTCGTGATGAAATGAAGCAATATTTAAATTTTCAAGAATATGAGTGGTTAAAAAATGTTACGGCCGCATTATAATTTTATATTAAGATAACGATATGATGCCAGTTGCATATATATTGTTTATAATTTTTAGCTTTTTTTAAGATTGTGTTCACAAAGTTATCACAACAAAACAGTATGATAAAAATGTATTAGCTGACAAGCTGATATAATTTTTCATAACTCAAGCCGCATGGGGTAATACTCGTGCGGCACTCCCCGAATGAAATGCTGCTGTTTATCAAAACAACGTAAATAATAGTTCTATATACACTGCAATAAATTATAACAATTTAGATGGTCTTTGTGGTTTGGTATCGCAAAGGCCTGTTTAAATTGCTGTAATATTTTTTTGAATAAATGAAAATAAAGAATTGCAATTCTTGAAAAAAATAGTATAATGTGGTAACAGTAAAATGAAAGATAAGCAGGAGATGATAAAAATGGATTATAATAAATTAGCTGAGTTAATTTTTCCAGAAATTAAAAACACGGTTAGAGATCTGGAGGAGCGTTTTCCTGAAAGAGATCTTACGAAAGGAGCGTTGGTGACTCGATTTGCACCTAGCCCTACTGGGTACATGCATATTGGTGGTTTGTATGCGGCACTGATTTCCAGTAAGCTTGCCAGACAGACTGGAGGTATATTTTATCTTCGGATTGAAGACACAGATAAAAAGCGTGAACTGGAGGGCGGAATAGAAGAGATTATTCAATCATTGGGAAATTATGGTATTTTTTTTGATGAAGGTCCGTTTTTAAATGGAGAAAAAAAGTATGGGCCTTATAAACAAAGTGAAAGAAAAAACATCTATCAAATTTGTGCGAAAGAACTTATGCGTGCTGGACATGCCTATCCATGTTTTTGTTCACCAGAAGAATTAGATGCTGTCCGTCAAAAGCAGGAAAAAAATAAAGATGATATTGGATATTATGGTACGTATGCTGCTTGCAGAAATTTAACGTATGAGCAAATTGAAGAAAAAATTAAGAATAACCAGCCATTTGTAATACGATTGAAATCGCCTGGAGACGCAAATACGCATATAACATATTCTGATCCAATTCGCGGAAATGTGGAAATGCCTGAAAATCATATGGACTTGGTTTTATTAAAATCAGATGGGATACCAACTTACCATTTTGCGCATGTTGTTGATGATCATTTTATGCGGACAAATCTGGTTGTACGTGGAGATGAATGGATGGCTTCTTATCCAATTCATAAACAGATGTTCGATTTGTGTGGATTTCGTGCTCCGGATTTTCTTCATATCTCTCCGATTATGAAAATGGAGGGTAAAGCAAAAAGAAAATTAAGTAAGAGAAAAGACCCGGAAGCTGCAGTTGAGTATTATTTAGAGCAGGGGTTCCCGGTTGAAAGCGTAAAGGAGTATTTGCTTACGATTGCTAATTCAAACTATGAAGAATGGCATATTGCAAATCCTGATCGGACAGGAGAAGATTTTGAGTTGTCTATATCCAAAATGCCAGTCAGCGGGGCATTGTTTGATATGGATAAATTAATGAGTGTTAGTAAAGAAATCATTGCCGGATTTTCGATTGAAATTTGTGAGCAAAAAATTTTAGCATGGGCAGAAAAATATGAAAAGGATTTGTTCGAATTTGCACGTATGCATAAAGAGCAGTTTCAAGAGTCGATCAGTTTGTGGAAGATGTCCGGAAAAAAGATTCGCAAAGATGTAGCAAAATGGGGCGATTTAATGCAAATGTTTGATTATTTATATCAACCGCAAGAAAAATTTGAGATGAAAGTCACGTATGAAGTTGATGAAAAATATTCGAAAGAACAAATGAAAGAAATCATAGAAGCCTACAAAAAGAATTTATTTTTGGATTCTGACCAATGGTTTGAAGAGATGAAAAAATTAGGTGAGCAAATACAATATTGTTCTAATATAAAAGAATATAAGAAACATCCACAAGATTTTAAGGGTTCCATATCCGATTTATGTACAATTGTACGAGTTGCAGTAACTGGCCGAAAAAATTCACCGGATCTATATACAATCATGAACATCATAGGCGAACAAAATGTTCAAAGACGTTTAGATCATTTTCTTGGACAACTTTTATAATTATGAAATTATACTTTGCACCATTAGAAGGAATCACTGGTTATATTTACAGAATAGCGCATCATACGTTTTATCCGGGCATAGATCGGTATTATACTCCTTTTATTGTACCCAAGGAAAAGAAATGTTTGAGCACGAAAGAACGTAACGATGTGCTCTTAAAACATAATCGCGATATAACACTTATTCCACAGATAATGACAAACCGCCCTGAGGAATTTTTAAGAATTTCCAGAGTACTTTATGAGGAATACGGATATCAGGAAATAAATTTGAATCTGGGATGTCCATCAAAAACAGTTGTATCGAAAAAGCGCGGCTCTGGATTCTTATCAGAACCTGAGCTGCTGGAAAAATTTTTGACACAGGTATGCAGCGAATTTGAAACATACCATCTTAAATTATCAGTTAAAACCAGGATTGGCAAAGAAAGTTCTGATGAATTTTATCATTTGCTTGAAATTTTTGCGCAGATGCCTCTGTCAGAATTAATTGTTCATCCGCGTATACAGAAGGATTTTTATGAAGGTGAGCCAAATTTAAATGCCTTTTCGCAGGCATATTTGATATCTGAAGATGTAAAATGGGAGCTTTGTTATAATGGAAATCTTTTTCAGGTAGGTGACTATCAAAAAATATGCAGACAGTTTTCTGAGCTTCCTGCTGTTATGATGGGGAGAGGGCTTTTAATAAATCCCATGCTGGCAGAAGAAATAAAGATAAGAGAAAATAACTGTGATAATCATTTAAATGAAAATATAGTGAATTTACAGCGTTTTCAGACTGGAGAAGAAGAAAAAGCTGAGAGAAGACGGCGGTATGAAATGTATCGCATGATTTGTGAAGATTATCAACTGGTGATGTCTGGAGAAGATCCGGTATTATTCAAGATGAAGGAATTATGGTTTTATATGATCCAGGATTTTACAGCGTATCAGCCATATTGGAAGAAATTGAAAAAGGCCAAAAGCCTGGCTCAACTGGATCATATAATAAAAAATTTATGCATGGAACAGCAGTTACGGGAATAGGTGCCTATTTACGATATGAATGCTCCGCTTTAATGCAAATATACATTTTGTCTGGAGGTAAAAATGGATAAAAATTACGTATGTGATATGACAAAGGGCAATGCGGCAGGTTTATTGCTGCGTTTTGCGTTTCCAATGTTAGTTGGGAATATTTTTCAGCAATTTTATAATATGGCGGATTCTATTATTGTAGGAAAGTTTGTAAGTTCTAATGCATTAGGAGCGGTAGGTTCTGTAGGCAGTTTAAATTTCATGTTTTTTTCTTTATGCATGGGGCTGGGAGCAGGGCTTGGTGTATTAATATCTCAATATTTTGGAGCAGGGGAGGATGAGTATGTTAAAAAAATTATTGCGAATGCAGCTTATATTACCATAGCCGCTGGAATGTTGATGAGTTTGTGCGGCATTATTTGTGCGAAGCCTATCCTGCGCATCATGAATACACCGCAGGAAAACTTTGCGGATGCACTGATATATATGCGCATTGTATGTGGAGCCACTGTGATAGTTGCCGGTTATAATATGATTTCATCTATATTAAGGGCGTTGGGGGATTCTAAAACACCTTTAATTTTTCTGGTCATTGCAAGCGGCATTAATATTATACTTGACCTGGTATTTATACTTGTATTTAAAATGGGAGTATCTGGTGCAGCTTATGCGACTGTCATTGCACAATTTATAGCAATGATGGGATCAATCTGGTATGGAATAAAAAAGAATCCATATCTGCAATTGAAAAAAAGACATTTTCAGGCGGATTTGGAAATTTTCAGCAATAGCTTAAGACTGGGACTGCCAATTGCAGCGCAAAATGCGTTGATTGCTTTTTCATGCGTTGCACTGCAAAGTGTGGTCAATAATTATGGAACAGTTGTTATGGCGGCATATACGGCGACTAGCCGAGTAGAACAGTTTGTACAGCAGCCTTTTGGTTCTCTTGGAACAGCCGTTTCTACTTTTGCCGGTCAAAATGCAGGAGCAGGACGTTATGATCGGGTTACCGCGGGATGCAAGGTAAGTGTCAAAATTGTTGTAATATTTAGCTTAATAATGGTTGCAGTGATGTTTTTACTGGGAGATCCTATCGTAGCATTGTTTGTAAACGAACCTGAAGTCATTAAAATCGGCGCGAAGGGACTTCAGATTACAAGCTTGATGTATATTGGACTTGGCATGATTTATGTCATGCGTGGCATGCTCAATGGAGTCGGTGACGCTGCTTTTGCAATGCTGAATGGCGTAACAGAGGTGATTGGGAGAGTAGGGTTTGCGTGGCTGCTTATGATGCTTCCTTCAGTCGGACTTTGGGGCGTGTGGTATACAAATGGTTTCACATGGGCGATAACAGGTGCGGCAAATGTTATACGGGTACTACAAGGAAAATGGAAAAATAAATGTGTAACTGCAGCCGTAAAATACTCAAGGGCCAGCATGTGATATTTTGCGTTTGATTTGCCTAAGTATCTTGACAAGCTTGAAAAGCATATGATATAAATTAAAAATGATTTCAGGAATATATAAAATTTACTTGGAGTTATTGAATCATTATGTTCCATGGAAAAGGTTTTATATATGAATAGGGGGAATTATATGAATGAGTCTTGCATAGGGCAATCGAAAGATCTTACAGAGCAGGTTGTTGTGAAGGTTTCCAGAACCAGTATTTTCGTAAATATGTTTTTGACAATATTTAAAATGATTGCCGGAATTGCGTCTTCCTCTGGTGCTATGATTTCTGATGCGGTACATTCTGCATCAGATGTATTCAGTACGCTGATTGTTATAATAGGAGTCAAAATTTCAAGAAAGGAAGCTGATAAAGAACATCCATATGGACACGAACGTATGGAATGCGTTGCTGCGATTTTACTTGCAGCTGTTCTTTGTTTAACGGGCATAGGGATTGGATACAATGGTATTCAAAAAATTGCAGCAGGAAGATATGAGAAACTGGCGGTTCCAGGCAGGTTGGCGCTTTTAGCCGCAGTTGTTTCGATTATAGTGAAGGAATGGATGTATTGGTACACGAAATTAAATGCTAAAAAGGTTAATTGTGGAGCGTTGATGGCAGATGCATGGCATCATCGTTCGGATGCATTGTCTTCAGTTGGTTCTTTTATTGGGATTCTGGGTGCAAGGATAGGTGTACCGGTTATGGATCCAGCAGCGGGAGTTGTAATTTGTATATTTATTGTAAAAGCATCTTATGATATATTTAAAGATGCGGTAGATAAGATGGTAGATAAATCTTGCGATGACAATATGGTGGCACAGATTCGGAGTACGGTACTTGGACAGCAGGGTGTAATACGGGTAGATGATTTGATTACCAGAGAATTTGGCAATCGTGTTTATGTAGATGTGGAAATTGCTGCGGATGGAAAGAAAACTCTTCGGGAAACACATGCAATTGCAGAAGAAGTTCATAATCAGATTGAAAAAAAATTTCCAAATGTGAAACATATTATGGTTCATGTAAATCCAGATGAAGAAGGAAAAGTTTGATATTTATGGTTGACAGTTTGGGAATCATAGATGTAACATAATAAGAAATACAGCGTTTTGATATAAGTATTTGTTATAAAACAAGAATAAAAGTTCGTGAAATGGAGAAAGAAATGAATGATCAACGAATAGATAAACAATTTCAGTTTCTTCGTGAAATTGACAAAGAAAAAGAGATTAACCGTCAAACTTATCTTGCAGATGCGTCACGAAAAGAAAATGACGCGGAACATGCCTGGCATGCGGCCGTTATGACAATTTTGCTGAGTGAGTATGCAAATGAAGAGATTGATGTATTAAAAACAGTTCGTATGATCCTATTGCATGATGTCGTTGAGATAGATGCGGGAGATACGTATGCTTATGACGAGATGGGGAAAAAGACGCAGCGTGAGCGGGAAGAACGTGCCGCGGAACGAATTTATGGTATACTGCCAGAAGATCAGAAACAAAGACTATTGGAATTATGGGAAGAATTTGAAGAAGCTAAAACACCAGAAGCCAGATTTGCACATGCCATGGACAATCTTCAGCCATTGATGTTAAATGATGCAACGGATGGCAGATCATGGGTAGAACATGGAATAGAGCTTTCACAAGTACTCGCCAGAAATGCGCATACAGCGGATGCTTCAACGAAGCTGTGGGAATATGCGAAGCAAAATTGGATAGACAAAAATGTCGAAAAGGGAACATTGCGGCATTCCGGCAGTAAGGAAAGATAATGATTCGAATTATAATTTAGATATAATTTAAATCATTATGCAAAATGATATCTGAAAATGTCAAATAAAAGGCTGTTTTAGTTAAGGAGCGAATTATGATGAAAGATGATGTGGATGTTAATCTTAAAAATAATTTATTAGAGATTATACATTCCGTACAGGAAAAAATAAAAGCATCAGACTCTAAATTGACAAAAGACGAGATTGCTCTGTTTTTTAAAGATATAACGATTTCTTTCAAGCAGCAGAATCTGATTTATGAATATTTACTTAATTTTCAGGAAGAAATACAATGCGATTCCATCGAACAACAGATGGATGCAAATACAATGGATATAAAACTGGCAGAATGTAGTCAGAAAAAAACAAACTTTGAATTACCGGAAATAGAATTTTTCAGATTATATTTGCAGGATTTGCAAAAAATCATGCTCTTTGACGAACAAGAGGAAAAAAGATTGTATGAAGGTTTACTGGCAGGCGATGAAAAAGCACTTCATACACTTTCAGAGCAATGGATGCCGAAAGTGCTTCAGATTGCAAAAAAACGAATCAAAGAAGCGGATAAAAAAGAATTTTCAGATATGATACAGGAAGGAAATATAGGTGTATTTCTTGCGTTACAGCAGATGATGGGATCCGATCGTCAGATAGATTTTGAACGAGAACTTACGAAAGCGGCAGAGGACGCGATGGAGCAATATATGCAGAAAATGTCAGCGGATGAAGATATGGATCAATCGCTTCTTGCAAAAGCAGCATTAGTATACGAGGCACAAAAATTTTTATCGGAGCAGTTTCAAAGACTTCCATCTACAGAAGAACTGAGCCAATATACAAAAATGACAGAGAACGAACTGGAGGATATTTTTGCAGTATTGAAAAAAAGTGAGTAATCCAATATGAATCAAGGTGAAAAAAAAGAACAAAAGAAAAAGAATAACAAACTATGGGAACTGACGGAACAATTACGCAGCAGCCAAACATTACCGGATGAAGAATTAAAGGAGCTTTTGCAGAGTCAGGATGAGGATGCCCTGGAATTTCTATACCAAAATGCCAGAGAGGTACAGCAACAGCATTACGGAAAGCTGATTTATACGAGAGGATTAATTGAGTTTACGAATTATTGCCGAAATAATTGTTTTTATTGTGGAATACGGCGGGAAAATAAAAAAATAGAACGATACCGGCTAAAAAAAGATGAAATATATGCTTGTGCCGAAGAAGGTTATGCGCTTGGCTTTCGTACGTTTGTACTGCAGGGTGGTGAGGACTCGTATTATACGAAAGAAAGACTCGGAGAAATTATTGCTTATTTAAAACATAATTATCCAGATAGTGCAGTTACGCTGTCTTTCGGTGAATGGGAAACAGAAAATTATCAATATTGGTATGATTGTGGAGCAGATCGCTATTTACTACGACATGAAACCGCAGATGAGGTGCATTATCATAGACTGCATCCGCAGGAACTATGCCTTTCCCATCGGAAAGAGTGTTTAGCGATGTTAAAAAAAATAGGATATCAGACAGGGGCAGGATTTATGGTAGGTTCTCCAGGTCAGACAATAGAGTTGCTGATCAAGGATTTGCGGTATCTGGAAAAACTGCAGCCTCATATGATTGGAATCGGTCCATTTATCCCGCAGAATGATACGCCTTTTGCGGCAGAAAAAGCAGGAACACTTTTAATGACACGAAAGCTGTTAGCTATATTGCGTCTTATGTTTCCTAAAATATTGCTTCCAGCGACAACGGCTTTGGGAACAATACACCCAAATGGACGTGAATTAGGTATATTATCAGGCGCCAATGTTCTCATGCCGAATTTGTCTCCAGCTGAAGTTCGGGGAAAGTATTTGCTTTATGATCATAAAATATATTCTGGCTTTGAGTCTGCACAGCAGAGAGAGAAGCTGGCGGAGCGTATAGAGTCTATTGGCTATGAGTTGTGCGTCGCTCGTGGTGACAGCCTTATGTGATCGCTCGATTCTGAAGAAAGGAACTGCGTTATGACATATGCTGATGATAAAAAAAACACAGCGGATCAGATTGAATTAAGCATTCGTAAAAAATTTCATAAAAGTATTTTTAGCCGTTTTGCCAAAGCGATAAATGTATATGAATTGTTACAGGAAGGGGACAAAGTGGCAGTCTGTATTTCCGGGGGCAAAGATTCTATGCTGATGGCAAAATGTTTTCAGGAATTACAAAGACATAGAAAATTTTATTTTGAATTAGTTTTTCTTGTTATGGATCCAGACTATCATTCCGTTAACCGCAAACGAATTGAGCAGAATGCGCAGCTTATGAATATACCTATTACAATATTTTCATCGCAAATCTTTGATGCAGTAGAGCATATAGAAAAATCTCCTTGCTATTTATGTGCAAGGATGCGCCGTGGATATTTATATAGCAAAGCGGCCGAATTGGGATGCAATAAGATTGCACTTGGACATCATTACGATGATGTAATAGAAACGATTTTAATGGGAATGCTGTATGGCGGGCAGATTCAAACGATGATGCCTAAGCTGCACAGCACAAATTTTAAAGGAATGGAATTAATCCGCCCATTATATCTTGTTCGCGAAAATGACATCAAACATTGGAGAGACTATAATGATCTGCACTTTTTACAATGTGCCTGCCATTTTACTGATCAATGTTCAGATAAATCTATTCCTGATGTAACATCGAAACGGCAGGAAATAAAAGCGTTAATTCAATCTTTAAAAGAAACGAATCCGTTTGTTGAAGGAAATCTTTTTAAAAGTGTAGAAAATGTAAATTTGAATACGATAATTGCTTATAAGCAAAATGGACAAAGGCACCATTTTTTAGATACTTATAATTTATAAAAGGCATGAAATTTATACTAATACAAATTTCATGCCTTTTATAAATTTCTAATTTTATTTAACTAATTCTAAAATTGCATTTTTAGGAACCAGACCAACGGATGTTTTATAAAGATTACCGTTTTTAAAACTAATCAAAGTAGGGATACTCATAATCTGAAAACGAGAAGCCAGTTCTGGCTGTTCATCTACATTTACCTTACACATTTTTATTTCAGGGGTTTGCGCCGAAAGTTCATCTACTGCAGGGGAGAGACGTTTACATGGACCGCACCAGTCAGCCCAAAAATCAATAATGACTGGTTTGTCTGCCTGCATGACTTCCGTTTCAAAATTTTCAGCGGTGATCGTAACAACTGCCATTTTAAATTCTCCTTTCAATGAATGTACGGTTTCATCCGCACTTAAAATAGATACGCTCAGATATGTTCAAATTTTCTGAACTGATATCAGATTAGCATACGTTAAGGCAGAAAGCAAGCAGTTTTCATTGACAAAATTCAGATATCATGATATTTTGGTAACAGTTTAGACATGTTCGAATGCAATTTTTAAACGCACCAAATAAGATATGCAAAAGACGGAGCACAAAGTTGAATAAAGGAATAGAAAGGATTAATGATATGGAGATCGTACGAAAGCACATGCATTTTACAGGTAGAGTTCAATTTGTAGGATTTCGTTATAAGTCATCTTACATCGCACGCAGTCTGGGTGTGACGGGTTGGGTTAGAAATAATGCGGATGATTCTGTGGAGATGGAAGCGCAAGGAACAGAAGAACAGATTTTCCGCATGCTTAAAATGTTGAATAAGGATGCTTATATTAAAATTGAAAAGATGGATACGAAAAAAATTCCATTAGAAGAGGAAAAAGGATTTCGTGTGATTGGTTATTAAATAGCTTTTGTATAAAAAATATTTTTTTGTAAATACTATAGGAAAGCCTATATAGGAAGTGGAAGCGTTCAACGAACTCTCAAAGAGATGGCATTCATAGAATGCTTTTTTTCAAATATCATGCACATGAAACGGTAGAAAGGAGAAAATATGGAAAAAAGAAAAAATAACTGGTCGATTTTAGGATTTGGCTGCATGCGGTTTCCAACGAAAAAAGGCCGTATAGATATGAAGGAAACAGAGAGGGAATTGAAATACGCAATACAGCATGGGGTCAATTACTTAGATACGGCTTATGTGTATAAAGGAAGTGAAAAAGCTCTCGGCATATTGATAGAAAAAAATCATTGGAGGAAAAGGGTGGAAATTGCCACAAAATTGCCTCATTATTTAGTACATTCTTTAGAAAATGCAAAAAAAATATTTTCTGAGCAGCTGGCCCGCCTTCGTACAGACTATATTGATAATTATTTAATACATATGCTGCCGGATGTGCACGTTTGGAATAAATTAGTTCGAATGGGTGTTTTAGATTGGCTATTAGAAAAAAAAGAATCTGGGCAAATTCGAAGAATTGGTTTTTCTTATCATGGGAATTCCAGACAGTTTATGGAACTTTTGGATGCATATGACTGGGATTTTTGCCAGGTACAATACAATTATATGGATGAATTCAGTCAAGCCGGGCGAATAGGTGTAGAGTATGCGGCTAAAAAAGGAATCCCTGTAATTATTATGGAACCGTTAAGGGGCGGAAGACTTGCAAATGATCTTCCAGCAAAAGCAAGAGAAATATTCCAAAGAATAGATGCTAAACGCAGTCCGGCTGAGTGGGCTTTCCGATGGCTATGGAATCAGCCCGCTGTTTCTGTTGTATTATCTGGGATGAATTCAATGGAAATGTTAAAGGAAAACATAAGAATTGCAGAACATGTAAAAGTTGGTGAATTTACAAAAAAAGATGCTGTGGTATTTGAAAAAGTACGAAGAGCAGTCAATAAAAAAATAAAAGTAGCATGCACGGGATGTGGATATTGTCAGCCTTGTCCAGCCGGAGTGGATATTCCAGGAGTTTTTCGCTGTTATAATGTCAGCTATACCGATCCGTATTTGACAGGATTCAGAGAGTATCTTATGTGCACTACCATGCGGGCAAAACCTGCAAATGCGTCTTTGTGTAAAAAATGTGGAAAATGTGAAAAACATTGTCCGCAGAATATTAAAATTCGCAAAGAACTCGAACATGTAGTAAAGCGCATGGAAAACCCAATTTATAAATTCATAGCTTTTTTTACGAAAAGAATGTTTCGGTAATTTCGACTAACAAAGAGTATGAATCCTATTTGGTTGGTTGTTTGTTATATTACAACCAGCTCAAAATATTATATGTAGTTTTAATGAAAAATGTATGAATTGTTTTGTACATTGGATTATTTTTAAATTGTTTTATATAATATATATTTATTTGTTTGAAATTGATTATCAATTTATTTTAAATATATTTTATTTATAGTAAGGAGCCTATTAGTTATGAACAGACAGTTTTGGAAACAGTATCTGCCGGAATTTAAGGAAAAAACGGCACAATTTTATGATGGAAACATGAGCCAGAGTGAATATAAAAGTTTTTCTGGTTTTTATGGCAGTTATGCTCAAAGAGGCGGAAAAGCAAACATGCTTCGTCTGCGGATGCCGGCAGGACGTGTGACCAAAGAAAGAATGGCTTTTACGACTGATATGTTAAAAAAATATCATATTTCCCGCATGCATTTTACAACGTGCCAAACCATCCAGCTCCACGATTTGCATCAGGATGCAGTCTGTAAGATTATGGAGGAAGCATTGGACGCCGGAATTGTGATCATAGGCGGAGGGGGAGATTATCCAAGAAATGTAATGTGTCCGCCGCTTTCCGGAGTAGAAAAAGGCGAATATTTTGACGTGCTGCCATGGGCACAGGCGGCTGGCGATTATTTGCTCCAGTTTATAACGGAAAAGAAAATGCCCAGAAAATTGAAGGTCGGATTTTCAAATTCAACTGCAAATATTACACATGCGACTTACCGTGATCTTGGCTTTGCAGCTACCAAAGAAGGAAAATTTGACGTTTACAGTGCCGGGGGACTTGGAATTCAGCCACGCTTTGGCGTAAAAGTAGCGCAGGGAATCGAACCAGATATGATCTTGTATTACGTAAAAGCGATGTGGCTGACCTTTTTAGCCTATGGAAATTATGAAAGCCGTGTAAAAGCACGTACCCGCTATATGCAGGAAGCTTTAGGAGGCCCTGAGAAATATGCGGATGCTTATCAGGAAAAATTGGCTGAAGTTTTGAATTCCGGGGAAAATTTACGTATTCATCCAAAGGAACAGATGATAGCAAAAAAAGGAGACGGAAATAAAATTGCCGGGCCGCGCATAATGCCGCAAAAGCAGGAAGGGCTTTATACAGTATCCTGGCATCCGATCGGAGGCATGCCAAAGCCAGAGGTTTTCTGTGAGTTAAGTCATGCGATGGGAGAAATGGAAGAGGCTGAACTGCGGCTGTCACCAGATGAAACAGCGTATGTAATAAATTTAACAGCAAAAGAAGCAGAAAAAATACTGGATCTAACAAAGGATGGTGCACAAACTCAATTTGAAACATCTGTAAGCTGTATTGGCGCTTCCGTATGTCAGGTGGGAGCAAGGGATTCCCAGGCTCTGCTTGCATCCTGCATAAAAGCGGTAAGAGAAGCAAACATTCCAGATGGCGCGCTTCCTCAGATTCATATATCGGGCTGTCCGTCTTCCTGTGGCACACATCAGACTGGAATTATTGGATTTCGCGGAGGAATGAAAAAAGTAAATGGAACTTTACAGCCAGGATTTGTTTTGTATGTAAACGGCTGCGAGCAGCAGGGAAAAGAAATGATGGGTATTGAGCTTGGAACGATTCAAGCGGACAGGATACCAGAATTTTTGGTAAAACTTGGTAAAACCGTTGCAGAAAGCGGGCTTGGATTTTACGAGTGGAATGAGAAAAATAAATCTTCATTAAACGAATTAGCAATGGAATATACTGCTTAATGGATAAAATTTCATATAGAAAAATGTAAGAAAGGAACATATTTTTTGTATGTTCCTTTCTTTTTGCATTAAGAATTTGAAAAATATTCCGATAAAATATTTAACAGATGTAAACAAATAAAAAGCTACGGAAAGCGCTTGGAGCCAATGGATTGGCAAAAGATAAACAGGCGCTTTTTTCTATGGAAAATTCTATGGAAAATTTTATGGAAAAATTCGTTATGGCTCCTGCTGACAATGCAAAAAAACAGCATGATCATACAATAAATTTTGGAGGATAAAAAACAGTGGAGCAAATACAGGATAAAACAAAAATAACCGTAAAGCAAGGAAGCAGGGTCCGTCTGGTAAATATACAGGATGTTGTCTATATTGAAAGCCTTGGACGAAAAGCCATCCTGCATTTGGCAAATGAGACAATTGAATATTATGAAAAAATCAGTAATCTGGAAGAACAGCTTTATCCTTATTTTTTCCGAACGCATCGAGCATATTTGATCAATATGCAGTATATAGAAAGTTATAACAGAAGGGAAGTACTGTTAAAAAATGCAGAATCTGTACTGATTTCAAAATATCGGTTTCATGATTTTCAAAAAGCAGTTGAAAAATCTCATAAAAGGCTTGCAAAATAACTCTAAAAGGGCTAAAATGTAGCAAATGCAAGGAGTAATATGCTGTCATATTACGAAGAAGGAGAATGGTGCATGCAACACAATGAGAGAAATTTGTCAATGGTCATGGATTTTTATGAAATGACTATGAGCAACGGCTATTTTAACGATCAGAGTCAAAATGCAAAAGTCGCTTTTGATGTATTTTACCGTAAAAATCCAGACAAAGCAGGCTTTTCTATTTTTGCCGGTTTAGAACAGATTATAGAATATATTTTGAATCTTCATTTTGAAGAGGATGATATTGCTTATCTTCGTGAACAGCAATTGTTTTCAGAAGAGTTTTTATCCTATTTAAAAGAATTTTCGTTTCAAGGAGATTTATATGCTTTTCCGGAAGGAACGGTTATGTATCCAAATGAACCTGTTTTAACAATTATTGCTCCTTTAATTGATGCACAGCTGATTGAAACGGCTGTTTTGCTGGAAATCAATCATCAGTCGTTAATTGCAACCAAAACAAGAAGGATTGTAAAAGCTGCAAAGGGACGCGCAGTATCTGATTTTGGCGCAAGACGGGCTCATAATATGGATGCGGCTGTATATGGCGCAAGAGCTGCTTATATTGGCGGTGCGGTAGGAACGGCAACTGTGCTGGCAGGAAAAATGTTTCATATTCCAATTAGTGGTACTATGGCACATAGCTGGGTGATGTACTTTAAGGACGAATATACGGCTTTCCAAAAATACGCACAGACATATCCGGATGCAACCGTTCTATTAGTAGATACCTATGATGTACTGGAAAGCGGCGTACCGAATGCTATCCGCATAGCTAAAGAAGTGCTTGAGCCAATGGGAAAACGTCTGAAAGGAATCCGCCTGGACAGTGGGGATCTTGCTTATTTGTCAAAACGGGCCAGAACGATGTTGGATCAGGCAGGACTCAATGATTGCCGGATTATTGTATCAAACAGTTTGGATGAATATACGATTACTTCCATTTTAGAGCAGGGAGGATGCATTGACAGCTTTGGTGTGGGAGAGCGTTTGATTACATCAAAATCAGAGCCAGTGTTTGGCGCTGTATATAAAATCGTGGCAGTTGAAGAAAACGGTATTTTTCAGCCGCGTATAAAAATTTCTGAAAATACCGAGAAAATAACGAATCCAGGATTAAAAAAGGTTTATCGTATCTATGATCAGGAAGGCAACGCAATTGCAGATTTATTGGCAAAAGCCGATCAGAAACTTGATTTTTCCAAACCGCTGCGATATGTAGACCCGGTGAAACCATGGAAAAACCGTTATTTTGAAAATTGTACAGCCAAAGAACTTCAAATACCAATTTTTAAAAATGGCAAACTGATATATGAACAACCATCCATGAATGAGATAGCGGAATATGTACGCCGGCAGCTTGAAAATGAGATTTGGGAAGAAGAACAGCGTTTTGAAAACCCGCATAATCATTATATGGACATGACACCGGAATTGTATGAAGAAAAAATGAATCTGCTATACGAGGCAAGAATAGAATAAAACAAGCATAAAAGGACACCGGAACTATGGAGGAAGACAGAGTGAAAGTAATCAAACGGGATGGAAGAGTCGTAAACTACGATGGTGCCAAAATCATTACGGCAATGAAAAAAGCAAACCATGAAGTGCATTTGCAGGATCAGATTACAGATCAGAAAATGAAAGAAATTGAATGCATGATATCAAAAATGACCCGCAGCCAGATTCAAGTTGAAGAAATCCAGGATTTGATTGAACATAGCCTCGTGCAGGAACAAAAATACGAACTGGCAAAAAAATATATCATATATCGTTATAAACATGCACTGATGCGAAAGGCAAATACAACAGATGAGTCCATTTTATCTTTAATCCGTAATGACAATAAAGAATTGGCAGAAGAAAACTCAAATAAAAATACGTTATTAGCTTCTACACAAAGAGATTATATTGCCGGAGAAGTATCCAGAGATTTGACAAAGCGTGTTTTGCTGCCGGATAAAATTGTAGAAGCACATGAAAGCGGCGCGATTCATTTTCATGATGCAGATTATTTTTTACAGCCTATTTTTAATTGCTGTTTAATTAATATTGGCGATATGCTTGATCATGGGACCGTCATAAATGGCAAATTAATTGAAACACCAAAAAGTTTTCGCGTTGCATGTACCGTTACAACACAGATTATTGCTTCCGTAGCATCGAATCAGTATGGCGGGCAGTCTGTAGATCTGATACATTTAGGAAAATATTTACGTTACAGCAGAGAAAAATTTCGGCGCAAAGCAAAAAAAGAATTAGATAGCAGCTTCAGTGACGAACAAATGGAACAAATCGTCTCTGTATGGACAAAAGAAGAACTGCAGGCGGGTGTTCAAACCATGCAGTATCAGATCAATACACTGATGACGACAAATGGACAATCTCCATTTGTCACTCTGTTTTTACATATAGATGAAAATGATCCTTATATCGAAGAAAATGCATTGATCATTGAAGAAGTATTTTCACAGCGCTATCAGGGAATCAAAAATGAAAAGGGCGTATATGTCACGCCTGCATTTCCGAAACTGGTTTATGTTTTAGATGAACATAATTGTTTAAAGGGCGGCAAATATGATTATTTGACAAAATTAGCTGCCAAGTGTTCTGCGAAGCGGATGTATCCGGACTATATTTCCGCGAAAAAAATGAGGGAAAATTACGAAGGAAATGTATTCAGCTGTATGGGCTGCCGCAGTTTTCTTTCCCCGTGGAAAGATGAAAACGGAAATTATAAATTTGAAGGCAGATTCAATCAGGGAGTCGTAAGTTTAAATCTGCCGCAGATTGCACTGATTGCAAAAGGGGACGAAGAAACATTTTGGAACCTCTTAGATGAACGTCTGCAGCTGTGCTTTGAAGCCTTAATGTGCCGTCACAGGGCTTTATTAGGTGTCCGTTCGGATACAAGTCCAATTCATTGGCAGTACGGTGCGATTGCAAGACTGCAAAAAGGAGAAACCATTGACAAATTGCTGAAAGATGGGTATTCAACCTTATCCCTTGGATATATTGGCATTTACGAAACAACGGTACTGATGCGCAAATGCAGCCATACTGAACCAAAAGGTCGCGAATTTGCCTGTCAGCTGATGCATCGTCTGCGTGAAGCGGCTGACCAGTGGAAAGCAGAAACAAAACTGGGATTTGCTTTATATGGAACGCCTGCAGAAAGCTTGTGTTACAGATTTGCAAGAATTGACAAAAAAAGGTTTGGCGAAATCAAAGATGTGACAGATAAAGGATATTATACAAATTCCTATCATGTAGATGTTCGTGAAAAAATAGATGCCTTTTCAAAACTGTCATTTGAAAGCGGTTTCCAAAACCTCTCTACAGGAGGAGCCATTTCTCTTGTGGAAATACCAAACATGAGTCATAATATTGAAGCATTGGAAGACGCAATTAAATATATTTATGATAATATACAATATGCCGAATTTAATACAAAATCAGATTATTGCCAGTGCTGCGGATACGACGGTGAAATCATGATTAATGATGATCTTGAATGGGAATGTCCGCAATGCGGAAATAAAGACCACGCCAAAATGAATGTTGTGCGCAGAACATGTGGGTATCTTGGAGAAAATTTCTGGAATGTTGGAAAAACAAAAGAGATACATTCCAGAGTTGTACATTTATAGATAAACACCATCAGACAGGACAAAGATATCATAGAAAGAGGACAAAGACACATGATAAAAGAAAATGTCAGAAAAGAAATCTGCCTGCTTCTAATACTGACTATTATAGCTAGCCTGACCTTTAGCCAGACTGTTTATGCAGCAATGACAGAATCTGTGACAAACAGTGAACATATAAGTATGGAAACAGTGCTGAACGATCCAAACATACCTTCAGAACAACAAGACAATGAATATTCTGAAAATGATACCATGGATCGCTTGCCTGCTGATCATATATCACAAGATTCTTCAGCAACAGATCAGAATCAGACACCGTCAGACGTGCCTGTTATTCTCCAACAAGCGCCAATGTTAAATACAGAACATTTGCACTTGTTGGCGGGTGGTGATCCCTATGAACTGCATGTTGCAAATGCAGCCAATGTTTCCTATGAATTTTCTGCGGAATATCCATCCATAGCAGCTTTATCGAATGCAACCGCAGATTCTGTCACAATTACGCCAATATCTTCTGGAAGCACTATTTTATCAGTGACTGCAACGGGAATGGATGGTACACCGTCTATACTATCCTGTCAGATTACTATTTCTGAATTATCAATTGCGGCTGATTCTGTAAATATTTATATGAACGATAAAGATCCTAATCTGGATATAGCGCTGCAAGGAATAGATCTCGATACGGTATATTACGAAACTGGAAATGAGTGGGAAGATTTATGTATTCGGGATGCATTGCTTTCTGATGACCGATGTTCGATTCATGTAGGAAACCCTAAAGTGGCAGATGCCTGGTTTAGTGAAGGATTCATACATATCAAAGGAATATCAAAAGGAATTACAAATATAAAATTATCCGTTTATGGGATCTCTTTATCAATAAGGGTTCAGGTACATCATTATACGTTAAATAAATATGTAATCAATACTTACAAAGGAAGCGCCATCAAAAGTTTAAAAGTAAAAGGCTCAGAAGGTCATAAGGTTACGTGGGTGTCTGGAAATAAAAATGTAGCGTCTGTTTCCAGAACAGGCATTGTAACGATTAACGGTATTGGCACTACTAAAATTACGGCAAAAGTGAATGGAAGAAAAGTGATCTGTATTGTCTCTGTAAGCAGCAAGACAGCTTATCGTGTGATCAAGGATGCAAGAGCTATTACGAAAAAGAAAAATATTCAGTACAGTCAGGCATTGCGAATGTCTAAAGATTACTATGACTGCAGTTCATTGATTTACCGCTGTTATCGTCCTTATGGTATTCGATTTGGATATACACATCCAACTTGGGCTCCAACTGCAGCTGATGAAGGCCGTTGGTGTAAAAATTCCGGACATGTAATAGCAGAAAGCGCTGTAGAAATTTTAAACTGTAAATTAGTTCCAGGTGATACGATTTACTATTCGTTTAATGGCAATAATGGCCGTTACCTGAATATAGATCATACTGCCTTTTTCTCAGGTTATGCTTATGATCCATCTATTGGCTATTATGGAACAGTTATCGAAGCAAGCAGTTCCAGCAATACAGTAACCGAACGTATGTATTATGCATCGGATAGTATTCAATTGATTGGACGTCCAAGCAAAAAGTAACTATTCGTTTTTTTATGATGTGAATACTTCTTTCTTTATGAAAATTTTATCAGGAATAATAACAGATAAATCTACAAATACTGACACTGAAGCAGTTGTGTGCTGCCAGAAAGGAGTGTCAGTATCATGGATATTAACAACAGTTTACCAATTGGTTTTGCCATGGGAATGGCAATGCGGACAGATGCATGGGAAGCTTATAGCAAACTCACTGAATCAGAGAAAGAACAAATTATAAATGAATGCCGCGATGCAAAAAGCAAAGCGGACATGGACAGAATTATATCCCATTTGAGCGGTAGTATATTCTAATATTTAAAAGACAGCTCCTTTTTGTAGAAGCTGTCTTTTTGTTAATTCCTACAAAGATTGAATCATGTTCTCACGGAACGAGCAGCTAATGCGCGTTCCTGACCCGTGAAAAATAACCAAAGATTCACTTTGTTAATCAGAACTGCTTTGTTACTATTGACGTTATGTTAATTTTTTGATACATTAATATTATAAATAATATACAACTATGTCAAGAAAGAGAGGGCAGAACTTATGTTAAAGCAGTGGAATGGTGCAGAAAAGCCATCAGATGAAGTGTTGACAGCAAGACTTCAGACAGCAAGGGAAAAACTCGGCAGACAACAAATGCAATTAAAAGAAATGAAACTGCCAGTACTAGTATTAGTAGAAGGATGGGGAACATCCGGCAAAGGCTCATCCATCGGAAAAATTATTAAAGGTATTGATCCACGGTTTTTTAAAGTTGCATCTATGGAAGAGCCAACATTAGAAGAATCCAGAAAACCATTTTTGTATCGACATTTTGTAAAAATTCCTGAAGCCGGAAAATTTCAATTTTTAGATTCCGGATGGATGGATGAAATTGTAGAAGCAAAACTGCATCAGCATTTAGGTGGAGAAGAGTACAAAAACCGTATCGACAGTATTAAAAGGTTTGAACGCCAGCTCACTGATAATGGATATCTGGTTATGAAATTTTTTCTCCATATTTCCAGAAAGGAACAGAAAAAAAGAATTGATCATTTGTTGAAAGACAAAGATGCAAAATGGCGTGTCGGCAAAAAGGATGTATGGCAGAATGCACACTATGAAAAATGCCTGGATGTTTATGACAGTTATTTAGAAGATACAAACATGCCGTCAGCTCCTTGGTATATTATAGATGCAAAATCAAGAAAGTGGACAGAACTGCAAATTTTAGAAACGTTGACGCAGGGCATTGAAATTGCACTCAATAATCATGCTTTAGCCGTACCTCTATTGCAAAATGTTTTTCCACTGGTACCAATGCCAAAGTTGTCCGATATTCCTTTAGATACGGCAACCATAGATGATGAATCATATAAGTTGCAGTTAAAGCAGCTTCAGCATCGTCTTGGAGAACTGCACAACCGTCTGTACCGTAAAAAAGTACCGGTAATCATCGCCTATGAGGGATGGGATGCTGCTGGAAAAGGCGGGAATATTAAACGCCTGACAGAAGCTTTAGATCCAAGAGGATATGAGGTACATCCTATTGCAAGCCCGGAACCTCATGAAAAAGCAAGACATTACTTATGGCGTTTCTGGAACCGGATCCCAAAGGATGGACATATTGCAATTTTTGACCGCACCTGGTATGGACGTGTTATGGTGGAACGATTGGAAGGTTTTTGCAGTGAAAATGATTGGATGCGTGCTTATAATGAAATGAACGAATTTGAAAAAGAGCTGCATGACTGGGGTGCGGTAATTATCAAATTCTGGGTTCAAATTGACAAAGAAACACAGCTCAATCGATTTACGGATCGTCAAAACACACCTGAAAAACAATGGAAAATTACGGATGAAGACTGGCGTAATCGTGAAAAATGGGATCAATATGAGGGAGCAGTGAATGAAATGATTCAGAAAACGAGCACAACGTATGCTCCATGGTATATATTAGAGTCCGTAGACAAGAAATACGCTCGAATCAAAGCTCTTCAGATTGTAGTAGATGCATTAGAAAAATCATTGAAATAATTTTATGAATCAAATTATGCATAATATGCAGTCAAATTTGCAATATTTCTTGAAAATAATCTAAAAATCTATGTTTCCATATAGAACAGCCCCAAACTTTAGCTCTTAGATCGGCTAAGGTTTGGGGTTTTCATTATCCATTGCCCTAAATGAATGGAATAAAATCGTATGTAGGAATGAAAATTATCCTTTATATGCGAATATAGCGTATAATAGACAAAAAATGATTGATTTTGATTGGCAACTAACTTAATATTTCATTAGCAGCTTCAAAAAACAGAAGAGTAGGTTCATTTCAGTAATCTTACAATACATCTTACAATACAAGAAATACATCTTACGATACAAGAATAAATTTCCTGGCATTCAATATAAAAATAGAATTATTTTCAAAAGTGAAAGAAAATATTAATAAATTGTGTATATTTATACATTTTTATGTTTAAATGCGCGAAATAATTCGTATATACGTATTTTGCGATAAATGAGATCTGTGTCAATCATTATTTCGAGAGATGTTGCGCATTTCTTTGTGATGAACATTGCGCAAACAAATCATTTTGATTTTTCCTAAAGGTTTGTTTGGCTAAAAACAATTGGTAATTAAAGCATGCGCAACAAAGCGGTTATAAACAAGCAATAAATTTGATTACCTATTTCTTGGAAACTAAGACGTTCCGGCAGACAATATTTTATTATAGAAGTGTTGTGTTTATATGATCAAATAAAATAAAATAAAATGATAATTATGCTGTGCTTAATATTATCGTTTAACGCTTAGTTGCGCAACAAACACTGTATTGTGCTGTAATTTAGCAAAATCTCTAGCGAACTGTTAGTTTCTTAATGCCGCGCGGGTATTTATTATCTAAAAATTGCTCAGTGTTGCACAGTCCGGCACTTATTGCGCAACTTATCATTCGGCAGATAGTTGTTCTTTTATTTTCTGTGCGCAACTCAAGAATATCGTTTTATAGCGCGCAACTTTTGCGTATTTTCATTATCAAAAATGCCTGATATTTTTCAACAGATTTGAATTTATTCTCACAAAATTCCGCTAATTATGATATACTGTCTATATTAACCATTCTGCTTTTGAAACAACTTAAAATCTAATAAACATAACAGGAGGCAATCATGCACACATTCCATGTAGAACTAAAGAAAATTGTCGATGACAGTTACGAAATTGAAACAGGTTACGAATTAGAAAAGAAGCTGATCAGTGACATAAAAAACGGTCTTGTCGGAAATGTCCATAAATTTGCTATTATTACAGATGATATTGTAAAAGATCTTTATGCTGAAAATATTTACACACTGATGAAACAAGCTGGGTATCAAGCAGATTTATTTGTATTTAAAGCCGGTGAAAAAAGTAAAACACGCAAAACAAAGGAAGCTATTGAAGATTTCATGCTGGAAAAAGAATATCGCAGAGATTGTTGTATTCTTGCTGTCGGCGGAGGCGTTGTAACGGACCTGGCAGGATTTATTGCGGGAACTTACGGAAGGGGTATTCCGTTCATTAATTATGCGACAACTCTGCTTGCGGCTGCCGACGCCTCCGTGGGCGGAAAAACCGCCGTTGATACACCCCTTGCAACTAATCTGATCGGCCTTTTTTATCAGCCAAAAAAAGTGTATATAGATATTGCATCTTGGCAAACGCTGCCGCAAAGACAGATTGCAAGCGGACTGGCTGAAACCATTAAACATGCATGTCTTGCTGACCATATTTTTTTCGATTATTTGAAACAGCATATAGATAAAATATGGACATTTGATAGGGATATCTGCGAACATATTGCTTATGAAAATTGTAAAATTAAATATACGGTAGTCATGCAAGACGAACGGGAAACCGGGCTGCGTGAAATTTTAAATCTTGGCCATACGATAGGACGAGCCATTGAAACGGTCAGTGATTACAGGCTGCTGCATGGGGAAGCAGTGTCTATAGGTCTGGCCGCAGAATCAGAACTGTCCTGTCAGCTTGGCTATATGACCAGGGAAGAGCAGGCTGAAATGATTCAGCTGTTAAAAAGGGCAAAGCTGCCAGTCGCAATTCCATCCTATATTGACAGGGAAGAACTCGTAAAAAAACTATACACTGACAAAAAAGTAAAAAACGGTACGCTGCGTTTTGTTATCCAGCGTGGAATTGGGGAAATTGTGGAATTTACAGATAATGTATATGCGGTTCCTATTAACGAAGAAACTGCGCGCAATATTATTATGCGTATGCCTGCATTACCTACGCCATAGCAACTGTTTTTCAAGAACTTTCTTAAAAATAAATACCCTTGATCAGCGTTTTGCTGCATCAAGGGTATTTATATACTGTTTCAAAAGAAATCACTCTTGTTTTAGTAGTTCGTCTAAGGAATTGAGATGTATGCAAATTTTATGTAAAATAGTTTTATTTTTATATTACAGGTTCATAGAATTGTATAAAGCATCCTTATCATCCTGACAAATTGATAAATAACGCTTTGTAATCTCTATGCTGGAGTGATTATAAATATTCATGATTAAAGCAGTCGGCGTCCCCTTTTTCCATGCATGATATCCAAACGTTTTTCGCAAAGAATGGCAGCTGATATTTCCTTCCACATGACTTGCCTGTGCAGCTTCTTTAATCACATGATAGGCACGATTTCTGGACAAACATTGGTATCCGCTTTTTCCACTGCTGAAAATATACTCATCACTCCGCTTAAACGGCTTATGTTTCTTTAAAAGCTTAAAAGCAGTAATGCAGCTGGAATTCAGTGCGATTACAGCATGTTTTTTTGTCTTTTGTTCATAAATATCAATATGGTTTTTATAGCGGCGTGTCTGTGTATCGTAAACGTCCTGCCATCTAAGATTCAGCAAATCGCTGATTCGCAAAGCTGTGTTGATTCCAATCACAAACAATGTATAATCTCTGTAATCTTTTTTTTCTAAATAATATTGTTTCATCTTTTCGATTTCCTCTTTTGAACGAATTGGTGATGTTACCATCTGATAGTTCCTCCTTTGTATTCATGCATATCCCTTCCAGACAAGCACTGGATTTTCCTGAAACAGTATGCGCTTTTTTGCATCAAAAGAAATACTACATTCGTCAAATGCGACACAAAACGCAATTCTTTTGTAAATGTAATAGTAACTTTGATGATTCATTTATTCAATAAAAAGGTATTTGCATTGAATATTTGTTTGAATATTTCTTTCAATCATTATGAGATTCTAAAATAAATATGAAGATTTACTTAAACATACAAATTCAGCAAGCCAGACATTGGCAGCAAATTGAAATTGTGTTATACTGCCTTTATTGATCAATGACGGGATAAATAATATTTTATGAGATTAAAAAAGGAGAGGCTGGTAATATTATTATGAAGCAATCTGTTAAATATTTAAAAATTTTATGTAATTTAGCGGCATTCATATTTATTGTATTTTGCCTGATTTGTATTTTGCCAAAACTAATCGTATTCTTTATGCCTTTTGTAATAGGTTTTATTTTATCACTGATTGCGAATCCATTAGTCCGTTTCTTGGAAAAAAAGCTGAAAATCAAGCGAAAATACGGAACCTTTCTAACAATCGTGCTTGTAATTACCTTAATCGTTTTGGTCTGCTATGGTACCGGCGTATTACTGGTTGTAGGAATCCGTGGTTTTATGGAATATCTTCCAACAATGTATGAAAACGCAGGAATTGAATTGGCAGCAGCTTTTGACCAGCTGCAGGCATTGCTGCATAAAATACCTGCGCTTGCCAACCTCAATGTGGAAGAACTGAGCAGTGTGTTACAGGACGCGCTTAGCAGTTTCGTCAGTGATTATAAAGAGCCTACATTTTCTGCCATCAGTGGATTTGCTACAAGTATTCCGGATATATTAGTCAGTGTTATTATGGGCCTTTTAGCAACCTATTTCTTTATTGCAGACAGAGACCGTTTAATGTCATCCATAAAACGTCATATTCCAGCTTCCGTACATGATAAAACACGTTTGGTTTATGATCATATGCTGCGTGCAGTCGGCGGATATTTCAAGGCACAGTTTAAAATTATGATTGTTATCTATATCGTGATTATGATCGGGCTTATGATCATTGGGGTAAATTATGCCTGGCTGATTGGCTTTGGTATCGCGTTTTTAGATATGCTTCCTGTATTTGGGACAGGCACCGTGCTGATTCCCTGGGCCGTAGTAAAAATTTTTTCCGGAAATATAGCAACCGCCGCAGGAATGATTATTTTATATGCTGTATCTTTAGTCGTACATCAGTTGATACAGCCAAAATTAGTCGGTGAATCCGTTGGACTGGACCCCTTTACCACATTGTTTTTTATGTTTATCGGATATAAATTCAAAGGGGTTACCGGAATGATCATTGCTATCCCGGTTGGAATGGTTTTAACCAGCTTCTATGAAGCAGGAGCTTTTGATCATTTAATTTGGTGCATGAAAGAAATCATTTCTGATATTAGAGAATTTTGCAAAATTGATATAAATAAAAAGGAGAAATTATGAAAAAATATGCCGTCATAACAGGTGCAAGCTCAGGAATTGGAGCTGCATTTGCAAAAAAATTAGCAGCACAAGGGTATGCTTTAATACTGATCGCACGAAGAAAAAAAAGACTGGAGAATCTGTCAAACCAGCTTCCGACGGAATGTGAGATTCTTCCAGCTGATTTGACAAACCTGGATGAATGCAAACGTATTTATCATTGCATTGCAGACAAACCGATAGAAATATTTATCAATAACGCAGGAATTGGAGATTGTGGGCCATTTCTTACAAGCAGCATGAATAAAGAACTGCAAATGATTCGGCTTAATATAGATGCCGTTCATTTTTTTATGAAACGTATCCTGCAAAAAATGCAAAAAGCAGACCGCGGTTATTTATTGAATGTAGCATCCTGTGCCGGACTGATTCCAGCGGGTCCTTATATGGCAACTTATTATGCTACAAAATCATATGTTGCCAGCATAACAAGAGCAGCTGCTATGGAATTAAAAGAATGTCACAGTAACGTATATATTGGCTGCCTGTGTCCGGGACCCGTGCATACAGAATTTAACCGCACGGCAAATGTCAAGTTCAACCTGAAAGAAATCAGTGCCAGTGCATGCGCCGCTTATGCGTTAAAACAGATGCAAAAACGCAAGATTGTAATTATACCAGGCATGCAAATTAAATGTGCTGTTTTTTTCGGCCGTTTTCTTCCGCAGTCTTTCTTTATCAACCTTGTATCGCATCAGCAAAAGAAAAAAATATATTCATAAAAAATGTCTGGCTGTCATATATCTTAAGAATTAATTACGTATAAATGATACACATCCGCATATATATTAGAATAAGAATATGACAGCGGATTTTCCATGAAACAAAAAAAATTAAAAGCATTTCTGACCGTATGTGTGCTTGCGGCCGCATTTTTCGTTGGCCGTACAACCGCATCCGGAGTCAAACAATGGCAAAGCACATATGCTATCGTACCACAGGCAGAAAACTGGGGACTTGGCTTTGCCGAAAACGGCTCCGAAAAGCAGCCAACTGGCAATGCAGCCGCAAAAGATTTACAGCAGTATGATACTTATTATCTGGGTAATAACAAAGAAAAAGTTATTTATTTAACTTTTGACTGCGGATATGAAAATGGAAATACAAAACCGATCCTGAAAGCATTAAAGAAGCATAAGGCAAAAGGCACGTTTTTCGTTGTCGGACATTTTCTGGAATCCAGCCCTGAACTGGTGAAGCAAATGCTTGCCGAAGGTCATGCGGTTGGCAACCATACATACCATCATCCAGATATGTCTTCGATTGCAACAAAAGAATCTTTCCAAAAAGAACTCAATGACAACGCCGCTTTATTTCAGCAAATCACTGGCCAGGAAATGGCGAAATATTACCGGCCTCCACAGGGAAAATACAGTACCGTAAATTTAAAAATGGCAAAAGAACTTGGGTATCATACCTTTTTTTGGAGCCTGGCTTATGTAGACTGGTATGAAGACCGTCAGCCGTCTCATGAAGAAGCTTTTGAAAAACTAACCGGAAGAATCCATCCTGGTGCCATTGTCCTGCTGCACAGCACTTCCAAAACAAACGGCGAGATTTTAGATGAGCTGCTTTCTAAATGGAAAAATATGGGATATTCCTTCCAGCCTTTATCACATTTGATACAGAGTAGTGAAAATACTTTGCCCGACCAAAGTACAGCACAAGAATAACCAGGACATGTAAATGCAGCAAATTTTCATGAAAGAAATCATTCACAATTTATTCCATTTGATATTTTTCATGCAATTGCATCATTATTTTACAAAACAAACCAATTAAATACCTAAAATTCTAAAAATTCCTGAAAATAACGGAAAAATTCAATCTTTAGAAGTCTTCCGTTATTTTCAGGATATTTTTTTATAAGAAAATGAAAAAAATTGTAACAAAAATCTCTGTAAACGTATTTATATTATGAAGATCCAAAACTGCCATCATACTTACAGCCAGCGAAAGGAGGACGTTTCATGGAGGAACTATACAGACAAAACTCAAAAATTGTCTATTACTTCCTATATAAAAGCTGTCACAACAGACAACTTGCAGAAGATTTAACACAAGAAACTTTTCTCCAGGCTTTTTCCTCCATGGAACGTTACGACGGGACATGTAAGGTATCCGTTTGGCTGTGTCAAATTGCCAAACACTTATTATGCAAATGGCTGGATAAACACAAGCATGAAGTACCAATGGATCCGTCAATGGAATCAGATACTGAAAGCATACTGTCCAAAGAATCCCAAATGAAGGATACAACGTGGCAGCAGGCCGCAACACATATCGAACTCATTGACGTGCTGAAAGACATGCAAAAACTGCCGCAACATATGCGGGAGGTCATGTATCTTCGTATCACAGGCACACTTTCTTTTAAGGAAATTGGTGAAATTTTAGGAAAAAGCGAAAACTGGGCACGCGTTAATTTTTATCGTGGCAAAGAACTCTTACTGAAAGGGAGGAAACAATATGAATCATCCGGAAAACCTAAATTGTAATATCGTGAAAGACCTGCTGCCATCTTACCTGGAAGACATTTGTACACCAGATACAAAAATGGCTGTAGAGAAACATCTTTCCGAATGTAATGCCTGCAGAAAACTGACCGCAATGATGCGTGAAACGGCAATTGTTTCGGAACATACAGAATTTGCCCAGATCAACTATATGAAAAGAATGAAGCTGTATTTTTTTAAAACAGGCTCTTTCGCGGGCATCGTTCTGGCCGTTTTCCTGTTGCTTAGCCTCTATGCAGCCTTCAGCAACTATAATTTTTCTAATATAAAGATATTTTATTTATTATTGCCCTGTCTGCTCATGATTACAAAGTTACTGCTTCCATCGAAGCATCCGCAGCCACAGGTTGAAAAAAAATGGAAATTTCTAACTGCATTGGCCATTCTTTTTACCTGCTATGGCATTTTTATAACGTTTTTCCTTTTATTGCACGCACAAACGTGGAGCCATGGATTTGGACCATTTCAGTTAGCTCCACAACAGACAGGGCCATTTCTGAATCACCAGCTCCTTGCAATTTTATTTTACCTCGTTATGTTATATTTCACCGGCCTTTTTCGTTCCATTTACAGCAAGCCGTTTCGCTTTTTATACATGGACATTTATCTGACCTGTGCATTCATTACACTTTCAGAATCCCTGTTCCTGAAATCACTGTCAGATATATCCAAATCGCTTCCTGTTCTCGTTCAAATTATTTCCATTTTGTTATTGGAAGGATTTGGCATGTCAGTCTTAGCAGCAATTGTGCAAAAAAGGTCTTGTAGATAAACAAAAGGTATGCTATGGTATTGGTATTAGAACCTGTAGTCATAAGAAGGAGGTTTTGGCCATGTATGAAAAAAGGAAAAGAAAATGCAGTCTGCTATTTGCTCTGATCATGACAGCTTTGTTATTTGCCGGATGTGCTGCTGAAACGAATATTATATTCCAGGAAAATGGTTCCGGAAGTTATGAAGAAAAGTTATCCCTCTCAGAAGATCTGTGGAATCAGCTTTTTTCTGATAGTGAATCTGACATTTTAAATTATTATCGTACCATTTATCCACAGGCAGAAGTTTCTATATCCAATGAAACGATCCAGGGCACAGCTTCAAAAACGCTTCACCTTCGTATGAATTTTAAAGATATTTCAGAATACCAGAAACTAAGTTCTCAATCAGAACTATTGTGTTCTGTCACACTGGAGCCAAATTATTTTACACGCGCCAAAATATACATGCCTTCTGACGAAGACACAGAAGAAACATTCGGTATCATGGATGAACTGGAACAAATGCTGGAATCAAATGATGAAATTATGCAAAAATTTCATTCGGAAATACAAAATATGGATGCCCAAATGTCTATTACGTTTCCATATTCCGTAATAAAAACAAATGGAACTGTCCAGAAAGATCATACGACTGTCGTATGGGATATGAAGCAAATGGATCATACGGACCGATTCTATGCTCTGTTTCGCACCTCCAACTCTCTGACAGCTCCAAAATATACGGGAGCTGTCAATGGAAAAGCTTATAATACAGGCGTTTCCTTAAAAATTACATCTGAAAATCTGCTGAACCAGGTAGAAGTAAATGGTGACAGCACACAATCTGATACTTTGTTTTTATCCGATGAAGGCGTTTACCAGATCAATGCTATGGATGTAAATGGAAACAGCAGCAGCATAAAATTTCATATTGACAAAACAAAGCCTTCGATAAGCGGCGTTAAAAATGGTAAAACCTATCATTCCGCACGTACGGTCAAGTTTGCTGACAAAGGCGGAAGCGGCATTAAAACCGCTACCTTAAACGGCAGTAACATAAAAACAGGAAAAAAAGTGTCAAAGAAAGGATATTACCGTTTAATTGTAACGGATCAGGCAGGCAACAAAAAAACAGTAACATTTAAAATCAGTTAAATATTGAATTTGACTTTTAACTATGTTTTCATTGAATCGCTTTCGTAAAAGGAGAATGTTGTATGTTAAATGATATACAAATCGGACCGATTACCATCCATATGTATGGCCTGATGATCGGCATTGGCTTTGCGGCAGCCTATTTGATCTGTTGTAAGCGTGCCCCAAAAAAACACCTAAATGAAGATATTTTATGGGGCATCCTGCTGTGCGCTTTAGCAGGTGCAATTGTAGGGACGCGCCTTTTATTTTATATGGTAAGCATTCCTCAAATTTTGGAAAACCCGTCTATTTTATGGAATTTTAAAAATGGCTATGTGGTATATGGCGGCATCATTTTTGGCGTTTTATTTGGGTATATTTACTGTAAGAAAAAAGAAGTATCCTTTCTGCAGTATTTTGATCTTGTCATGCCATCTGTTTCCGTTGCACAAGGCTTCGGCCGAATTGGATGTTTTTTTGCAGGATGTTGTTATGGACAGCAGACGGATTCCTGGTTCCACATCATCTATACGCATTCCAATTTTGCCCCTAATCATATCCCGTTAATTCCTACCCAGCTCCTATCAAGTGCCGGAAATTTTATCATTGCGGGAATCCTGTTCTGGTACTCTTCAAAATCGGACAAAGATGGCATGGTTGGCGCTATGTATATGATTTTATACAGTATAGGAAGATTCATCATCGAAATTTTCCGAAACGATTTTCGCGGAGAATTGGGCGGCTTGTCCACCTCCCAATTCATTTCCTGTATCGTTCTGATATTAGGAATCATTTTCATGTGCCTTCTCAAAAGGACGAAAAGCCATCATCAAAATAGCAACAACTTTTTATAAAAAGTTGATATTTAATCGAAACTAATTGGCCTATAAATCCGTCTATTAATTAAGAAGAAATATTTTGCCACATTATCTGACAGATTATTAGGAGGAAAAGCATTTATGTATGACGAAAAGAAAGAAACAGAAGGAATAAAAAATAAGCCTTCAAAAAGCGTCAAAACCGCAAAAGCCGTTGTCTCTGTAGCACTTGCTGGCTGTCTGGTAGCCAGCCTTGGTTTAAACATTTATCAAGCTGACCAGTCCGCTTCTCAAAACCGCAAGGTAAATAAATTTATAGATAACCAACTGGAACGACAAGCAAAAGAAGAAGAGCAGGAAAATTCCTATCAGGAAGATGGCTTTAAAGTTGGGGACCAATACGAAATTCGAAGCACCACACATATTTCAGATGCATATAAGAGCGGAGATGACAGTAAATTAGAAGAAGAAGACAAAGAGACTCTTCAAATGGCTACTGATGTATTAAAAAAAATTATTAAAGAAGGTATGAACAATTATGAAAAAGAACTTGCCGTTTATCGGTGGATGTTTAAAAATGTCGGACAGGGGCAAAGTACCTATGTAACCTTACCCGGCAGCAGCAATAGCTCTGCATTTACCCCTCACGATGCTTTATCGGGACAAAGTACTGTCTGTGTTGGTTATGCAACTACTTTCCGCCTGTTTATGAATATGTTAGACATGGACTGCCATATTGTACATAACGACTATCATTCCTGGGACATGGTAAAACTTGACGACAACGAATGGTATCAGGTAGACGTTTATTCAGACGTATCCGGCAAATGCCAATATCAAAATTTTAATATGACAGATGATATTTCCAGAAATTCCCACGACTGGGATGATTCCGCTCTTCCAGCCGCAAAAGGGGTGAAATACTCTTATGCAGTACAAAATAATCAGGAATTAAAAAATATATACAGCGTTCCTGCAAAAATAAAAAAGGCCCTGGACAAAAAGAAATCTTCTGCATTTTTTAAGTTTAAAAAAACATTAACCAGAGACGAACTTCCTATCGCGGATTTACTGGTCAATCAGATGAATAATGCTTTAATGACCCTGTCAGGCTTTGAAAACTACAATATCGGAGGAATGTGGTATCAGGATGAGCAGGAACAATACATTCTTGGTATTTTTATTCATAATTATGGAGAACCGGAAAACCCGGTCTTTGATGAAAACTCACCAGAAGGACAAAAGATGATAAAAGCTGTATCCAAAGCATTTGGAACGGAAGAACTGCCTGACAACACAGCGGAAGAACAGCCTGACAACACAGCGGAAGAACATGCAGCTGCAACCGATACATCTGCATCTGAAACAATAGAATTTGCACAACCTGTTGGCTAAACCATCATCATAATATAAAAAAATATCATTTGAAAGGAAGAATACATGAAAAAATACATTAGCTGTGTACTATTGACGGC
>CAOKJJ010000005.1 GCA_948468465.1 uncultured Eubacterium sp. | reverse complement strand
TTTCAATCATTTTTACTATTGTCTGCTGTTGGGCATCCATCGCTCTCTTCCTTTCGGCCTCTACTGCCTGCTGTTTCATGCCTACAGCCTTCTTCCTTTCGGCCTCTATTGTCTGTTTCACTGCCTGCTCCACTGCCTGCTGTATTGCTTGCTGTTTTTCCTCTTCAAATATCATCGCCACCTGTGTCATTTCAATCGCCCTCCTTATTTTATTTGCTGTCTCCCTGTCAATAACTTTATCTGTAAATGCCAGTATCCCAGCTAGAGCGTGTTTGAAAAATGCTTTCCGTGAGATGTGCTTCACACTTTGTGGAGAATTTATCCCAAATTTATGAGGCATAGCGGGCTATGTTGATTAAATTTGGGATGAATTATCCGCAAAGTGGGGAGTGCAGATCGCGGGAATGATTTTTCAAACACGCTTTAGTGTAAACAGCTGCTGGGCCCTATCCTGCATCCGTACCGCAAGCCCCACTGCTCTTGTATCCTTTTTTCCTTTTCCTGCTTCTTACGGTAAGACAATGGAAGTATTATCATTTCCATTAGTTCCTCGTCTGTAAGCAACTCATTCCTTTCCACCTTTTCCTGCAGACGCTCCATCATCCTGTCAGAATCCAGCTCGGAAAGAAACGCAGGTTCTATGTTCATCTTCACTGCGCCAATATCATATTCTTCACTAACCTGATCCCTTCTGATATCTCCAGTATATATTACTATCATCCGCAGCACTGGACATGCCTTCTTTTCTTTCAGATACCTACCCGCTATCCCTGTCAGATCATTCAAGTATTTTACTTTAATTTTTTTCTTCCAAAACAGCTATCAGCTGTTCTTTATCCAAACCACTGATAGACACGCCATCCTCAGATATAATCATATCAGCCAGATTCTGCTTGTCCTCCTGCATTTTTAAAATACGTTCTTCAATCGTACCTTTCATAATCAGCTGCACAACCGTTACTTTATTATCCTGTCCGATACGATGTGCCCGGTCAGTTGCCTGATTCTGCGCAGCCAGATTCCACCATGGATCATAGTGAATGACAAGATCTGCCGCGGTTAGATTCAGTCCTGTTCCGCCTGCCTTTAGGGAAATTAAAAATAAATCTGCATTTCCTTTTTGGAATTCTGTTACCAAATACCGGCGTTCTTCTTTATTTGTTTTCCCGGTCAGCAAAAATGTACGCAGACCGCGTTCCTGAAACACTGCCGCTAAATGTTCCAGCATAGATGCAAACTGGGAAAACAGCAAGATTTTGTGGCCGCCGACAACAGCATTTTCCACAACTTCCACACAGGTTTTTGCTTTGGCCGAATCTCCGGAAAAATTCTCATATACGAGAGACGGATCACAGCAAAGCTGGCGCAATGCTGTCAGCTCTGCGAGCACCCATAGTTTTTTTGTCTTGAACTCTGCTTCAGTCTGTTTGGACAGCGTCATAAGCAGCTGTTTCTCACGTGCCTGATACAGTTTGTTCTGCTCTCCTTCCATTTTGGCATAGATCACTTCTTCTACCTTATCCGGCAGCTCCTTTAATACATCCTTCTTTAATCGACGTAAAATAAATGGCCGCACGAACCTTGCCAGGCGGATTCTGGCGGTCTCGTCTTTGCTGTCCACTATCGGTCCTTCCAGCTCATCTTTAAAGCGTTTATAACTAAATAAGTACCCTGGCATTAAAAATTCAAAAATGCTCCAAAGCTCGCTTAACCTGTTTTCAATTGGCGTACCTGTAAGCGCAAATCGTCCGCTGCAGGCAATTGCCTTTACTGCTTTTGCAGCTTGTGTGGAAGCATTTTTGATATACTGCGCTTCATCTATAATGACGTAATCAAAATGTTTGTCTTCATAAAAATCTATATCACGTTTTAATAAATCATATGAAGTAATTAAAAGATCGTTCTTTTCCCATTCTTCTATCTGGATTTTTCTCGTATGCATAGTTCCTGCGACTGTCGCTGTTTTCGCCGACGGGTAAAAGCGTCTGCATTCTTCTTCCCAGTTATACACTAAAGAAGCGGGGCATACAACCAGTGCTTTTGCGTCAGGATGAGCTGCCAGAAACGTCAATATCTGCAATGTTTTTCCAAGACCCATGTCATCCGCCAATATTCCTCCAAATCCAAACTTTGCCAGTGAGCAAAGCCACTGAAACCCTGTTTCCTGATATGGCCGAAGCACTGCCTGAATCTGCTGCGGAATCTCATAATCTCCATCTTCCATGGAACGCATTTCCCGTATTATTGACTTAAACTTCCTGTCTCGTTCAATCCTGATATAATCAGCATTTTCCTTCATTAATGAATCCAGATATAAGGAACGATACAGTGGCAGCTCCGCTTTTCGCTCTTTGAGCTGTTCTTTTGTCAGATGCAGTCCTTCGTTTAGTTCATTCAGTACTGCCAGTGATTTTTCATCCATGCGGATATAATCACCTGACTGCAGCTTATGGTATTTCTTTTTCATTTTATAATCCGAGAGAATGTCCAGGACTTCCTGTGCACTCATTCCTTCTACATTCCAGCTGACATCCAGCAGATTTCCTTTCAGCGTAATGCCCGTAGTAACCATCGGCATTGGAATGACACGCATACTTTTAAAACGATCTGTTGCATATACTTCTGATACAGATTCCAACTGCTCCAGTCCTTCTTCCAAAAAGTCAAGCATGCTGTCTTCTTCTTTGCTGAAATAAGTCTGCTGATCTGATGCCACCTCAAAATACTGTTCTAAAATATTACGTACCTCAAACTCTTTTCTGATATCCCGTATTGCTTCTTCTTTCGCTGGAATCTTTGCCACATCATATTCCTTTTCGCCGTACAGTACTTTCGCTTTGCATTCAATACGGCTGCCGACCTTATCCAGATAACTCTGAAACACAGCTTCCTGCGGTTTATATGCAGAAAAATCCACTTTCGCAATATGAACATTCAGCACGTCAGCAACCATTGGCAGTACATTTTTTGCGAATGCTCCAAAATCCGCTTCACTCAAATAAAAAGATGGATTTCTTAAATCTTCCTGAAAATATCTGTATCTGCTATAATAAGTATTTCTTTTCAGCCGGTCACGCTGCTGCCCCATAAGCTTTAGAAATCCCTTCACACGTTCATAGTATTCCCTCGTACAAATATAAAAGCAATTGCGCCACAGCAAATACCACTGTCTGCCTCCTTCAGTTAAAAATACCGGATCCATTTCCACATCAGCGCCTTTGTTTTCATTGCCCGTTATTGTTAAAGGAAGTTTTGGGTTTTTGCGCAAAACAAATACCTCTGCCTCCTGGCCCATCAGCTGGTCATCTACATGAAGGTACTTTCCTTCATGCAGTTCCATCAAACGATCCAGCATAGGCGGAGACAACGTCACGGAACGGCGCTGCTGCATACTGCTGTAACCCCAGTTCTGATAACGCATAGAAAATTCATTTTCATTGTCCAGTTCCAGCAGCAGATTGACAATTCCGGTAGCCTCTCTTGTAAAAGCGCTTTGGCTATGCGTAAACGCCAGTTTTTTCCCATAAGATATATACCGCATCTGCTTAATATTATCAACCAGTTCGCCAATGTCTTTTACCACATACAATTGTGTAGTTCCAATCTTTAACTCCAGTGATTCCCTGTCAGCTTCCAGGTGCAATATCGGCACTAAACGTACATCTCCATTTCCATATTGCTGGCAAAACTGGTTTCGGTCCTGCAATACATAGTAATCTACAAGGTTCTTTAATTCCGTATCGCTTGGCTTCATTGGTTTCATTTGCTTCATTGGCTTCGTTGATTTCACTATTTTTTCGCGTTCATGCTTGCTTTCCTGTTCCTTATCCTCAACATATGCAAAATTTTCTTCTTCCGCCTGATAATTATATTCCATCAGCAAGGCAACAAGATGCTTACACATACCTGTATGTTTCTTATACGCCTCACAACCGCAGTGATATTTTAATATCTGCTCACTATCCTGCAAAAACAATACAACGATTTCAGTATTATACATATTTCCTCTGCTGCCTTTTACTTTTGCCCGAATTCCCACTGCTCCTATCGGTTCTTTTGCAATCTCAATCCGCCCCACATGCTCTTCCATAAACAGATTGCTTCCACGTTCATACACCCCATCATCTTTTAAATATTTTTTTATTATATGTGGATTTATCATTCTCATTTTCATTTTCTCCGTTCGAATATGCTAAGGTTTCAGATATCATATACCTATTATTCTACCACGTCAGCAGCATAATTCCCAGTCATTTTTTAATGATTCCACAATTCCGGATGATTCTTAATAACAGTTCAAGGGTTATCTGAACTGTTACGATTATTAAAACCATCTCTTTTTCTTAAACACAGCCAGCAATGCCAGGCATACAAAAATACTGACACCTATAAATACCGGATACGCATACTTCCAATGCAGTTCAGGCATATACGTAAAATTCATTCCATACCATCCCGCCATAAGCGTCAACGGCTGAAATACGGTCGTAATCACGGTAAACAGCCGCATCAGATTATTTTGTTCAATATCTATCTGAGCCTGATAAGCTTCCCTCATCTGTGTTACATAGTCACGCAGATTCAGTACGTTCTGCAAATATCGTGTCGTACGGTTCGCCAATATTGTAAAATGCATCAATCCCTCTTCTGAAAGCAGCTTATTTTCATTCAGCAATAAACTGTCTATAATCGTATCCAGTTGTTCATAATAACGTTTTAGCCTGAGCAGCTCCTTACGATAAGCAATAATCTTGCGAATATAATTATTTTGAAACCGAACCATCGCAGCCATTTCCGCGTCAGCAACCTCACACTCCAGATCTTCCAGGTTATCCATATCATTTTTCAGCAAATTTTTAAAGAAATTCCAGAGTGCACACTCATTTGTCGCTTCTTTTTGAAACAACGTTTCTACAATCTCAAATCCACGCTTTCCTTCACAAAGCAGAAGCAGATCTTCATGATCCAGATAAACAATGATTTGATTTGCAGCCATACCAGCCTGATGTATATCATACAAGGGAAATACAAACAAAGTATAATTTTTATAGCATTCAAATGTCTCTGTTCTGTCCTCCAGGATATTACGGACCACTTTGGATTCCATATACTCGGCATATTCTTCTGCTTCATCTAATTTAAGTACTTTCTGCATAAATAAATACTCCTATAATTATTTTATTAAATTCAGTTTGTATATAAGATTCCCATAATTTCACAATACCATTCCGTTCCTGATTTCTAAAAATTTACAGCAAAAGCGTATAGATACGTTTAAAACCGAAAACAATAAAATAAAAATTTTAGAAAGGTATTCATAATATGTCTAACAAAGAATGTGTAAAAACCAACCTGCGGAAAGTGGCTGTGATCGGCTGCGGTTTCGTTGGTTCTTCTACTGCTTTTGCGCTTATGCAAAGCGGTCTTTTTTCTGAAATGATCTTAATTGATGCCGATATGGACCGCGCAGAAGGGGAAGCGCTTGATATCAGCCACGGAACCCCGTTTGCAAGACCGATGAAAATCTACGCAGGAACGTATCAGGATATTACAGATGCCGCCGTCATTGTTATTACTGCCGGCGCTAATCAAAAACCGGAGGAAACCAGACTGGATCTTGTCAGCAAAAATACAAAAATCATGCGTTCGATTATCCAGGAAATCATGAAATACGGCTGCGAAGGTATTCTTCTCATCGTGTCCAATCCCGTCGACATCCTTACCTACGAAGCGTTGAAGATTTCCGGTCTTCCCAAAAACCGTGTGATCGGTTCCGGTACTGTGCTAGATACCGGACGTCTCAAAAGTGAACTGGCCGAACATCTGGGCGTAGACAGCAGGAGCATCCATGCTTTTATTATTGGTGAACATGGCGACAGCGAAATTGCAGCATTCAGCAGCGCAAACGTATCTGGTGTACCACTGAACGATGTTTGCGAAATGCGCGGCTATTTCCACCATGAGTCCGCAATGCGTGAAATTGCACAGACAGTAAAAAACAGCGCTTATGAAATTATCGAAAAGAAAAAGGCCACTTATTATGGAATTTCCATGGCTGTGCGCAGAATATGCGAAGCCATTGTAAGAGATGAAAAGTCCATTTTGCCAGTATCTGTCATGTTAGACGGCATCTATGGACTAAAAGATATCGTATTAAGCATGCCAACCATTCTTGGTGCAGGCGGAGCAGAGGGACAAATGCCTATTACGTTAAACGAAACGGAACAGCAACAATTAACACAGTCTGCAAATATCCTGCAGGAAGTGATACAAAAAATTAACGCATGATGCCATTTTGATTGATGCAAATCTTATAATATATTTTGTCGACTATATAGCAAGCAATTGAGGAGGACAATATGACAAGATCAGAAGCTATTGCCAGAAAAAGGAGGCAACGCCGAAAAAGACACCGTGCCATACGCCGCGCCGTATGTATGGCCGCACTCATGACCGTAATCGTCGCTGCACTGCGGGCCGCAAACAACTACCTGCTTGTTGCTGACAGCATCACCAATCCGGAAAACAGCCGTGTGCAGGCGGCTTCCACAGTAACCGTAAAGAAGCCTGTGGAACGCCACTCTTCTCAGATTACAGACGATCTGAAAGATTATTCCAAAACAGGCAAACTGGCGGCTAAAATATATGAAAATCGTAATCAATATTCAGAGCTTTTATTATCTGCATACTTAAATAATCCGGAAATGGGAGAATTTATTGCAGGTTATTTAGATGTTGACCTGCCGCAGTATGATGCACAGGAAGGCTTCACTGAAAAAGAACTGCAGCAGCCGTTTCCACTGTTTCTGCAGTGGGACAAGCGCTGGGGCTATGTTTCTTATGGCGGCAGCGTCATCGGTCTGTCCGGCTGCGGCCCGACCTGCCTTTCCATGGTGCTCGCGTCTTTTGGTAAAACGGACAAAACACCTGCTGATATTGCGCATTTTAGTGAAGAAAACGGATATTACGTGGAAGGAAGCGGTACTTCCTGGTCACTGATGACCACTGGCGCGTCTTCCCTTGGCCTGTATGCCAGAGAACTATCCTTAGATGAATCCGTAATGAAATCCTCGCTCGACGCCAATCACCCAATCATTTGCTCGATGCGCCCAGGTGATTTTACAACACAAGGGCACTTTATTATGATATATGGCTATGATGAGGACGGCTTTCTTGTAAACGATCCAAACTGCATCTCAAGAAGCAGCCAGCATTGGGATTTTGAAACACTGCACGGACAGATTAAAAATTTATGGGCTTATTCCATAGCCTAAACGCACATGAATTTGAATACAGTCAAACTATAAAGGTAAAAAGCGCCCCTTGCGCGTGCCTGAAAAAGCATTTTTCAAACACGCCCAAGGGGTTGGATTTTATATTTACATTCTATTTTTCAAATTTTTCTTTTTGTTCCGCCAAAAATACCGATTCCATAAAATAATCTATTTTCATTGCATGCTTCACCTCTTCCAGGGTTTTTGCCGCTGTTTCTTTTGCTGTTTCACTTCCGCTTCGCAAAATCTCATATACCTGATCTATATTTTTTTCATACTCGGCCCTGCGTGCACGAATCGGAGACAGTTCCTCCTGCATCACACTGTTTAAGAACTTTTTCACTTTGACATCACCCAGTCCGCCGCGCTTATAATGCTCTTTCAGTTCATCCAGATTCGCATACTCCGGCAGATATTCCGCAAAATGCCCTTCGTTGCTGAACGCATCCAGATACGTAAAGACCGTATTGCCTTCCAGTTTTCCAGGGTCCTGCACACGAATATGATCCGGATCTGTAAACATGGACATAACTTTTTTTCTGACATCTTCCTCTGATTCCGACAAATAAATGCAGTTGCCAAGCGATTTGCTCATTTTTGCCTTGCCGTCCGTTCCAGGAAGACGCAGGCATGCTTCATTATCCGGCAGCAATATTTGCGGCTCTACCAGCGTTTCTCCATATACGGAGTTAAATTTGTGTACAATTTCCCTTGTCTGTTCCAGCATAGGCGCCTGGTCTTCCCCTACCGGAACGGTTGTCGCTTTAAACGCGGTAATATCTGCAGCCTGGCTGATCGGATACGTAAAAAATCCTACTGGTATGCTTGTTTCAAAATTACGCATCTGAATCTCTGCTTTCACCGTTGGATTCCGCTGCAGCCTTGATACGGTCACAAGATTCATATAATAAAACGAAAGCTCTGTCAATTCCGTTACATGCGACTGAATAAAAATCGTAGATTTTGCAGGATCAATGCCGACCGACAGATAATCCAGCGCTACCTCCATGATATTTTCACGTATTTTGGATGGATGATCCGCATTGTCTGTCAGCGCCTGCGCATCTGCAATCATAATGAATATTTTTTCAAATTCTCCTGAATTCTGCAGTTCCACGCGCCGTTTTAAAGATCCTGCATAATGTCCAACGTGCAGCTTCCCTGTCGGGCGGTCACCTGTTAATATAATTTTATTTTGTGCCATGCTTATATTCTCCATTTTCTTTCTTATTTCTTGTTTTATTTTTTCTTAGTTTTTTGTTTTCTTTTTTGTTTCCTGTTTTATTTTTCCCCTTTTTGTTTTCTTACTTCCTGTTTTTATGTTCTGACGCTTTTTTAATTATTTTTTAATTTAACATCACAGACTGTTAAAAGTCAATATCTTTTTTCTTTTATTTTATACCATTAATTTTGACCGCTCCTTGCTTGCTTCAATCTTTTCATTCAGCTTACGGAACGGGATGCTGAACACCAATCCAATGATCAGTGATACAAGCAAAAACGCCGCCAGCTTTCCAAGGCTTTCCAGGTGCGCATTTTCATAGATACCGCCAACCGCCTCTTTTAACGCATCCATCGCATATGGAAATGGCAGATACGCGTAAATCTGCTGATAAATATCCGGCAGTACTTCTTTTGGGAATGTCCCTCCCGCGCCCGCTACCTGGATAACCATAATTACAACTGCCAGCGCTTCTCCTACATTGCCAAACGCATAAGTCAGCGAATAGATCAGCAGTGTAAATACAAAACTCGCAAGCGCTGCCGAGCACCAGAACAAAAACAGATGCCTGCATTGGATATTCAGGAAAAAAACGTCTCCGAGCACACAAATAAGTGTCTGTATCTGGCCAACAATAAAAAATACTGCATATCTTCCAAAATATTCCTGATAATGTCTGACATTCTTCGTTCCTTTTACAGGATGTACTTTTGTATGGATAATCGCCACCAGTATTAAAGCGCCTACCCAGATAGAAAGCACGGTATAAAACGGCGCCATCTGCGATCCATAATTTTTAATCGGAAACACCCGTTCTTTCTGCAGATTCACCGGTGTCGAAAAAAAGGTTCCGATTTTTTCCGGCTCGTTTTCCAGGACGTCTATTATTTGCTGCAGCAATTCGCTGTCTCTGACTCCCAGCAATTCTGTTTCCAGTTCATCTACATACGCGTACAATCGTTTCAGTACTCTGCGCATTTCATTCAAATCTGCTTTTCCATCTTTCATCAGCAGCATATAATCCTGCAGGCGCACATTTGCCGTTTCAATGCCCGAGGTGCTAAACGCTGCCGATGCAGTTGCAATCAGACTCAGATCATTGCGCAAATCCAGTATAATTTTATCGTTTAGCTGAGTAATTCCCTTCATTGTCTGCATGGCAGCATCCGTCATCTTTTTTGCTGATCCAAGCATTTGTTGAAGACTTTTAATATCCTGTTTTAAGTTTTCTATACGCACTGCCATTTGATGGACAGCGGCCTGATTATCTGTATTTTCCAAAACACTGCCAAGTCTTGCAGCCAGTTCGGTTATCGTTGCAAACACCGTAGTATTTACCTGTGTCTCAACTGCTGTCTTAGCTTTTCCAGTTATTTTAGTCGCGATTGCATTTTTCTTATCATTTTCATAATATAAGATTTTTCCTCCGGTCAGATTTCCCTCGGTAATCTGCGCAATGCTTTTTGTAAAATCCTGCGGGATAATAAGCGCAGCATAATACTCCCCACTGTATACGCCATTGACTGCCGTCCGTTCATCCTCAGGAAATACCCATCCTATCGTATGATTGTCATGCAGCGCGCTGACAACCGAATCTCCGACCGCCAGAGAAAGATTTCTGATCTCGACACCTTCATCTTTGGAAAATACTGCAATTTTCAAATTTGATGTAGCATCCTCACTATATGGATCCCAGTTAGAATGAATATTAAACCATGCATACAAAGACGGAATAACGCACAATCCCATGATAATGACAAGCGCTACTACATTCGTGCTGATGCTCTTTAAATCCCTCAACATGATTTTAATGATATTTCCCATTGAACTGTCCCTCTTTCATGAACTGCCTGTTTCATTACAAAAATTTTTCTTTTTGCTGTTCCAGCATTTGAATCATTTTTTGACGATTCTGCATTTTCTTTTCGTCAATCTGCCGCAGCAATTCCGCCACTGTCTCTTCAAATGCTTCAATATCCGCGCCAATCAGTCCCTCATGGGAAATGTGTTCCTGTGCCATATATTTGTGCAGCCGTTCCTGCGCCTGAAAATCAATATATTCAATATAAATTAAATAACTTGCTATTACAAATAAGGATACCACCCATAATACAAGAAATATAACTTTTTCACTATCTGTCAAAAACAACAGTACGAAAAAGATCATTGGTATCCATATCAGACACTGGATGCCTGCCCTGATCCGCTTCTGATTTTCCATATGGAGCTGTTCTTCTTCTTTTACAAGCTGCTGAAACATCCTCTCATACTGTTCCTTTTCCAAGCAAACACACCTCCCTACATCATTTCCGTATCTTCCATCCGCCGTTCTATAAAATGGTAAAATTTACGGAACGGAAGCCGGATTACCAGGCCCAATGCCAGCGCCGCGGCTGCAAACAGCAGCAGCTGGAGCAAGTACAGCGCATAATCATGCTCATACATCCCTGCAATCGCTTCCCGCATCGCATGGATTGCATAAGGAAACGGAAAGAAAATATAGAGCTTTTGATAAAACTGCGGTAATATCTCAATCGGATACGTACCGCTGGAACCCGCAATCTGAATGACCATCACTACTACAATCATAGCCTTTCCCAAATCCCCGAACGAAATTGTCAGGGCATAAATCAGCAGGGAAAACGTAAAGCTCGTAATCCATGCAGCCAGCAGAAACCGTCTTGGATACAGACATTGGATATGCAGCAGATAAAAATTGCCCCACACGGTAATCGACGCCTGAATCAATCCGAGTATCAAAAACAGCAAATATCTGCCAAAAAACAGTTCATATGATTTGGGATTTGTAATACCGTCTGTATGTGCTTTTACTTTAATGAGCGAAACAAGTACCACACCGCCTACCCACAATGCCAGCGTCGTATAAAAAGGTGCCACGCCTGATCCATAATTATCAACCGGATATACCGCCTGCGTCTCAATAGACACGGGCTGTGCAAAAAATGCGCCGTACTCCTTAGAATTCCCCTGTACAAAATCTAAAAAATTTTGTGCCAGCTGTGCTTCACTGATCTCGTCCATCACACTCGTGATCTGTTCCAGTTTGCTGCTGATATTGTCCAGATCTTTCGCCATTCCCAAAAAACTTTGGTTTGCCAGATCCACCGATGTCACACTGCTTTTTAATATCGTACTGAGCAAATCCGTATCTGTCTTGATATGGCCAATGATCTGTGAGATTTCTAAAGATACTTTCTGCAGCTCGCTGCCAAGCGCCACCAGAGACTGGCTTACCGTCGTCTGCAAAATCTGCTGCACATTTAAAATCTGCTGCTCCAGCTGCTGTTCCATCAGATTCATTTGATCTAATACGCCCGCATCGTCTGTGTTTGAGCGAGTGGCGATCCGCTGCTGTATTGTTTCCAGCGCCTGCGACTGATTTTCCAGCTGCGACAAAATCATTCCCTGTGAGATATTTATCGTAGCCGCATTCAGCGACTGCAGGGAATTGATCAGCTGGTCTAAGGAACTTTTTGCACTGGAAATACTGGTTCCTAACCGTTGATAATAAGCATTCTTCTGCTCCTGAACCTGCGTTTTCTGTGCAAGCCGCAGCTGTGCAAGCGCATCTGTGACGGACTGAACAGCCTGCGCATTGGCCACATTCAGCAAATCAGCCAACGCTTTTGTATCCGGTATTTGGGAAACATCTGCCTGCACCTGTTCTAAGTTGCTGCCAATCGTACTTAAATCACTGTTAGCCGCATCCAAAGATGCTGTCAGCTTATCGTTTGCCTGCACCAAAGATTTCACAACAACCGAAAAACGTTCTGCGGTATCTTTCGTCCGTTCGATTTTGGATACGATCCCTGCTGTAATTTCCTCAGCTTCCATATTTTGTACAACATCTCTTTGTTTATCAAACAAAAGGCTGACGACTAATGAAATATACTGCTCGTTTATATTCGTCTCCAATGTGGATACGGCAGTATCTGTAATTTTTGTAGCAACCGCATTCTTTTTTTCATTCTCATAATAGGTAACCGTTGGCCGTTCAAGTCCGTCTAAAAACCCATGATACATACATTCTGTAAAATCCGCGTCGAATACGACTGCCGCATAATAGCTGCCGTCATGCACCCCTTCTACAGCTTCTTCCTGCGTATCCACAAATGTCCACGCGATGCTTTTATTTTCTTTTAATGTCTCCATGACTGTATCCGCCACATTGACACTGCTGCCCTGCGCATCTGTATAACCTCTGTCTTTGGACGCAACTGCTATTTTAATATTTCCGGTATTCCCATACGGATCCCAGTTCGAATAAATGTTAAACCATGCATATAATGCCGGAAGGATACATAACCCTCCGGCAATAATAAGTGCAAATGGATTTTTAAAAAGTGCTGCTACATCTCTGAAAAATATTTTTCTGATATTCTGCATAGCTTTTTACCCGATTTCATTGTTTCATTTAGGAACGTGACTTCATTTTTACTTTTGCAGACGAACTGCTGACGGTATATGTTTCATGATTCCTCGTCATTTCGGCAGTTACTTTTATATAATACGTCTTGCCTGCTTTCAGCTTAGTACCTGCGTATTTTGCAATCGCTGCCGATGTGCCCGACGTCTGCGCTGCTTTCTGATAACCTCTGTCCGCGTTTTTCGATACATACACCGTATAACTGTCAGCGCCCTGTACGGCCGGCCATTTAACAACTGCTTTTCCATTTTTCTGGCTAAGCTTTAATGGCTTTATGGCAGTTGACAGATACAGGTAATCCGACCATTCCCCCGTACTGCGCAAACCGCCTTCCTGATCATAATATCCCCGAACCCGGACTGCATAAAATCCATTATTTTTTATACTGTCATCTTCAATTGCAACGCCTGTACTGTCGCCTTCACTGTTTTCGAGAAGATTGCCCGAAGCATCACAAATCTCAGCTTCTGACTTGTATATTTCACTCATGCCTTCCAAAACGAGAGAACAGTATCCCTGTTTTATATGATTCAGCTTCACCTGGGGCGCTGCCTGAGGTGCCGGCGCTCCTTCTACAGAGGCAATCGCTCCTTTTAGGGGAATTCCTGTATGCAGCTTATTTGCAGGCTGTATCTGAAATATATATTTTGCCTGCTTCAGATTCGTGATCGTACATTCCGATACATCTCCAATATCTTCCCTGTCCGCGGAAGTACTCGGTTTTCCCGACTCCCAATAGCTGATATAATAAGTCTGTGCGTCCGATGCTTTCGTCCAGGTCAGCGTTACCGAATCCATCGCAGACGCATGGACCACAAAGTTTGTTACTTTTTGATCAGGTGCTTTTACAAGCACCTGATCCAGCAAATCAGCTGCCTGTACCTGCTGTCTGTTTATCCCTGCGGCAGCTGGAAGCAGCATTCCTGCCAAAAGGGCGGCTATACAGCAGCCGCGTAATATAAAATGATTTCGCATTTTTTACCCTCCCTGCTCAGAGTCTGCATTCTGCATCTGTTTTTTTATTTCAAATGATCAACCGCCGCTCTTTCTATCGGCAGCCCTGCGGCATAAGTCTCTAAAAATTCATCAAATCCCTTTACATCAGCCGGATCCGGTTCCATCTTTGTGCCTTCCTGTCCCGCAAATACTTTATGATTCAGATAATCATCCAGGCTTTCACCTTCGGCTCTATGGACCATATAAGACGCCAGCAATGCGATTCCCCATGCGCCGCCTTCTCCCGCTGTATCCATGACAAATACAGGCGCATCAATAGCTGCCGCCAGAATGCTTTGTCCCACGCCTTTGGTTTTAAATAAACCGCCATGCCCTAACATCTTGTCTACTTTTACGCCTTCTTCTTTCAGCATCAGGTTCAGGCCGGTCTTTAATACGCTTAAAGATGCCATCAGATGAACGCGCATAAAGTTCGCCAGGTTAAAATTGCTGTCAGGTTTGCGCACAAACAACGGACGTCCGGCTTCAAAATGTGTTACATGTTCACCGGAAAAATAGTTGTAAGCAAGCAGTCCACCGCAGTTTTTATCCCCTTCCAACGCTTTGTTATATAACGTGCCGAACAGCTCATTCATATCGACTGTCATTCCAAAGCTCTCCGCAAACTCCTTAAACAAATTCACCCATGCATTCAGATCAGAGGTACAGTTATTGCAGTGCACCATGCCGACCAGATTTCCGGTAGGCGTCGTTACAAGATCTATCTCCTCATATACTTTTGACAGTTCTTTTTCCATAACGACCATGCCAAATACCGAAGTGCCCGCAGATACATTGCCCGTACGCACCGCGACGCTGTTTGTGGCTACCATGCCCGTTCCCGCATCACCTTCCGGCGGGCAGAGCGGTATACCTGCCTGCAGCTTTCCGGATACATCCAGCTTTTTCGCTCCTTCTTCTGTCAGGCATCCAGCGTCATCACCGGCAGAAAGTACCTTCGGCAGTATATCTCTCAGTTTCCATGCATAACCTTTCGCTGCCACTCTTTGATCAAACTGGTCAATCATCTTCTGGTTAAAATCACAGGCTGAAATATCAATCGGAAACATTCCTGATGCTTCACCGACGCCAAGCACCTTTTTTCCGGTCAGCTGCCAATGTATGTATCCGGCAAGTGTAACAAGATAATCAATCTTTGCCACATGTTCTTCTCCGTTTAAAATCGCCTGGTCCAGATGCGCGATACTCCATCTCTGCGGAATATGATACTGGAACAGTTCGGTTAACTGTTCACTGGCCTGTTCCGTTATCGTATTTCTCCATGTACGGAACGGCACAAGCAGTTCTCCCGCCTGGTCAAATACCATATATCCATGCATCATAGCGGAAAATCCAATAGCCGCCAGATTGTTTACTTCCGCACCATATTTTGTTTTTACGTCTTCGGTCATCTTTGTATAACTGTCCTGCAGGCCCGTCCAAATATCGTCCAGTGTATACGTCCAGATACCATTCTCCAGCCGGTTTTCCCAGTCATGCGCGCCTGACGCGATTGGCGCATTATCTTCTCCAATCAGTACGGCTTTGATACGTGTAGACCCAAACTCTATGCCAAGCACAGCCTTTCCATGTTCGATTGTCTGTTTGATTTGTTCCTGTGTTTTTTCATTCATTTCACTCATATGGCACCTCCAAAAAAATTTATTGTTATTTCTTATGTTACTCTTTTTCTGTCTGTTTGTCATTACTATAATCAAAAAATCAAAAAAAACGATAAAATATTGAACATCCGACCTTTTCATGCTAAAATAAAGCGCAGTGACAAAAACAAGAAAAATATACAATATTTAGGAGGTTAACATATGGCATGGTATGATGAAGCTGTATTTTATCACATTTACCCATTAGGTCTTTCCGGTGCACCAAAAGAAAATCATTATGAAGCTCCGCAGCACCGTCTGAACGAACTGATTCCTTGGATATCACACATTAAAGAAATCGGCTGCAACGCTATTTATATCGGCCCTCTGTTTGAATCTGTAGGACATGGTTATGAAACAACAGATTACAAAAAACTGGACAGCCGTCTCGGCACCAATGAAGATCTGGCAAACTATGTAGCCAAATGCCACGAACAGGGCATCCGGGTCATTTTAGATGGAGTGTTCAACCATACCGGACGCGACTTTTTTGCATTCCAGGACATTAAAAAAAATCGGGAAAATTCACCTTACAAAGACTGGTACTGCAATGTAAACTTCTGGGGAAACAATGAATATAACGATGGATTTTCCTATGAGAACTGGGGCGGCTACAATCTGCTCGTAAAGCTCAATCAGCATAACCCTGCCGTAAGAGACTATATCTGCGATGTGATCCGTTTCTGGGTCAGTGAATTTGATATAGACGGAATCCGCTTAGACGCCGCGGATGTACTTGATTTTGAATATATGAAATCTCTGCGCCACGTTGCAAACGAAGTAAAACCGGATTTCTGGCTGATGGGCGAAGTCATCCATGGCGACTACACCCGCTGGGTAAACGAAGGAACCCTTCACTCCGTTACCAACTATAACCTGCATAAAGCACTTTATTCCGGCCACAACGATCACAATTATTTTGAGATCGCACATACCGTCAAACGGCTGTATGAAATGGGCGGCAGCCGTCCGGACGGGTTAAAGCTTTATAATTTTGTGGACAACCATGATGTAGAACGCATTTATACAAAGCTGAACAACAAAGCTCATTTTACCCCTGTTCACATTCTGCTCTATACACTGCCAGGCATTCCATCCATTTACTATGGATCTGAATTTGGCATCGAAGGAAAAAAAGAACGTTTTTCCGACGACTCCCTGCGTCCGGCGCTTTCTCTGGCCGATTACGCAGATGCCGTCAGCAAAAATCCTTGTACAAGGCTGATCGCAGCGTTAGGAAAAATCCGGCAGAATACCCCGGCGCTTTCCTACGGCGATTATCAGGAACTGCTGCTGACCAACCGCCAGTATGCTTATTCCAGAAACTTTAACGGACAGTCCGCTGTAATCACCGTGAACAACGATGATAGCGATTATGTAATGACGCTCCGCGCCGGCAGCGCCGCAGAATATATCGGTGCATTATCCGGTGAAAAAGTATCCGTAAACGGCGGAAACATTGTAGTAAACGTAAAAGCAAACAGCGGCGACATCTGGCTGCCTGTAACACCAGATCATGAACCTTTAGCCACTCCTGTCACACCTGTTATTTCCAAACCACAGCCAGCGCCAGCCGCAAAAGAAGCTTCTGCCGCAAAAGAAGCTTCTGCCACAAAAGAAGCTCCTGCTGCAAAAGAAGCTCCTGCCGCTGCTGAACCTGCTGCTGAAAATCATGCGCAGTCAGAACCGGAAAAACCTGCGGACCAGCCAGCAGTCCAAAGCACACCACCTGAAACATCATCCGACTCACAGGATTTTGAAAACGGAAAAATCGCAGGACTGCAGGAAGCCATCCTCGCCATTATGGAAAAAAACGGCCCTGTCACAGATCAGATGCGCAGAGACGTAGAAGCAAACGTATACCATGATTCTTTAATCGCATGGATTAAAAGCTTCCGTTAACTGAAAAACTGAAACAACAAATAAAAAACGCGGCAGACATAACGATGATTCGTTACTGTCTGCCGCCATTTGTTCTCCATGCTTAAATACTATAGTCCCCATCCTTCTGGAGTTTCCATCCCATCAGATCTGCAAGTGTTATATGGTCTATGACATCATTCACAGCTTCATTCATTTTACGATACACTAAAACCGTTACACAATCATCACTCTTCTCACATCCGCCAATCTCAGAATCCAGACATTCCACAGGCGCCAGGCTCCCTTCCGTCAGGCGCAGAATCATCCCGACTGTATATTCCTCCGCCGGCCTGGTCAGCAGATAACCTCCCTGCGGCCCGCGGACACTGCGGACATATCCCGCCTTATTCAGCACCGCGACAATCTGTTCCAAATATTTATCCGATATTTCCTGCCTGGCGGCAATTTCTTTGATCCTAACAGGCGTCCCCGTATCATGCAGCGCCAAATCCAGCATTAAACGCAGTGCATATCTTCCTTTTGTCGAAATCCTCATAACCGTCCCTCCAACCTAACTGTCTATATGCAGCAATTCCATGCATTCAGCTATTTTTCCATCAAGTATATATGATACGATATCAGGAATCGAAAAGCAAGCGGTTTTTATTTACTATATTACCTTATGTTCCATCCATTTTCCATTCAGAAAACGTATCACAAAAAAAATGCTCCGGCAAATCCAGTCAATACACATTCCAAGCCAGACACCCAGCAAGCCCATATCCATTTGCAATACGAAAAAATATGACAATACAACGCGGAAAATCCACATGCTTAAAATGCTGATGCTCATCGTATACTTTGCATCTCCTCCGCTGCGCAGCACCTGCGGCAGTGTAAAACTAAGCGCCCAGAAAAAAATACTGAATATGCAAAATAAACGGATCACTTCTATACACATTTCCTTTGCTGCCATTGTCAGATGATAAGCCTCAGCCACTGCCGGGATACTGGCATATACAGCAATATTCATCCCTGCAAGGCCGATCGCCGCCAATGCCAGCAGCAGCTTTGCATAATACTTTGCCTGTTTTCTGTCTCCGGCTCCCAGACACCGGCCAATGACCGGAATCACCGCAAGGCCGATCGTATTGCCCGGAATATTTGCTACCGTCGCAACTGTATTTGCCACCGCGTTTGCCGCAATCGCAGATGTCCCAAGCGTTGCGGTCAAACTGCTGACACATAGCTTTCCAATCTGAAACATCCCGTTTTCCAGTCCGCTTGGAATACCAATGATAAGAATCGGACGTATCTGGTCCCTTTCCGGTCTTAAGTCTGCTATTTTGTCTATGCGAAACGGATGATCTGGTTTTTGCTGCTGCAGCGTTACCCAGACCGCAGAAAAAATACGTCCTGCAAGTGTCGCAAGCGCCGCACCCAATACTCCCATGCCAAAGCCATAAATAAGCAGTGCATTTCCAAAAATATTGATCACATTCATAACCAAACTGGCTTTCATGCTCACTTTGCTGTTGCCCCGTGCACGAAACAGCGCTGCGCCCGCACTATATGCCCCCATAAAAGGATATGATACCGCACTGATCAAAAAATAAGTCTGCGCATATCCCATCACATGACTGTCTATGCTGCCAAATACAAAGCGTAAAATCCCTCTGCTTCCTGCGAAAGCCACCAGCATAACAGCCACGGTACTAATCAGCAGCACGCTGTACAGCTGCGCCGAGCATTTTTTCATCCGCTGGATATTTTTCTGCCCCATATACTGGCTGACGACCACTGCTCCGCCGGATGCCAGAGCTGATAAAATCTGAAAAACAAGCACATTCAGCGTGTCAACCAGGCTCACACTGGACACTGCAGCTTCACTGACACTGGATACCATAAATGTATCCGCCAGACCCATCGTAACCGCCAAAAACTGTTCCAGCAGCAGCGGCCATATTAATCTGGCCAGCTGCTGCCGTGTATAAAACATCTCTTTATGAACTTCCTTTTCCATAACTGCTACTTCCCTCTTCTGAAATTTAAATCGCAGGATACGAAGCAATGCCAAGTCCTGTACAAATCAAATATAACAACAGCAAGTGCACCGGATAAACCAGATAAAAGAAATATTTCAGATTCCAGCCGCGCCTGCCGTTATAAAACGCAATCGGTATAAAGGCAAATACAGCTGCAGTCTCCCATGCAAATACAATGCAGCCTGCCACAATCTGCCATACTTTTTTCTTACGAAACGAGTAAATAACAGCTATGCACAGCACCCCAATTTCCGCATAATCTGTTTTCGCAAAATGAGCCGCAGCCATACCTGCCACAAGAACCGCCGCACGCAGCAAAAACGCCGGCACAGGATGACTTCCAATCTGCTCCTCCACCCACTGCAGCCCGATCAGCACCAGCAAGCCGATAAACAATGTAAAGAACACATTTTGATAGCCAAATTCCAGTATTTTCGCATTAAAAAGCAAGTCAAACGGAATTTCCGAAATGGCCGCAAACAACAATAATCTGAGCGCATACTTTCTTTTATCATGCGTATGCTCAAGTCCCTCTACCATCAGGAAACAATAAATGGGAAATGCAATTCTGCCAATCATACGCATTGCGTAATAAACAGAAAATAACTGCGCATTCTGGCTCGCCCACTGCTGCACCTCGGCCACATTGCTGTTATCCAGATTTGTAAGTCCGCTGATCGACAAATATCTGCCTAAAATACCTGCCGCAGTATGATCAATGATCATTGTAATCACGGCAATCAGTTTCAGAGTACTGCCGCTGATTCCAAATTTCCGCCGCGGCTGTCCCGTATTTTTTCCTGCCTGTGTCCCATATGTATGCTGCGCAGGCACATTCTGTTCCATTTTCTGTACCATATCCATAACCTCCTGTTCTTATTATAGCACATATTTTCCAGGACACATCACCCATTATATCCGAAAAAAATGCCTCTGCCGTTCAATTATATGTTACTATTGCTCAAAAAAACCGCCAAATGTATGCACTGATACATCTGGCGGCATTCTATTGAATATCCTCAGGCTACATACTGATACATAAATATGAAATGACAAATACTGCCCGCCATTACAAACAAATGAAATATCTCATGCGACCCAAAATATTTATGATTTTGATTAAAAATCGGCAGTTTCAGCGCATATATAACACCGCCGATGGTATAGATGATTCCGCCTGCCAGCAGCCACAAAAACGCCTGCACCGGAAGCGTCCGCAGCAGCGTTCCAAACACTGCGACGCAAACCCATCCCATTGCAATATATATCACAGAGGAAAACCATTTAGGACATGTAATCCAGAGGGCTTTAATGATCATGCCAACAATCGCAATCCCCCATACAACAGCCAAAAGCGTATACCCCTGCCTGCCCCCTAATACGATCAGGCAGACTGGCGTATAGGAACCTGCTATCAGCACAAAAATCATCATATGGTCAATTTTGCGGAATACTTTTAATATTTTATCGGAGACATTTACCGAATGATACATGGTACTCGCTCCATAGAGCAATATCATGCTGCACATAAAAATTCCCATTGCCACAACACACTGTACGCCCGATGTAACCCCTGCTTTAATCAGAAGCGGTATAGAAGCAGCGGCGGCTAAGATCATTCCAATAAAGTGCGTGATTGCGCTTCCCGGTTCTCGAATTGTAATTTCCATAATGATTCCTCCTTGTATATGATTCATTATAATTTGTTTTTCTTTATTATGTATTATTCGAAAGTTCGTTATGTAGTATTGATTACTATGTATGATAGACTCATTTTTCCAATTTGTCAAGTCAAAATATAAAATAGTATTGATTTAACAATTTATGCATATGATTCCAATTCTGTTACACACTATTTAAAGCTATGAACCGCTTCCTTTAAACAATTTTAACTTATCATGGACAGGAGTATCTAATCATGAACAGACAATTAACCTCAAGTTTCGCCTGCAATCAACAGTTAATGGATGAAATTTTTCATCCGCAGCTAAGCTATGACCTGATGCTGCGTTCTTTTATCATTGCTGACAGGCCAGCATGCTTCTATATGATTGACGGGCTAAATAAAGACGATATATTGGAAAAGATTATGGACAGCTTTCTTTCGATCACTTCCGATACTATGCCGTCTACGGTACAGGCGTTTTCTAATCTTATGATCCCGTACGGCGAAGTAGAACTGGTCAAAGACAGCCAAACGCTGACTACCGCGCTGCTGTCCGGTGTTCCGATTCTGATCATTGATGGCTATGAACAAGCCCTTGCCATTGATTTTCGGACATATCCCGCCAGAAGCATCGAAGAACCTTCCAAAGAAAAAGTGCTGCGCGGTTCCAAAGATGGATTTGTCGAAACCATCGTATTTAATACTGCCTTGGTTCGCCGCAGAATCCGAAATCCTGATCTTGTAATGGAAATCACTACGATTGGCAAAAGCTCCCGCACAGATATTGTGATTTCTTACATGCAAAAACGGGTAGATCCTCATTTTTTAGACAAAATCCGCAAACGCCTTGCAGATATTTCTGTGGATGCGCTGACAATGAATTGTGAAAGCCTCGCAGAGACACTTTGTCCCCACCATTGGATCAATCCTTTTCCAAAATACAAATATACGGAACGGCCAGATACCGCGGCATCTGCCATTTTGGAAGGCAGCATCGTACTTTTCGTAGATAACTCCCCTTCCGCCATCATATTGCCGACTACTTTATTCGAACTGACCGAAGAAGCCAATGACTATTATCTGCCGCCTGTTACCGGCACTTATCTGCGATTGTCCAGACTGCTTGTAAATATTACCGCGCTTGTGCTCACTCCGACCTGGCTGCTGTTTCTGCAGTATCCGCAATGGCTGCCGGACGCACTTGCATTTGTTAATATAAAAGATGAAATTCACGTACCAATCCTGTTGCAGCTGCTGATTCTGGAATTTGCAATAGACGGAATGAAGCTGGCCGCGATGAATACGCCAGAGATGCTGAGTACCCCATTAAGCGTGATCGCCGGGATTGTATTAGGAGACTTTGCCTCCCAGTCCGGCTGGTTCAATTCTGAGACAATGCTGTATATGGCATTTGTAGCAATCGCAAATTATGCGCAGGCAAGCTATGAGCTTGGATATGCATTAAAATTCATGCGCATTTTACTATTAATCGGTACAGGAGCCTTTGGGATTTATGGATATATAGGCAGTATGCTGATCTGTATATGTGCTGTTGCCGGAAACAAAACATTATCCGGTATCGGATATCTGTATCCGCTGATTCCATTTAATGGAAAAGAATTAATAAGACGATTGTTCCGTACAAAATTATCTTGACAACTATACCTGCTATCCTTTTAAATATAACAATAAGAAGAAGTATTTCGTTCGTCAGAAAAAAGAAAGGAGATGCAAATGAAAAAAGTTGTAAAAACATTGCAGGAAATCTGCCGAATCCTGGAACTGGTTGTTGCCGTATTCGTATTGCTTGGAATTATAACAGCAATTATCGGCCTTTTAAAAGACGATATCAAACTGTTTGAAGAACTGCTGCATGACATGACTGCCTTCCGGCATTACCTGGAGAAAATCTTTGTCCTTGTCATAGGTATTGAGTTTTTAGAAATGCTCTGCCATCCGAATTCAGACAATGTGATTCGGGTATTGATCTTTCTTGTCGCACGGCATATGATTGTCGGAGAGACTTCGCCATATGAAGATTTTGTTTCAGTGCTGAGCATCGCGGTATTGTTTATCTTGCGTAAATACATGCACAGCGACGACAAATCCGGCAAAAATAACTCTGCCGACTTAAGCGCTGCTGAAAACGATTGATCCAAATCCGGAATCTGTTGAAAACTTAGGAACTGTGCAGAAAAAAGAGCGTGCCGAAGCAGCCATTTGTTTCGAACACGCTCATTTTCGGACAAGCTTTATTTCACATAGTTTTCCGTCAGTTCACCATATTTCTCATAATTGGTAATTCTGGCAATATGATTATCTTCATCCACAAACACAACTTTCGGTTTATGCTCTTTTGCTTCCTCCGGTGTCATTTGTGCATAACTCATCAATATAATGTGATCTCCAACCGCTACCTGTCTGGCTGCCGCACCATTTAAGCAAATCATGCCTGAACCGCGTTCGCCCGCAATCGTATACGTCTCAAACCGACTGCCGTTCTCAATGTCTACGATCTGTACCATCTCATATTCCAAAATACCGGCAGCTTCCAACAAATCCGTATCTACGGTTATGCTTCCAACATAGTGCAGCTCCGCCTGCTTCACAACCGCACGGTGGATTTTTCCTTTTAACATTGTCAGATTCATAAAAAGCCCCCTTATTTTTCGATAATAAAATTATCAATCAGCCTTGTTTTCCCTATAAATACAGCAATCGCAACAAGTACAGATCCCTGGATCGTATCTATTGTATATATTGGCGTAATCGTTTCAAAATCCACAACATCTACATAATCAATCTTTGCCATCGGCTCTTTCTCTATTTCCTGCGTAATCGCCCGTCTGACAGCCTGTGCGTCCGTCTCACCGGATTCCACCAGCGCTTTTCCCACCTGCAGGCTGCGGCTTAACACGAGCGCCGCCTGACGCTCTTTTGCGTTTAAGTACGTATTTCTGGAGCTTTTGGCAAGCCCATCCGCTTCCCGGATAATCGGACAGCCTATAATCTCAGTCCCCACATTCAGATCGCGTACCATCCGCTTTACAACGGCCAGCTGCTGTGCGTCTTTTTGTCCAAAATAAGCCCGATCCGGCGTTACGATATGAAACAGTTTCAGCACGACGGTCTGCACACCGCGAAAATGAATCGGACGGCTTTTTCCACACAATTCCTTCGTTAAGCCATTCATATCCACATAAGTACAAAATCCCTGTTCATACATCTCTTCCGGCTGCGGATGAAAGATCAGATCGACACCTGCCTCCTCACAAAGCTTTGCATCTTTTTCCAAATCCCTCGGATAACTCGCCAGGTCTTCATTTGGCCCAAACTGCATCGGATTTACAAATATACTGACTACAACACGGTCATTATCTTTTCTTGCGGCATCAATCAGACTTTTATGCCCTTCATGCAGATATCCCATGGTCGGAACCAATCCAACAGAAAGTCCGGCCTTTTTCCAATCCTGAACCTGCCGTCTGATAAGTTCAATTTGACTATATATTAACATTTTCTCTCCTCCGAGCCTATGACAACTCTAATATAATTTTTCTATAATGGTTTCATCCATTTTAAAAGTATGTTCTTCCGCTGGAAATACACCCTCTGAAATTTCCTGCTTGTACGCCGCAAATGCTGCTTTCATCTGGCTGCCGATCTGCGCATACTGCTTTGCAAATTTTGGCGCCATATCCGAATACATCGCAAGCATGTCCTGATATACAAGCACCTGCCCATCACATCCCGCTCCTGCGCCAATGCCGATCGTTGGAATACTGATGCTTTTCGTAATTTTCTCAGCCAATGCACGAGGAACGCACTCCAGCACAACAGCAAACGCACCTGCTTCTTCCACTGCCCGCGCCTCATCTAAAATTCGCTGTGCCGCCTCTTCCCCTTTTCCCTGTACTTTAAAGCCGCCAAACGCATTGACCGACTGCGGTGTCAGCCCCAGATGCGCACAGACCGGAATAGATGCGTTTACAATCGCACGGATATGTTCGCAGAATTCCACTCCGCCTTCCAGCTTAACAGCCTGCGCACGTCCTTCCTTCATCAGCCGGCCTGCATTTACAACCGCGTCGTAGACAGAAGTCTGATAGGACATAAACGGCATATCCGCAATAAGCAGCGCATTTTTCGTACCTCTTGCAACTGCTGCCGTATGATGTATCATATCTTCCATCGTCACGGATATCGTATCTTCATAGCCAAGCATGACCATTCCAAGCGAATCTCCCACTAGAATTGCGTCAATGCCCGCCTCATCAACCAGCTTTGCCGTCGTGTAATCATACGCCGTCAGCATCGCTAACTTCTGGCCTTTCGCTTTAGCCTCCTTAAATGTAACGGATGTGTTCTTCATAATCCAATTTCCCTTCTTAAAATATAATTGAAATGTGTTACTGAACGGTAACATTGGATGAAAATAGTAGCGAATATTATCATTTAAGAACTATTATTTCACAGAACAATCTGGTTTTCCATATACTGCTGCGTTCCATCTGCATTTCTAATCTAAGTCAGGCCTTTTTGCAAAGTGTCTGCTTTCCCGTATGCAATCGTGTATCTAAAACAGCAATATAAAAAATCATTTGATACAGTTTCTTTTGAATACCGTTCGACTGACAATATATCACAAACAGGGTGAAATTTCAATATTTTGCATAGGTTGTGTTAAAAAAAAGACATGCTGAATGTAACTGTTTGGAATGTGTGGTGCGTTTTATGGCCTCTCGGACGCTGGGTGATAGGGAAACGGCCGTTAACGAAACAAATCTGAAAATTGTCATTTGACGCAAAAGGGGTTGACATTATGCCAGAAACAGAGATAATAGGAATTGTCTAAGGTATGCTTTTCAGTAAAGGATGTGATAAAAAATGACAGAATCGAAAAAAGGATTAAATAGTTTCCAGCTAAAATTGTTAGGCATTATTGCTATGACGCTTGATCACATTGGTCTGTATATCTGCCACAGCATTGATAGAAATCCACTTAGAATCATAGGGCGGATTGCTGCTCCATTGTTTTTATATGTAATGATAAACAGTCTGTCACATACAAGAAATAAAAAAAGATACATACTCAGATTATATATTGCGCATATATTTATCTGCCTGATGGCCTTATTTGCTTCCACCGCAGGACAGGAGCAGTTTGGAAGCCATGATCCATTCAGCATTTTATCTATCTTTGTGTATACAGCGATTTTCATATGTATAATCGAAAAAATAGCAGACTCCACTCAAAAAAAATGACAATGAAAACCAGCTTCTTCGTTTTCCTGGCTGCTGCCATTATAATAATTCCAATTGTAATCATGTTACTGTTTAGCCGCTTTGAAATATTATGTCAAATATTCTTGCCAAATATATTAATCATCCCATATTCCCCTTTGTTTGTACTAATGGGGGTATGCTGGTATTTTGCGAAAGACAAAAATAAACAGGCTGTTATTTTGGTTCTTTTTTCCTGCCTTTCCTTAATAGGCGCACAGCTATTGGCTCGTTTAAACAGCTGGGTATTTATGGATTTCTTTCACCATAGTCAGTTTTTCATGATTCTTTTTGTCCCATTTATATATTTATACAATGGCAGAAAAGGCAAATCTATAAAATATTTTTTCTATATATATTATCCTGTACATATTTTCGCCCTTATGCTGATCGGGCAATCATTCTAAAAGAATGCTGTGGATATCTCTGAAAACTGATAGACTTTGTATTCTAATTATGCTATACTACAAATGATATAATCATTTATTTTCATCATTAAAAGCCATATTGAACATTGCGGGCGTTAATCTCACAGAATTGGATAAAATAAAAGAGTAGAATTAAGAAGTAACAGCAGCAGCTATTCCGCACAGAAAGGATTCATACCATGTTATTTCAGAAAAAGAATCAGAAAAATGAGCTGAAATTTAAAAAGCTGGAATATGACAAGGAAAACCAAAAGCCGATTTTAAAATGCAGCATCTGCAACGGCGAACAGGTAGCCGGATTCAAAGATAACCGTACCGGAAAATTTCATGAAGTGATGTTTATCCGCGATGAAAAAGATTTACAGACATTCAAGGACATGTATGATCTGGATGAGGTCGTAAAGGAATATTAAAATTATGAATAATTATCATATAGCAAAACATGTACATACGCTTGCACTGGCTGTCCTTGCAGGCATCGCGATCGGCATAGGCGGGATTATCTATTTATCTGTAGAAAATAAAACAGTTGGGGCACTGATGTTCACCGTGGGCCTATATACCATTTGTGTCCATGGGCTGAATCTTTTTACCGGAAAAGTAGGCTATCTGGTCAGCCAGCCGCCGCGATATCTGGTCGATTTGATCATCATCTGGTTCGGCAACCTCATCGGCACAGGACTTGCCGCCGCAGCTGTGCATCAAACAAGAATCAGCCGCATTGCACAACTTGCCGCTGCAATCAGCGAAACTAAAATAAAAGACAGCCTGCCAAGCCTGTTTTTTCTTGCTCTGTTTTGTGGCTTTTTAATGTTTGTCGCCGTTGACGGTTATAAATCCACGAAAAACCCTGCTATTTTATTTATGGGAGTAGCGACTTTTATTTTATGCGGATTTGAGCATTGTATCGCGGACATGTTCTACTTTTTTCTGGGCGGAGCATGGTCAAAGCAGGCCGCCCTATGCATCGCTGTAATTACGATTGGCAATTCAATCGGAGGGATACTGATACCCTTAATGAAAAAAATTACTGCAAATGCATAGATTGTTCCTGCCGCCAATACCATTCCGCCAGGTAATCCCCCGTCGAGCTGCTATCTGTTTTACTCCTGATAACGGATTCTTTCCACCAGCGATTCCTTTTTCAGATTTCTGCTCAGCAAAAATGAAAGCAGCGCCTGCAGCAGCCCAATCGCCGCTATCATCAGTACAATCTCCAGTACTGGAATGTGATATACGTTTAACCCAAAAATAGCATTCTTTTTCCCATAGCAAAATACGGCATACCCAATTGGTAATCCTGCAAATACCGCGACTAATACCGTTCCGGCTGAAAACAGCAGTCCCTGCAGCTGCAAGCTCGCATTCAGCTGCCTGTTTGTCATGCCGACAGCCTGCAGAATGCCATATTCCTGTTTTTTTGTGATAATGTTCATAATCATTGTATTTGCCAGGTTCATAAATCCTATCAGGCCAAGTATTACGAGAATCGCATAGCACCCGGCCTTCATTACTCTGACTGATGCTTCTGCAGTTTTTAATTCCTGTTCAAATACCGACATCTCAACATGATCTGTTCCCGAAAGCAGCTGCTCCAGTTCACTCTGTACATACTGAACATCTTCCGGGCGGCAGTCTACCCACAGCCAGCCTATAGAAGCATCCGTGAATCCCATTCTCTCATATGTTCCTTCTGTAATGACAAAGTCTGCATCTGCATGTCCAAAAGTACCCTGCAGTTCACCGTTTACTGTTACCTGATCCGTTCCGTTTGTAATTTCCGCTGTCAGCTTCTGCCCCAGATGATATCCATTTTCTTCAAGAAATCTACCCCAGCCATAGTAAAAATAATCCTGCTCCATCCCTTCCTGAAAATCTATGTCGCCTTCGCTAAAGCCGGTGCGTTTTTTTGTCTGGGCAAAGCTTTCCTGATCTAATACAGCGATATCCTCCTTGTTTCCATTACATTCCGCCAGTAAAATATTTCTGCTCTTTACCTCTGTCACACCATCAATCGCGCGAATCTTCTGAACGAGCGCTTGATTCAACGGATTATTTTTTAATATGGCATCCAGATTATTTTCAGGATAAGATTCATCCTCCAGATAATAATTTAATTCAATCTGAAACTGCCCATATTCTACCTGGCCTCTTGCTACATATTCTGTATCCATATTGCCGACACAATTAGCCAGGATTACAAACAATACGCAGGACAATCCCATCGTAAAAATCGTCATGGCCGTACGCTTTTTATTTGCTGCAATATTCGCCATCGTCAGGTTGAAAACACTCATGCTTTTTTTGCCTTTGCGAAATCCCGCTTTTAAGTTTCCCGCATTTTCCGTATAGCAAAGCGCTTCCACCGGGGAAATTTTACTCACAATCTTCATCGGCTTTCGCAGCGCAAGCAGTACTGTCAGCAGCGCAAGCCCTGCCGCAAGCAGCAAGATCGGAAGCGAAAACACATTGACAGCAATCCGCCGCTCTATACTGCCCACCATCTTTTCCTGTGCTGTCATCCAATGAACACTGGCCCATGCTACGATGTATCCAATTACAACTCCTGGCGGTATACTGCATGCGGCCAGTGATAATCCTTCATAAAAGATCAGCCGGCGCATCTGCTTTTTCCCGGCTCCAAGCGCACGTATTTTTCCATATTCACGGATATTCTGTACAATGCCTACGTGAAAAATATTATAAATAATAATAACTGAGAACAAAATAACTGCAGCTATAATAACCGCGCATGCGGTAAACGTCTCCGTTCCCGTTTCCAATTTAAACATCAGATACATTCCATTCACAGACACATTTTCTTCTTCGATTCCGCACTTCGCTCCAAGCTCCTTGATTACTTCCTCCGCATCATCACTCGTTATCCGTACTTCTTCTCCAAGCTGAAACGCAGCCACATATCGGATTTCATATTTATACTGTTCTTCAGCAAAAGCCTGTGATACAAACACCATAAACCTCTTCTGCGCGGACTCATTTGTCTGCGGCGCTAAGATTCCACTGACAGTGAACTCCTTTGGTTCGAATTTATGTTTCAAATCCGGCCGGTAATCCAGACGTATCTTATCTCCCACATGGACCTCCTTGTATCCGGCTGTCTCAAAAAACTCTTTCTGTGCCGCGATTTCATCCGTTGTTTCCGGAAATCCGCCGTCTGTCAGCTGTTTATCCAGATTGGAAAACTCTCTGACAGCTTCATCTGATGCCATCAATCTGATACTGCCGTCCAAATCCAGATATCCGGCGTTTGCCAGCAGCCCTATTTTAGAAAATTCCCCGTGTCTTTTCATTTCCTGCAGCTGATTCAAATCTACATTCGAAAATGTTCCATAATGACTGCCATAATCAATCGCCGCGTTAGCTTTTGAAGACCTGACCATCCAGTTTGCAAATGTCAGGATTGTCGTCAGCAAAACTGTCGATAAAAAGACCGCTGCCATAATCAGGATGCTTCTCGTCTTGTTTTTCTTATTATTGCTCCATGCTACCCTTTTGACCGTTTTCATGCAAAACTCACCACCGATCCGTCTTCTATGACCATAATCCGGTCTGCTGTCTGTGCGATCTCTTCATCATGTGTAATCATAACAACCGTCTGGCCATATTTATGTGCAGACATTTTCAGCAATGCGGTTACCTCTTCACTTGTACGTGAATCCAGATTTCCCGTCGGTTCATCCGCAAATACAATATCCGGCTTCGTAGCCAGCGCCCTCGCAATCGCCGCCCGCTGCTGCTGTCCTCCCGACAGCGCATTCGGCAAATGAGATAAACGATCCTCCAATCCAAGCATCTGTACCAATTCTTTGATATAAGCCTCATTCACAGGCTGATCATCCAGACCCAGCGGAAGCACAATATTTTCCCATACATTAATAGACGATACCAGATTAAATGCCTGAAAGATAAATCCAATCTTCCTTCTGCGAAAAATCGCCAGCTCTTCTTCTTTCATGATTGAAATGTCTTTTCCGCGAACAAGTACACTGCCGCTGGTCGGCGTATCCAAGCCGCCTAGCAAATGCAGCAGCGTACTTTTACCAGAACCCGACTTCCCGACGATCGCCGCGAATTCACCCTGTTCGATTTCAAGATTGATGTTGTCTACGGCTTTTACCTGATTCTCACCTCTGCCGTAATATTTGCATAGATTTTTTGTCTGTAAGATTGTGTGCATAGCGCAAATTCCTTTCCCGCATTTCAGCGTCCCATATCTCGTTTATAATAGTATATTAACATGCACAGCTTACACTACGCTTTCAATCTTTTAAATAATACTTACAGTTTTGTAAGACACTTTCTAAGGAACTGTGCTGAAATAACTTATGCACAATTCCTAAGCTGGAAGATTTACAACAAATATGCTTCCCGGATAACCAGATTCTGCCCGTTTTGCCGGCCGGACCGATATGCTTCCATGATGCTCTTCGACAATCCTGCGTACGAGATACAGCCCTACTCCCGATCCGCTGCTCGTTCTTACTCTGTGATCTCTACCCCGGTAAAACCTCTGAAATACTTTATGCCGCTCGTTTTTGGGAATACCGATTCCCTGGTCTGCAATTTCGATCTGTACAAAGCTAATCCGCTTTTGCACCAAAATCCGTACCTCACTTCCCTCCGGACTGTACTTAACCGCATTATCCAGCAGATTCACAAAAGCCTCACACAGCCACTTCTGATCCTGAAAAATAACCATCTGTTCCATATCAGGATCATAATCAACCCCCAGCTCAATCTGCTTTGCCGATGCCTTTGTATAAATCCGGTTAACCGCCGCAAGCAAGGTATCCAAAAGCATTACTTGTTTTTGCTCAATCTGAATCATCCCGGTTTCCATATAGGAAATCTGCACCAATGCATCCAGCAGCGATTTCAGACCTTCCAGTTCAGATCTGCAGCGTCCGTAAAATTCCTGCCGCTCCGCCTCACATAACGTCTGGTCTTCCAACACAGAAAAACACGTATCCAGCGCTGCTACCGGCGTCTTTAACTGATGCGACAAATCCGTGGCAAACCCTTTCGTTTTTTCTTTTTCCGCATACGCCTTTTCTTGTTCAAACCGCATCGCTGCCTGCATCATTTCCAGCTGTTCACGAATATATTCCGCCTCTGCCTCAGTCCCTTCAAGTGCAGGATACTGTGAACATACAATATCTTGTCCCTCTGTCTGATTTTCCCGAAATGTAGCCATGCGTTTCCCAAGCTCTTTCAAATACCCTTTTTGCACCTTCCTTCGCTGTTTCTCACGCAGCCGCAGCACAATACAAAAAGCAAAGAAAAATCCAACGGTACAGGCCGCACATATCACACACTGTTTTTTATACAGCACATAATACTTATTCTGAGAACTGTTCTGATATCCATACTGCTCTAATAAATCACTTTCATAAAAGTCATCTGATTTTAATAATTCTATGGCTGTATCCAGCCTCAGATCCCCTTCCGCAGCCGCCATCCAGCCTATAATATCCATTTTATCCTCATAATTCTGATAACTGCAGAAATCAAAACCTATATTAAATAAAATAATTCCCATGCATAAAACGGCTAATACATGGAAGTTCGAAAATTTTTTTATCGCTGTCATATTTCTTTTCATATTATCAATTTTATATATTTTCTTTTTTTATTTTTTCTATAAAGAAAAGGACTCCGAAGAGTCCTTCCCAATCATAAATGCATCAGCACACACCCTGTGCCAGCATAGCTTCTGCTACTTTTTCAAATCCGGCAATATTGGCACCTGCCACATAATCGCCTTCCATGCCGTACTTCTTCGCTGCATTGTCAATGTTATGATAAATATTTACCATAATCTGCTGCAGTTTAGAATCTACTTCTTCAAATGTCCAGCTCAGTCTTTCAGAATTCTGTGTCATTTCCAGTGCAGATGTCGCAACACCGCCTGCGTTTGCTGCCTTGCCGCCGATAAACCATACGCCGTTTTCCTGCAGATATTTTGTAGCGTCAATCGTTGTAGGCATATTTGCACCTTCACAGACAGCTTTGCAGCCGTTTGCAACAAGCTGTTTCGCATCTTCGATCAGCAGCTCATTTTGTGTCGCACATGGAAGCGCGATATCACACTTAATCTGCCATACACCGCGTCCTTCATGATATTCCGCGCTCTTTCTTGCCGCGGCATACTCTGTCAGACGTGCACGTTTTACTTCTTTTACTTCTTTTAATAATGCCACATCAATGCCTTCCGGATCATAAATCCATCCGGTAGAATCTGAACATGTTACTACCTTAGCGCCCATCTGCTGTGCTTTCTGCGTCGCATAAATAGCAACATTGCCAGCACCGGATACGACAACGGTCTTGCCTTCCATAGATTCACCGTGGCACTTCATCAACTCCTGCGTAATATATAATAAACCATAACCCGTTGCTTCCGTACGTGCCAGAGAGCCGCCGTAAGTCAGACCCTTGCCTGTCAGTACACCTTCATAAGTACTGCGGATTCTTTTATACTGTCCGAACATAAAGCCAATCTCTCTTGCGCCTGTACCAATATCTCCAGCCGGCACATCCACATCAGCACCAATGTATTTGTATAACTCTGTCATAAAGCTCTGGCAGAATGCCATGACTTCACGGTCAGATTTCCCCTTCGGGTCAAAATCCGAACCGCCTTTGCCGCCGCCGATCGGCAGCCCTGTCAATGAATTTTTAAAAATCTGTTCAAACCCTAAAAACTTAATAATACCAAGATTTACAGAAGGATGCAGACGCAGGCCACCCTTGTAAGGTCCAATTGCATTATTAAACTGTACTCTGTATCCTGTATTTACCTGAACTTGTCCCTGATCGTCTACCCAAGGCACACGAAACTTAAACTGTCTGTCCGGCTCTGTCAGTCTTTCCAATAATGCTTCTTTTTTATAAAGTTCTTCATTTGCTTCAATCACTGGTCTTAAAGACTCCAATACTTCCTGCGCAGCCTGCAGAAATTCCGGCTCAGAAGCATTTTTTTCTTTTACTCTTACAAGCACATCATCTACGTAACTCATTATGCATTCTCCTTTTATTTTAATTATTTTTTTCTCTCTAGCTTTTTATTTTATTATGAAATGAAAAAGACTGCAAGATATTTTTCATTTTTTAGCAAATTTCCTTATTTTCTTAAGTTTTTATCACAACTTTTATTTAAACTACTCTAAACGCTTTTCTTCTTATTAAGAAATTTTCCTCTTATAAAAGCTTCTCTTCCCACTCCGCCTCCTTAAATCCAACCAAAATCTTTGTATCATCCACTACAATCGGGCGCTTTACAAGCATTCCATTCGTCGCAAGAAGCTGCAGCTGTTCTTCCTCACTCATCTCAGGCAGCTTATTTTTTAACTGCATCTCTTTGTACAGTACTCCGCTGGTATTAAAAAACCGCTTTAGCGGCAGGCCACTGTTCTCATGCCACTGCTTTAACTCCTCATAAGACGGATGATCTTCTGCGATATGGCGGTCCGTAAATGCAATCTGATGATCTTCCAGCCACTTTTTAGCCTTCCTGCATGTAGAACACTTTGGATATTGTATAAATAACATAATCATTTTCCTTTCTGTTTTTACTTTATTGTCTCCCCCAACAGCTGTTTACATTCATGTTCTATTGACGTGACAATTTAGATCTTGTGTTATACGATTATACCACCTTTGCTTTCTTTTTGCATCAAAAATGATGATTTATGTTCCTGCATATGATATACTTGTTCTATCATTTTTATTATACAAGGAGAAAACATATGAAGTATACAACAGCCACTTTCGATATGACAGACGCCATTTATCACATTTTACAGACTACAATCCAAACAATCTATCCAAAATATTACCCGAAGGAAGTCACGGATTTCTTTTGCCGTCATCACAGCAAAACCCATATCTCAGATGGCATAGCCACCGGAAATATGGGCGTATTGATGGATGGCAATACAATTGTTGCCACCGGCTGTTTTATCACAACCATATTACAGGATTATACGTATTGCCTGACTATCAAAAACATGGATGCGGCTCACAGATTATGGATGCTTTAGAAACCAAGATCATGCAGGCCAGCCATACGTGTGTGTTAGATGCTTCACTCCCAGCCGTATTTTTTTACGAACACAGAGGCTATCAGACAACAGGCCATGGTATCTATGAATTAGAAAATGATGTGAAGCTCGTTTACGAAATTATGGAAAAACAGCTTTTATAACAGGTCTTTTGTTTCTGCATGCATCACAGACAGCGCTGCAAATACAAAAGATACCGTCGTCAGAACAACCGGAAATATAAAGTTGTCCGCCAACGTAAAATCACCAACATTTGCCTGTGTCAAAAACACTAATATAAAAGAAGCTATGATCGTTGCCTTTGCCGATTTCATTTTCATGCCAACAAACAACGCAATAAAGCTCATGCTTACAACTACAGCAGACTTCATCAGCAGCTGCACATAAAAGTTCAGGCTCCCCATGTGAAAGTCAATACGAAAGGATGACTGCAGACGCAGTGAGCCCATATATACGCACGTATAAATAAACAGCTTCGTAACAACCATAGCGGCAAAGTTAAAAATCCATACTGCCGTCATTTGAGACACTAATATTTTCTGTCTTTTGATCGGATAAGAAAACATCAGATTCATAGTTTTATTTTTATATGCACTGACAATAAAGGACGACAGCATAACGCTTGTAAAAACCAAAAATACGACGCTTGTAAACATTTCAATCGGGGCTGAAATAATATCCATCCCCTCTGTGGCATCCAGCGTACCATCAGGATCATTCGCAATGCCCCAAAAAGCAAGCGCGAAAATAAACAAATCAAGCAGCGCCGCGGCAATAAGAACCCCTTTCATATACTTGCCGATATTATTTTTCTTCCATTCCAATTCGATCAGCTTTAACATTACCTTATCCCCCCTCCTGTCAGCTTTAAGAAATAATCCTCAAGACTCTCCGCTTTTTTGACAATAGAAATGATCTCTGCCCCGTGCATGGCCAATACCTTTGCAATCTCTTTGGTATCTGTTCTGATATCATAAATCCGAATACACTTTTCATCTATAATTTTAAAATGATCCAGTTCTAATTTATCAGCTAAAATATAAGCCGCTTTCTTTGCATCTTCCACAGTGATCTCAATATACGCTGTGTTCATCTCCGTAATCTCTCTCATAGAAATCTCTTTCATCATAGTTCCGCGATGAATCACACCAATCGTATCCGCAATGCTTTCCACTTCCGAAAGCAAATGGCTGGATATCATAATCGTGATTCCATATTCCGTACACAGCATCTGGAACAAATCCCTGATCTGCTTCATGCCAGCCGGGTCAAGTCCGTTTGTCGGTTCATCCAAAATAAGAATTTCCGGTTTGCTCAAAACCGCACGCGCAATTCCCAGCCGCTGCTTCATACCCAGAGAATAACTTTTTACCGGCTTTCCTGCCGCTTCTGACATCCCCAGCATCTCAAGCGCATTTTCCACACTGCCGGGAGCATAATATCCCATATACTCACAATGCAGCTGCAGATTATCTTTCCCGCTCATATGCTCATAAAAGCTTGGAAATTCAATCATGCTGCCAATTCTTTTCAGCACCTCATAAGAAGCAGGCGTCAGCCTTTCTCCAAACAGCCAGACCTCCCCCTGCGTCGGCTTCCAGAGATTTGTAATCATTTTCATTACTGTTGTCTTACCGGCCCCGTTCGGCCCCAAAAATCCGTAAATCTCACCCTTTTTCACATGCATATTTACATTCTTAACCAAATCTTTCCCATCAATGGTTTTTGTTAATTGATTGACCTGTATCACATTCGGCATTTTCTCTGCCCCCTTTCAAAAACCATTATAACGTCTCGATTTTTCAAAACTCTTGCCCAATTCTTACAAATTTCTTTCCTTTTTTCTTTCTTGTTTCTTTCTTTTATTTTTCCTTTTATTTTTCCTTTTATTTTTTCCTTTTCTCTCCTTATTCCTTGTATGATTTCTTTTCTGATTCCTTCCGCAAAAATAATGCTGCTGCCATTGCTATATAATCCTTTTCAATTTTACAGTAAACACTGTCCTGACTCCCGGTTCACTCTCCAGTGAAATATCCCCGCCCATCTGATTCGCAAGATTCTTCGCAATGGTCAGCCCTAATCCATTGCCCTGTATCTGACGATTGCGGGAGTCTTCCATTGTATACAGCCGTTCAAATACACTGGCCGCAAACTCCTTTTCAATCCCTGCTCCTTTATCCATAATATCAATATAAATAAATTGTTTCTCTTCCCGCAGAAAAAGGCCTATATATTGTCCATCACTGCCATAACGGATCGCATTTGACAGCAGATTATTTAAAATTCTGTCTATAGACTCCTTATCTCCCTGCACAAAAAAATCCTGTTCCGGAATTGACAATTCCACTTGAAATTGCTTTTGGAGCAGCAGCTCGTAAAATCCAAGCACATTTTCCCTGCACAATTCGCTGATATTTATTTTTGTTATTTCTATATTTAAATCTCCCGCTTCCAGTTTTGCCAGTGTAAAAAATTGATTGATCAGTTCCAGAACCTGCCTGGCTTTCGTTTCCACTTTCCGCAGTGTCTCGTTCTTATCATCCTGCATCCGCATCATTTCCAAATAACCCAGAATAACGGTTAACGGCGTTTTCATATCATGCGAAATATTCGAAAGCATCCTTTTCGCAGATATCTCCTGCTTTCTGTAATCTTTTTTTATTTTTTGCCGCTCCAGCAGCATCCGGTTTATCTGTCCGCATAAATTTATCAAAACTTCATGATCTGTAAAAACCATAATCTTTTCGTCACTGTCCATATCTAAAATATCCGACAGTTTTTCCCACATATATTTCAGCTTTTTCTCCATGCCTTTGTGAAAAGCAAACCGCTGATAACATACAACTGCCAGCAAACCTATATTCATACAGACAAGAAAAAATATAATCGTTTGATCACTCATTTACACTTCTCCCAGCTTATATCCGATTCCCCATACAGTAATGATATACTTTGGACTGCGGGAATGATCCTCTATTTTGTTCCGCAGCCTGCTCATATGCACATTCACCGCATTTTCATCTCCAAGATAGGCATCCTTCCATACAGAAGCATAGATTTGTTCTTTTGTATATACTTTGTGTGGATTTGTCATAAGCAGCTTTAAAATCTCAAACTCCTTTGCCGTCAGCTCTATCTTCTCTCCATTTTTCATGACAGAATAATCACCTGTATCAAGCACAAGCTCACCTCTTGTAATTCTGCGCTCCTCACTGCCAGGGCCAGCCGCATACTGTGTGCTTCTCCTTATATTTGCTTTAATTCTGGCTAACACTTCTGTCACAGAAAAAGGCTTCGTAACATAATCATCCGCCCCAAGGCCCAGTCCCAATGACTTATCAGAATCCGAATCCTTTGCAGAAACGATAGTAATTGGAACCATACTCTTTTCCCTTATCCTATGCATGACTTTCATGCCATCTATCTTGGGAATCATAAGATCCAGCAGCACCAGACTGTATGTATCTTCAAAAAACTTTTCACAAGCCATCTCTCCGTCACAGGCCGTCACAACCTCAAACCCTTCCGATGCAAGAAAGCTTTTCAGCATCTCACTGATTTCCATATCATCTTCGATAAGCAGTATCTTCATTTCTGTTCTGTACCTCCCGTTTTTACGTTCAGACGCATTCGATCTTAATCAAATAAAAAAGGCAGCCTATTGTCCGTTAGGATCAATCGCTGCCGAAAATAAAACTTATTTCATTTTTATAGAAAAACCATTACTGACCAAAACTCTTTTATTTCTCTATCGCAGCATCCAGATTTTCTGATACATACAAAATAATGCATCTATTTTCTCTTAGTATCTATCCAGCCATACTTTCTCATTTCCTCCCGAAATGCGCTCCTTCGCGGATACCTATCCTTATACACTGTCATAAGCCTCTGTTTTGCGCCTGTCTCACCCATAGATTCCCGTACCTCGCCCAAAGCGGCAATATACGCTGCGCATTCTCCATAATAGTTTCTGCGGTTTGCATCCATAATTCCTGCTGTCCGCTTTTCAAGCAGCGCCGTGATTTTTTTTACTGCACGGTTTTTAATATCCTCCTCCATCGGCACCATAGACTTCCATTTTAAAAATAACTGTCTAAACAGTTCATTTTCGTCCATTCCTTCAAACCCACAGGTGCCTTTTCGATATTCTTCCGCGGAAAATCTCATTGCCTCTTTTACCATCTTTATCATGGCGTCAGTTCCCTTACCATCCCATCTTCCCTCATGTAAATATAACAGATACAACGCAATCCCCTGTTTCATAAATGATCCCGTCCAGCCTAACGCATCCTTTTTGTTCAATCCCTCGCTCAATACATCCGCAAACTGCCCGTCTAAAAATCTGAGCAGTAAAAACATATTGCTGTCCATTCTGTTTTCTTCCCTCTCAATGTTTGAATAACGGGTTTCATACATGCTGAAAGGATTACTATTGTTCTTTAAAGATAAATTCATAAAAGTTTTTTGAAGCGCTTCCTTTTTCTGTTCGCTTTCATATCCGTTTAACAGCACCCGAAGATAATTCAGAGCTGATGTATCAGATTCAAATGCGGCAAAACAGCATTTTTGCAGCAAGGACATTTCCCTTTCAGCCTCAATCACATACTCAGCCGTTTTCAATGCTATCCTGCTGCGTATCATATATTTTTTTGGAACCGCCTTCATCGCTTTTATTCCTATGGATACCATATCATTCGCCGCCCCATATTTCCCATTTTCCAATATACTCAAATATAATCCCGGATGGACAGCAGCATATTTTTCCGCGTACTGTACCTCTAATGAAATATCATTTAACATACCAACAGCTTCCAAAATAAAACGGTCAGCATCATGTCCTGTCTTATCGCTAAGATATGTAATCCAAAGCGGCAGAAACTCTTCTATTGCTGGTAATCCTTCATCTCCATGCTGCATCACTGCTTCTAATGTAATTGTATCCTTTTTTCCATTCGAAATAACTTCATATAATGCCTCCGGACGTTTTGCAAGCGGCACTGCATGATAAGCACAATATGCCGTATCAAGTACAAGCTTTCTCAGGTCATAATTCAAAAGCTTATAATATACCATATCCCGAATCGAAAATTCTTGATCGCCATATTCACTTTCACATAAAATTTCCATTACTAACATTTGGCTTCCAACATTCAAGCCTTCCTGATATCTCTCCCTATCCATACAAAGATGCACAAAATCACAGGCTTCCTCAAGCATATCTGAAAGACCACTGCTGTCCTGGTAGTAAAACTCCTCATCACTATCATCATACCAGTCATCATATTCTTCATTCAATATTCCGGTAATCGCAACTTCCTGTGAATCAATACTCTTTAAATTATCTCTGATACGGCGATACATTTCATCAAATTCAGTATCTTTTGCCTCATTTTTGTGTGATGCTGCTGCCGCTTTATTCCCGGCAGCTTTCAACATTTTCAGAAAAGCTTCCCTGCGCTGCTCTGGTAAAACTCTCCCGATCTCATGAATAAAAGAAATGAGCTGCTCTGCTGAATATTGCACCGTAAGGGCATCTGTCTGTTTTAAAAAATTTGTCAGGTTCATATCGGATCTCCAATCATTTTTTGATTTCATCATTTGCAAAAGCCACATCCATAATAACTTCGTGCCGGAACACTTCCGTCTCATTCCTTTCATCATAAGCTGTCAGATAGCACTTTTTGCTCTTGTCATACTTCTTGTTCTTAAAGGTAAAACGCATACGGAACAATCTTTTCTGCACGTCTTCCTCTCTCTTGTCTGCCACATAGATATTTTCATTCGATATCTTTTCATGATCCTCCGACAGAAAATAAAGCTTATAGGTCGTCCCCTTTACCACGTCACTGACTGGCTCTGACTGAATAAAATCAAGCGTAGTAACCAGATTCGTTATTTTCTGCACCAGGCTTACGAGCATAATTTGAACAGTGCGTGTCTCCACTGCACCCTTATCCATCTTAATGTCAATGACCGGAACTAACATTTCCTGTGGGGATGAACCTCCATGAACATAGTTAAGTCCGGCATTGCCCTTCGCAGAAAATACGCTTGTACTGCAAGAATAAGATATCATCTTGTCGTCCTCATTCCCAAGCATATATCCCAATCCAATATTTAATACACCATCATCTATAACCGGCTCCTTTGCAACTATGTATCTGCGCTTCTTCCATTTACCCGGCTCTTCCGCTGTACTTATCTTATCGCTTTGCTGCACCGGATTTCTCTTATAAATAAAACCGTGATCAGATGTCACAATAAATCGGTAGGTGTTTGCACTGTTTGAAATTCTCTGAATAAGTTCCGAAACCTCATCCACTGTTTTTTTACAGGCTCGAAATACTTCATCCTCTGTATTCTCTCCTGCATGATCAATCTGATCGTGATAAATATAGACTACCTGCTGTGATGTAAAAATATCTCTAAGCTCCTTACCTTTCAGTTTTTTTATATCACTATATTTTACACAACGGCTCTCAGGTACATACGACCGCAATACTGCCTGTCTTGTTAGTGTATCAACTGCATATTTCCCATCTACAAGCTCTTTAAAATCATCCGTCAGCTCCAATGTCTTATGCGGCAGTAGTGCCTCCATGCCAAGCCTTGTATAAGAGGGAAATACACTAAGCATTGGCTTAATGGATAAGGAATCCTTACATTTAGGGTTGTCCTGCATCCGCTGATACAACTCGCATCCAACCTCAAATCGCATACCATCTGAAATAATCACTACCGTACGTTCTTTCTTAGAACGTACATATTTATGAAAGAAATCTCTCTGTAACGGTATCACAGTAAGCGCATCCTGTTCCCGCAATCCATCATTCCACTTAGGCAGCAATTTACCAAGATATTCATTTGTATAAATATTTTCCACAAGTTCACGAAGTTCCTCGAAACCGGATGTATCCTCTAATTCATCATAGTCCGTATAGAACTCCCGGTAGCTGCAGTCTATGACACAATCACTTGTCACATAATGCTCAATCAACCTCTTAAATCCATCTAGCGGCTCATAATTTGCCTGGCTGATGATAAAGTACGCATTGCCAAGCATCTGGTAGACCTTTGCGTACTTTCTTCCAAAGTGCATCTTAGATCGCATCTCACAGATTTCACACAAATTTTTGTTATCCAGTCTGGCAATCAAATCTTCTGCAAGCAGTCTCTCTTTTATCCAGTGTATCAGGATCATGTCAATATCCGCAAAGGAATCACATGCAACCAGAGCTTCCGGCTCATACGTTGAAAGCATCTTTCCCGCATCCAATACCCCTGCCACATAGGCTGACAGTTCATCATACTTATTTCGGTATAGCATGTTATTCATCAGGTTATCCATGAATGCAATGATATTTCCAGATTTATAAGAAACAAATTCTTTCCATCCTTTCGGAAGTTCCGCACTGATAGATCGGTCTGCATAAGTCACAAACATGGAAATCACCAACTTTTCCAAAGTCGGTGCAGGAGATGAATAACCAAACTGCTGCTCTGCAAATCTCCAGAATGATTCCAGCAAATCAAATTTCCCCAAATCTGCAATAAACTTGTTATCCTCTAAAGTATCATCCGTAAGCAATACCCGGATCACTTCATCGAAAGAACAGGTACGTGTCTTACAAACAGCACTCATAAGACCAGCAAGAATATTTTCCTCGTTGAAATTCTCTATCTCTAAATCATAGAAACGCTGTGTTCTTTCTTTGTTTCTAAAAAATTTAATATGCTTTTCAATGATAGGTTTATACTTTTCTTCTATACCTAAATCCGCTGCTAAAAGAGAGGCCCGGTCAGCATAAAATCTTTTGGAATAGAGCATTGTATCCTCCAGATGATTTTCAGATACCGGAGGTTTCGGAAATGGCGCATATACCAGATAATTTGTGGTGGTATCCACCTTTTCCAGGAAATACTTTGTATAAAACTGATTACCTTTTTCCAGTTTATATACCTTTGCATCGGCAAGTTCCATTCCATCAATATCCTCTGCAAACTCACCAGTTTCATCATACCAAAATACAAGTCTTCTGGTATCATCAGAAAATTCTGCATTCAGCTTATCTGTGATTTGTTTTAAATTTAATTCTGCCATGATATTTTCCCCCCACTGATACTATCGTTTTATATAAGCTATTTGATTATATGTACCTGCAAAATATCTCCGACATTTTCCAGCAACAATATCCGGCTGAATATTTCTTAACATAATATCCCCATGCAACTTTTTTGAATAATACAAGTCTTTCGATTCTATAAGTTCCTTCACGTAAGCTGAATTTACTCCTTGCAATTTTCCAATATAATCTTTTACTTCTGTTTGTATTGCAGAAAAAATCCTGTTACTCAACTTTACATATCCATCTTCAAACCAACCATATTCTTCTATATTTTTCGAATATTCCTTTAATACTTTTTCATCTTTATTCTTTTCCAAGATCTTATAAACCTTTTCCAATAATGCTTCGCCTGTAAGACCAGATATTTCAGGAATAAGCCTTTTAGCATCCCCCTTCTTCTTTATCGTTTTATTGGGCAAATATTGCTTGTACTCATATTTATCATTCATTTTCCTTAAAAAAAACTGCATAGCACCGGCTTCTGTATATCCGCAAGTCAAAAAACATGCTATTCTTTCTACCATGGCCATCCCCCTAACGCCGGATCGTTTGTCCTGTACAAATCTCCCAATTCCCAGTCCCCTAACTCATCAACAATATCCCTATATTGTATCTTTTTTATCGTTTCGTCACTTCCAAAAACAAAAACCGCTACCTTTTCCCTCTTAAATTCTTCTGTAAATACATCAAGAAAATCCGGCGAATGTGTACTAATAAAACATTGCCGAAATGTATCCGCCGTTTGCATCCAATTGCCAACTACTTTTTGCCATGCAGGATGCAAGTTGGTTTCAGGCTCATCTATTGCTAACAATGTTCGTGAATTTTGCATTGGCATGTTGATTAACATATTTAAAATCAATCCTTTTATTGTTCCTTCCGATACATCTGATAAATCATATTGTTCATTGTTATATACCAATTTAAATATTAATTTATCATAAACATTAACTGTATCTGCCACCTGTAGATTAGGAATAAGTTCTTTCAGTTTTTCTTCAAACCTTGTTTTCCATAATACATTTTCTGATTTATATCTATTAAAAATATTTGAAAAATTAGAAGCATTATGATTTAAGGACTCATCCATAGCTTTTATACTAACCGGTTCGCGCATTTTATTAGATTCAAATTGTGCGCTGGCATAAACACCAAATCCTTCAAAATACTTTTGCAATTCATATAATAGTTGTGCAATATTTACCCTAATCATTTCATTTCCGTAGATATTCTTATTCTGCAAAAGAATATCTTTAAACTGCATAATCAATGTTTCCTTACTATTTACATCAAATACTAATCTGTGATTTTTGTCCCCTACTTTTGTAGCAGTAGAAAAATAGCCCATACCAATTTTATGATCATGACACCTAAAATAATTAAACTCTTTATCATAACCAACTCTTTGTTCTGCAGAACTCAATTCTTCCAATACAATATTACAATTCTCAACGGTGTTTCCTACTCCATAAGAAAACTTATATCTAACTGGCTCGCCATTCAAGCAAATTTCCCATGTAAAGTCTATAGGAGTATTGTCTTCTGCATATTTATATAAGGCATGATTCCATCCGTTACGTGCGACTGCATTCAAAAATGCCGTCTTCAAATTGCCTTCTTCTGCATTTTTTAACATTTCCGAAAAAAAAGTTATTGCCTTAATAAAGTTAGTTTTTCCCGAATTGTTAGGACCAATTAAAATATTGATTTTCTCAAATTCTAAATTATCTGTATTTATATTCCTAAAATTATGGCATGAAAATTTATTAATCATTTTTCGTAGCCCTCCGTTTTTTTTGACAATTTCCGTAAAGATTCCGTTAAATCTATAACCCCATGTTCTGCCGATCCAACAATTTTTATTCCATTTACTTAAAATTTATAATATGACGCATAGTATCCCATAAACATACTTCGCCTGAATTTTAAATTTTTGCAAGTACCTGATATTTCTTTCCATCCCTCGCAATCTGTACTTTTTCATAATTTACCTTTACACCATCATCCAAATCAATTTCTATTCGGGATAATGCCAAGTGACTAATTTTTTCATCATACTCCTGGCATTCTTTGAGCTGCTTTAGCAACTTTTCTTTGCGTTTGGCTGCTGTAGCTGCTTCTCTTGCATTGCTGCTATTATCAATAGTATCCTGCATACGATTGATTTCACTTTCGTATATACGTTCCATACGGTGCAGGTAATCTACACGCAGATTGCCGATTGTATCCGAGTTATATCGGTGCATATAGATAAGCGACTTGAACCCCTTTTGTTTACCGGAATCAAAAAGCCAGTAAATCGGGCGTTTTTGATATACTTTTAAGTGATCAGTATAAAAATCTTTCAGAAAATAGTTACGGATGGCTTTTCTTGATGAATCCCCTTTATTTCCTAATGCCTGCGCAATAAAATCCAAATTTTCTTCTAAAGTGTCTTCTCCATAGACAATTTTCACAAATTCTGCAAATCTGTTCACAATATCGTCTGCAAAGTACTCTTCATCTGTAATCGGAATGATATTATCTGCATCCACTTTCCAACACTCCAACGGTTCTTTTCCATCTACTGGCAAATAATAAAATGATGTTTCAAATTCTCCAAATTTATATTTCCCATCTAATCGAATATTAGTGTCGGCAAATGTTCCGCCATAATATGCATATATATCTTTTATATCTCCACCAGCAAACATCAAACCCTCTTGATCAAGAGAATATCTACCAAACATACACCCTACTGCATAGGAGATAAAGCTGCGGACATCCCTACCTAGATCAGCTTTGCGGACTGTTACATCTTTATCGTCCACTTCTGGTGCTAATTCATCCTGCAAACCGTAAATATCAATAAAAATGCGGTTGAGTTCTTCTTCGTTATGTTTCAATTTTTGAAATGATATATCCATGTATGCTTTCCACAAAGAAAAGCTTTCTGTAACTTTTGTAATATAAGTACCATCGACGTCAATAGATTTTTTATTCATAGATATAAATGGATGAAATTTAAAATCCCATGATACTTCAAAAGAATCCCAATCTAACTTACTTCTGTCTATATTTTCTATAACATATTGGTAAATTTCTGATTCCTTTTCTTTACTAACTAAAAAAGGCACTTTTAACATATTTCCAGGTTTAAAATGCATTGTTTGATTAAGCATTTTACTTATGATATTGAATAAATTTGTATTACAAAATGCCAAAGCATACATTTCCAACCCTCTATCTCTAATAAATAATGAATTTCCAACGTCTGAAAAGAAAAACCCCTCTGGCGAAAATCTCATTGAAAAATCTCCTGACAAAATATCTCCCCATGTTAAAGATTCCATCAATTGAAAATCAAGATTTCTTGGATATGATAATTTCTTTCCTTTTGAATCTGAATATTCTTTTAATTCCTTGCCATTATCATACCATTTAATAACATATTCATTATTTCCATACCATTTTCGGCGCATACCTCCCTTATTAATAGGCGCAAAACGAATTTGAGCAATTTCATTTGGTTTCTTACCAAAATCAATGTACCCATAAGCAATTTCATACCATAATTTCAAAAAATATTCAGTGTTTCCGCTTCCAATCCCTGTTTTTGCCTCTCCATATTCCCCAAATTCACTTGCCGAAAATATTTTACGCCAATTATCACTCAGCCAATACGCCACCGGACTCCCCGGAATTTTCGTAAAATTATCCTGCACCGCCGTATAACGATTTTCTCCTGCAAGATACAATTCTTCCTTCCCCTTCTGTGACGTAGGCTCTATCAGTCTGCAGTACGTTCCCTTATATTGTGCAATATGGCTTTTTCTCATCACGAAGCTGGTGGTCTGCACCACTTCCCCGCCAATTTCTTCAAACGCTCTTGCTCCCAAATGTGCCATATTTATCATATCTACCATTTGCAATTTTGCACGTAGCTTTTCAAAACTAGACAAAAACATCCATGCATGTTGTGTAATCATAGCCTGATATCTATGATCATTTATCATCTGCCCGCAGCGGTCTATAAACACTGCAAACAAATCGCTCTTGCCCTCCGGATACTTCTTTTTTACAAACTCATTTAATTTTACATTTCCATTTGAAATTCCCATATATGGCGGATTCGTCACTGCAATATCATACTTTTGTGATAATATATTCGCCTGCTTTGCCAACACAGGCACTATCTCATTACACTCATTATACCAAAGCAGCATTATCACATGTTCTGCAGTTTGTTCTCCTGCCAGTTCCCATGCTTTCAGAAATCCATCATAATCTCTTTTTTCCACATCAAGCATAGAACCATATTCTTTCGCATCTATAAACGTATGTAATAAATACTGCAAAGTTTCTTTATGTTCCTCACCAAGCAGAGCATCTCCCATATCCTCATCATACTGGATGCCATTGCTTTCCTGTATTGCACACAAATCAGGCTCTATCCCAAGAGTCAAAAATCTTCTGTTATAAGACCGTGCTTTCATCATAATTGCAAAGTACGCAAGCTGGAAAGCACGGTCATCAATATCAAGGCCATAAAGATTATTCTCGACAATGCTCTTTGCAGCATCCCTCTGGCTATATCCATAACTCTCATATATCTGCATCAGAACATCAAAGGCATACACAAGAATGTGGCCGCTTCCCATGCATGGATCAACGACCTTGATTTCTTCCGGCTTGATGTTTTTATATTTTTCCCGAATAGCTTTCAGTTGTTCCTCAACATCTGCTTCCTGTTCTGCCTCATCCAAATAGTATGTCCATAACTTTTTCAGTTCCTCATTTTCGTGCCCTTCTAACCACAGTCTGCCTACGCTATTTTCTACCATATAGCGCACAATCCAGTCAGGCGTAAAAAGCTGAGTAACTGCCGGAATGCGTTCCTTTGTAATTTTAACATTTTTCTTCAGCAGTGCGAATGCCTCATCTTTCGGTTCTGTATTATAATACTGGTACATCCATCCAATGATTTCTACCTGCCCGGTTGGTTTTCCATCTTCTCCAATATTACTGATATTAAAATCATCTTCCTTGATATCATGTGTAAGATGATATACAATTCCATCCTGATCCGTTACTGATACATTCAAAAGCAGTTCGGTATAATCAGATGTCTTTTCAAATAATTTCGGCAAATAAGCATTCAGTGCATTACACTGTTTGATAAACAGGAAACGAAAAAGTGCATCCACCTGATTATCATTTTTCATATGCATTATATGTTCCGTTTCCTGCTGCGTAAACTCGATTTCTGCGTCAAATGGATTTGTAACCAAATCCGGCTCCAACTTTGTACCACTTTCAGATGAGAGTACCCGGATATGTGCCGGCATATAGTCGTTGACTTCCATAAAGCGTATAGCGATAAGGCGATTGAACCATGTAAATGCCACTTCCTCTATCACGTTTCGGTATGCATCTTTGTACTCCAACTGAGCTGCTTTTTTCCGAATAATGCTTACCAGTTCCTTACGCTGTTTTATTTCTTCCCCATGAATGGCATATGGTTCTTTTGATCCGATGTCATAAAATTCTGCATCTTTTGTAGACTGAAGCAAAGCATCTTTCATACCTTCTTCTGTTATACCTAACAGTCCCGCTTTATATGTAATGTCTGCAATCAATTTATTCCTCGCCCAAACAGAGAAATTCTTTATGGCTGTCTTATCCATACCAACACTCCTTAAAATTCAATATTTACAATCGTCTCCGCATCCAGCTCTGATATCAAATTCTTTCTTAGCTCTGCTAAATGCCGATCCAAATCTTCTACAGATTCTATTCTCCAAGATGAAGTTTTGGCCATTTTCTTAAACGGAATGTTTTTTACCTGCCGATACTGATACCCGTTTTCTTCTGCAACTTTATGAACCTGCTGTTCTATTGAGCTGGAATCAAACTGCCCTGATTCTTTTGCCACGGATTCCAGTTTCTTTCTGACTTCCTCCGCTTTTTTCAGTGCAATCTCTTGATCCATCTTATCCATTTCATTCAAAAGACGGATTTTTAATGCCTCTGCTCTGTCGGAATAACCTCTTAGCGTCGATACATTGGTACAAGCTTTTGCTCCACTCTCAATCTCAAAAAACAGTTCATTATAACTGTACAGCTTACTTTCTTTATAATCCTTTGTGCTCAATACCTCAAATACTCTCTTCTGGGATTCTGACACGGAATCCAGAACAGGTGCAAGCTGCTCATCCAGTACTTTTGTATAGGCATCCGTAAAGTGTTTTAACAATTCCGGAAGTTTTGGAATCTCAGCAAATGGCGTTTCTTTCCTTACAACCATCCGAATTGCGTCAACAACCTGCTCCAGTTCCGCATCTACAATATACGTTTTACTGTCATCATATTTTTCCAGATACAACAGTGCCTTATCAAAAATACCTTTCTGTTCCCCAGAGAAAAATGCTTTAATCGGTTCATAATCTTCTGCAAAATCAAGCAAATCATCCTGCTTCCTGGATACTGTTTTGAAAAATTCACCCGGAGACTGCATCTGCACGATATCAGACATGACTCTGATACCTTCTTCAATCACTTTCAATCCCGGATACTTAGCCCTGTCATACTCCTTTTTCATAACCCGAAGTTCTGTCATAAGCTTATTGGCAAAGGAGATAAAGAAATTCATTACTGCATCTTCATCATCTGAAGGACTGCTGGTGCGGAATAATTCTTTTAAAACATTGCGGACTGCTTTTTTGTCTTTATCAGCTACACGGACACGTTCTTCCATCATCAGTTTTTCTGCAAAAGCTTTCTTTGTAATGTAGCTGAAGATTTCCTCTGTATCCTTATTCCTTATGGTTACCCCTGCCCCATTAACAGAAAAAGACACATCTCCTCTCTGAAACAGTTTCGCAGCAAGCCACTGCACATCATTTTCCACAAATCCATAAGGCGCTTTCATAAATCTGTCCTTTATAGATTTCATAGATGTCTTAACGTGCATCCGACTGTTGCCTGCAATGTACTGTAATACATCATCAAGTGCATGGATATTAGGTTCTGTACCGCCCGCTGGATTACGTGGAATCTGATTGCTGCTGGTTTTTAAAAGCTTTCTGATATCATCCTCTCCCATAGCTGTATCAATATAATCCAGCTTGTGATATACGTTCTTTACTAATCTGCCAAGCGCTTCGCTGATTCTTGCAGACACATCTTTTGCACTAATCTGTGCCCGGTCCCCATTGACATAGATCACTGCATCTTTCAAAGATTCCGTAAGATATAATTTTGCATGATTACTTCGTTCACGCATCTCAATTCTTTTTGTTTCTTTAATTTCAGAAAATCTGTCAGCCGTATTCAGACGTAAGTATTTTTCTATTTTTAAATACCGTCTTACTTCGTCTATAAATGCCCTGTCATTTGGTAATACGACAAGAACCTCTTTTCCCTCACCAGATTTCATTCTAAGTGTGATTTCATCCGTACCACAATCTGCTGCCGGTGTTATAATATGCACCCCTATATCGTATTTTTGTATAGATTTAAAAGGCCTTTCATCGACAATCTGATTATAACTAAACGCATATCTTCCATTCAATTTATTGTATTTATATTTGCTATTTGCCAGGTCTTTATCTGTTATAATATCTTGAAAAATCAGTTCTGCTGTTTTAATAATAATCTCCGCCATCTCTACGCTCTGGCTTTCAATTTCCCTGTTGATTTCCTGCTCTTCATTCGTAAGGAATACATAAATATCCCCGTTTTTCTGTACAAGGTTCTGACGCATCAGTACTTTCAATGCATCTTCCACATTTTCCTTCAATGCAATTCTGTCATCATCAATATTGGATGCTATAAGACTTGTAATATTGTCGATATTTGCTGCGACAGCCTTATCCACATACTTAATCATGAAAAGCACTTTCAGAACGTCCACAGCAAATACTTTTTCTTTGTGCTCCGGATTGATGATGTCATTCTCATACGCCCGGATAATTACTCCACGGTGGCTGTGGTCCAAGAAATTTTCCAACGCATCATAAAATGCATAAAATGGAATCATAGTTCCTACTTCATATTCTTTATATTCCATAGCTGACTCTTTGAACATTGCCAGCATGGAACGCTCTCCTTCAGACAGGTGCTTTCCAGATGCACCATGGGTGCGAATCGATGTCAGTACACTTGCAAGCAGATTGAACTGATATGGTACAAATGGATATACGCATGCAAAATCATTTTCATCTGCATACAATTTCTTCTCCACTCCATCATTGAATGTAATCAGATTCTTAATAATAGTTGCCTTTTGATCATACAAAAGGCGCAAAGTCTGTGCGGGTATCTCTTTCTTTTCCAAAATTCTTTTCTTGATGACTTCATCTACATTTGCAGACGATAAAGACAATCTTGTATCAAAACGTCCCTGTATTTTTGAAAAATCATTCCCCTTAACCTTTGTTACAGAATCAATATCCTGCTGGCTGGTTACAATCACCCATGCCTTACCCATACATTCCTTTCCCAACTCTTCCGTTACGGTCTGTAAGTTTAGCATCAGCTTCGAATCTTCTCCAATATACTGGCCGATCTCGTCTGCCAAAAAAACGACATGATAATTATTGCCCTTTCGGTCAATGTATGCTTTCACACGCTTTGCAAAATCCTCAATACTAATCTGATATGGTTCAGCTGCTTTTTCGCACCAGTTACGTGCAGCTGCCTCACTCATAAAATCCATTTCAGCAAGAACCTGCACAACATCATCCTGAATAAAATCAAAGTCCTGTCTGGACTCTTCCCAAGCCTCTCCATACAGTTCCGCAAATTTCTGTTTAAACTCGTTATACCGTCCTTCCTCTGTCAGCTTTCTCTCCAAGTCCGCCAGGAAAGGTATCGCTCCGCAAAAACCCTGCATTTCATTAAAAACTTTTAGGAATACATGAACAATCGCATCCTTATTCTGCTTGCTGCCCCCGTCACTTTTAGAATCAATATTAAAAAGTACAACATCTGTATCCGTATCAGCAGCCAGCTTCATATCTTCGAGCACTTTTCTGTCCGCAATCTTGGGCTTACCTCCCGTAAGGCTATCGGCAGCAAAATAATCAATAGCTTTTCTGTCTCCTACTGATTTATTGGCCAGCAGATAAGACAAGATTTTTAAGAAATGGGATTTACCACTTCCAAAGAAACCGGAAATCCATACACCCATTTTCGGAGTAGTCCCAACAATCCCCTTTTTATATGCGGAAAAAAAATCCGCAAAGTGTTTCTGCAATTCCTTAGTTACTACGTACTCATCCAATTCCTGCGCTGCATTTTCTGCTTCACTCTGACCGACAATAATCACACCCTGTATGTCACGGTCTATCTCTTTTTCAAACATTTCTTTCATTAACATTTGCCGTACCCTCCTAACCGATCCTCTGTTTTTATCTTCTTCCTATCGCACCAATCGAAATGCCCGGTAATAATTGTCTTCCGGATATTCATTAAATATGATCAGCTCCTGTTCCGTGTAAGTACCCGGATAAAATAAAACCATAGGTACACTGGCAAAAGTCTGCGGCATATTGTAGAGAATTTTATTAAATACTTCCGGCGCCTGCAGCAGCGGATAACACTTTCCTACCCCAGTTAAAAACACTACTGCATTTTCCGGTGTTTTTTCTGCAATATATTTAACAAGCAGGTTTTCCTTATCAGTGATCTTCAGCGTATGCTGGACTGCATCCTGCAGCTTCCTGATACCACGTCTTTGTTCCTGAGCATAGCACTTTTCCATAAAATTCTTGCTTTGCAGGTGATCAATCACCAAATCATATAAATCATAGACCACCAGCTTAAAACCATCCGTTCCTTTCCGGTTTTTATCTTTCAGACAGGAAATTCGATTTCTTACGGTCAGCTCCTCCTCCGGCGCATAATCAAATACCCAATAGTTGACCTCATTTGCTTTACCCTTTGCCTGTCTGAAAGATGGTTTCTTTATCAACATTTCCATCTGATCTAACCGCTTCTCAATATCTGACATCATCTTACCCCCGAAAGAGCTTTTACGATCTGCTCCATACCATTATCTACAAGACATCTTTCCATATCCGGTTGTAATATCGGTTTAAAAATTTTTCTTACGTCCTTACCTTTATCCGTTATTCCAGCCTCAAACAAAAACATCCTATAGTTCTTGCCCAATCTCGCAAATGTAGCATCTGTCCATCCGGCTGCTTTTTTACTCTGCAGCTGCTTGTCCTTAAAGAAAAGGTTTAAATCACCAGGCTTATATTCATTACTTCCAATGATCATTTTCTCCCGTATTACCTCATACACAAAATCAAAAAATAACCTGTCATCTGCCATAATAGCTGCAAGATTAAAAATCTTTTGCGTCGATACATCTCCATCTAAAAATATTTGATAAAAACTATCGCCTATCGCTTTTATTCTTGACGATACCGTACTAAAAATCTGTACAGCCCTCTTTGGGGTAGATGCGGCAAATACATTTTCATTTCTGCATAACTCTTTTATTTCTCCAAAGCTCTTTCCTTCAGACAGCAGCTTTACCTCATTGCGAAATTCCATAAACCAAAAAGAATGCTTTACTGCTCCAGCGCTATATTCTTTTCTTTCCATGTGTATTTACACCTTTCCATCCTGATTCTATCCTCTTATTTGCCCCATAATATACGCCTTTTCTGTCAAAAGACTGCCAATTATATTGTATTCCCATTTCCTTACATTGTCTCACCATGATACTTTTCATTTCCAAATGTCATTTCAAGCAGCTCACTTGCAATTTTCTGATCTGCGATACGCATCAGATTATCTTCCGCATCTTCTTTCCCCAAAAAATTCATACTTCCGTACCAAACCACTTGACGGTCTATAATACAGTAATGCTCGCAATAATCCTCCACAAGATTCATTTCAAATCCTGCCTTTCTCATCTGTTCCTGCAGCTCCATCCAGTATGCACTGTCCCCATATCCATAGCTGTCCGGCTTCCATGTGACGACAACAATTTTCATGCCTACCTCCTGCCTTTCCCTGAGTAAATGAATCATCTCATTCACTTTCCTGCCGCTGATTGCCGGACTGGAAATGATAATCTCTTTTTCTGCTGTAAACAAATCTTTCCGATATACGTCTGCATAATTATCTATATCAAAAATAGCATTCGCCGTCTGCTTTTGCACACCTGTTCCTGAAAAAATATCATATCCAATCTGTTTGTATGCCTTAAGCCTCTTATGGTACATTCTGTCAAACATGGAAATATGGATATCCACATAATCATAAATGATCACTCTTTTCTTTCCAACATAATCCCTGTTTAAACGTCCGGCATACTGTTCCACTACTCCCTTCCATGCCACCGGTGTTGCCATAATCAGTGTATCCAGTCTCGGATAATCAAATCCTTCTCCTATCAGTTTACCCGTCGCAACAAGAATCATGCTTTCCTCCGGCGTAACCTGATTCAACTGTTTTAAAATTTCTTTATGCTCCTTCTTTGAATTTCTGCCGGACAATAAAAAGACTTTGTTTGCACAATTTATCAAGCTCTCATACAACCGCTGAGAATGCTCCACATACTTGGAAAGAACCACCGGTGTCCTTCCGGCATCCACACATTGCTTTACATCTCTGATTATTAATTCATCTCTGTCCTCATTATTGCGGATAATTTCATATGCTTCATTTGGATGCATGTTATCCTGTGAAAATCTCGGCGCAACTGCTCTTGTAAAACGTGGATAGACAAGATGCTCTATCCCCTGCTCCTTTGCCCTGTCCTTTGAGGTATACCTATAACGAATTGGTCCAAGAAGCATATAATTTATTTTTTCCAAGCCGTCACCCCTAAATGGTGTAGCCGTTACGCCATATACATATTTTGCATTTACTTCCTGTAAAATATCTACTATAGTATCGGAAGCTGCATGGTGGCACTCATCCACCAATATTAGCCCATACTCTTTTAATCGCCTGTGGTATTCACCATTTTTACAGACTGAACCCGCCATGGCAAGATCAATAATTCCTGTAGTAGAATCGTGAGCTCCCTGTAATTTTCCAATAATACTTTTCCGTCTCTTTTTACGCCCCGTAGGTGTCTCGTACTCTGGCAGTTCTTCATCAACATACAAAAACTTTTCCAGCGCTTCCTGCCATTGTTCCATCAGCGCCGATGACTGCAGGAGAATCAATGTACTGACCTTTCTTTGCGCTATGACATTACAGCACACTACTGTCTTACCAAATGCCGTGGACGCACTCAAAATTCCATTGTCACTTTGGAGAAGCTTTTCAACCGCAGGTACCTGTGATTCTTTCAGTTCTCCAATAAATTCCGCATGGATTGGCTGGCCTTTGCTTTGGTTATCTTCTATTTCATATTCGATACCGGCTTTTTCACACTCTTCGGCTATATTTTCTAAAATACCTCTTGGAACTTTGATAAATTCACCTTCGTCCCTTCCAAGATAAATATATCTGTAATTTTCAAAATTAGACAATCCCACTGCCTGATTTTTGAAAAAAACAGGATTGGAAAACGCAGCCATCCTTCTGATCTGATTCTGTATCCGTGGCAGTAAATTTGCTTTTTTCACATACACCCCATTTGACAATGTAATCTGTAACCTTCCCTCAACATCTTCCTTCCGAAAATGCTTTTTTCTGTTCCACGGCTTTTCACTATCATTTTCAAAAATATCTTTGCCTTCTGCAGCAATGTAAGAAGTTTCCTCTGTCCACTCCTTTATCTTATCCTCAACAAACTCTTTTGAAAGTTTTTACTTACTTAACAACACTTCCCACTGGTCAGGATATGCATTCCAACATTCATCTATAAATGCACTGTTCCCCTCTTTTAACGCCTGTCCCTGTAAAGGCAGTGCAATCAAATTGCCTAAACCACCTGCCGGAAGGTGGTTCTGCATGGGAAGCATACGGTCATAAAAGCGAAAAGACTTTAAATTTACAGATTCAGCTCCTTTGTTTAACAACGCATTGCCGAATTTTCTTGCCAATCCAGCCTCTATCGGTTTTTGAAAAAATATCCAAAGATGTGCGCCTCTCCCCGAACGGGAACGCTCTACCAATGCATCAATTCCGTTAATATTACATATTTTTCTCAGGCTGTCTACTTCCTCTTTCCATAAATCGTCAGTATTGGCAAAATCATTTTGTCCCGCATCTTTTTCATGATTATCAAAATCAAAGACAATAAATCTGCAAGTATCATCTGTCAAAAGCGGAAAAACGCCTATGACATCTGTAGCATCCTCCGAATTTCCCCTTAAATGGTCAATAATCTGCTCTTTCTTTAACTCCTTATAAGCCTGTCTTTTGCAATCCTGACATTTTATCTTACTTCCAGTAACTCTTGGGCAGCCGCTTTTCCAAAAATTGTAACACTGCGTATAATAACTGACTTCCCCGGTCGATTTCTTTATGGTACGTTTGCTGTATACATCCGTACGTCCCCAAAACATGCTAAAGAACACTTTTGCATCTCTTTCTGTAATATTTCTAGGTATAATTCTTGCCCCTTGATTTGGATCATATTCATTAACATTGACATCTATCTCTTTTTCAGAATAAGAAATTCCCGCGTCTGCCAGCAGCTTTTTCAGATATTGATTTTCCGTTTCCAGACAATGTATTCTTTTTTCCAGTTCTGCTATACTTCTCATTGGAAGCTCCTTAATTAATTCACGCTATACTCATTCAGTCCTTGTTCTAATACCGCGTTGAAGAAATAACGATCTATAAAGATCAATTACTCATTTCCAGTTTTGTCGCTGTTATATCGTTTGTATCTCTATGAATAAATAAACGGACATCTCCTGTCGTCAGATTATAAACAACAGACCATTGTAATTTATCAACTTCTCCATCCTGCACACCGACCTTAGCAAGAATCGAAATAACATCATTCTCACTTAATATGCCGTTGTTATCCAATAACTCTTTTTCAACCATATCATATCTTTCAAATTCTGTAAAACCTTCACCAATATTCAAACCATTATAAGCTATAAAATTAGTTGCAACTTGATAATCGGTTTTCGTCTCTACGACTTGAAGTGCATCATCATAAAATTCAACAATAACGGAACGTCCACTGGCATCCGCAATCAGATAATGACATTCAATATCACCGGAAAAATAAATATTATAATTACGAAGCAGTTGGACCGCTTCTTCTACCGTTGAAGCATGATCCAGCACTAATCGGATTGCAGTTGTCGTATTCAAAGTTATCTTGTTGCTATCATAAGACGGTTCGGCTTCAGGTACAGCTAATAATGCAATTGCCACTCCCTTTTCATTCATGCCGTCAAATGGCAAAAACGGTGCTGCGAGTGTCAAAAACTTATCTAAAATGGAATCATCGGGCAGAAAATTCTCTGAATATCCGGCAAAAGATAGATTCACAGTAGAAACTGACTTATATCCATTCTTCGGCTTTGTATATAATTGTAATGATGGCGCATAAAGAAAGTCAAAGTTTCGGCCATATATTACTTCTCCTTTTTCATTTTTGGTTACGAAAGCTGTGCAGCCATCCCCTGTAACACCAAGGTTTATAGGCAATCCTTTTAGCAGTCTTTTTGTTACAAACTCTTCTATTTCCTCATCGCTCGATGCTCCAACTTCTAAAAATTCCTCAAAACCATAATCACCATAATAGGTCATCTGATATGCACCATAATCGTCAATCTTTTCTAATGAAAAAAGGGTTCGCAATTCATTCCAAAACAGAACGATCGCTCCTATAACAATCACAAGCAAAACCACAGTTATTCCAATAAAAAACCGATTTATAATTTTTCTATTATTTCCAGGTGGTTTAGCATCTATATTATTCATAAAATGTCCTCTCAGACCGTGAATCGTATCCATCCTTCCTCCTGTTTCATGAGCAATAATATCCATGATGCTGCTCAATAGCTACACCTTCTCTCCAAGATCTATCGTACATATATCACTTAATTGACATTCAAGCACCTTGCACAGCCTAGCCAATACATCAAGTGATACCATTTCATTTTTTGTAAGTTTTGCAAATGTACTCGTACTAAGCCTTGCTGCTAACCTTAATTGCGTTTTTGTCATATTCTTTTCTTTCATCAATTCCCACAAACAATCAAATTTTATCATGCATACCATTCTCCAAATCAAGCATATACGTAAATATCTTACCACTAAAATAAACAATTTACAACAAACACTTTCGTTTTCTCGAAGGACTCTCCGTTGCTGATTAGGATATAAATGTCCGTAGGTATTCAGCGTAATACGAA